>NZ_JCAUBA010000028.1:0-67845 GCF_059692235.1 Paenibacillus sp. J2R1T-4 | reverse complement strand
ATTGAAGGTATTTACGAATTAGCAGAAGAACTCTTTTGTCCTCCACTTTCTCGGCAATCTTCATCATTAGGCGGTCATGGTTTACGCGGTCAAAGAATTTCTCCAAGTCCAAGTCAACTACGAATCGATATCCTTCTTTCATAAATGCTCTAGCTTTCCGTACTGCGTCATGTCCCCGCCTCCTCGGGCGAAAGCCATAACTGTGCTCGGAAAACTGTGGATCATACAATGGTGTCAACACCTGAGCGATTGCTTGCTGGAGCATTCGATCTGTCACGGAAGGTATACCTAACATTCTGACGCCTCCGCCGTTCGGTTTCGGGATTTCGACCCGACGTACGGGACTAGGCTGATAGGTTCCTTCTTCTATCGCTTCACGTATGTCCTGCCAGTTTTGTTTGATGTGTTCCCGTAAGGATTTTACGGACATGCCATCTACTCCGTGGCTCCCTTTGTTTGTTTCCACACGCTTTAATGCTTCTAGAAGATTTTCACGTGATAGCAATTGCTCCAACATGTCTACAACTCCTTACGTGATTTGTACTTTCCTCTTGTGCCAGAGATAAGCTCTGCCCTGCCGAAACCCACACGGAATTCACCGCTTCCTTCTTCAGTCAGGTCCTTTCGGATTTTCTGCTTTCATCACTTATCCTGAACGCCTTGATGTACAAATACCTATTTCATGTTCAGCCCTTCCGCATCGTGTTGCAACATGATGCGTACTATAGCTTCTGCTGACTTCTGTACGCTCAGTCCACTTTCACAAGCAGAGTTACGGAATTTGTTCCGCGTTCCGTACAGATCTCCCCAGGTAAGAACGCTATCTTCCTCTCCATCTATCCGCCTCATTTACTCCCCTTCGCCTTTGGCAGTAAGGACTTTGACTTGGTATGCAGTCTCATCCAACGAAAGTTAGCCTTATATGAGATTCGTGTTCCTCGGACCAGAGATTTGCCGCTGACTTCCTTCAGATTCGACCTCACGGTCGACACCCTTGTCTTAAGCTATGGTTACTACTGCCTTCACCATTCGGGACTTGAACCCTAGAGATAGCGCCCATGCTGGGCGCACATAGCAGAACAGCGGACTTTCGTTCCGCTGTTCCGTTGTTTTGCTGTTTTGCTATTCGACTATTCGACTATTCAGCTATTCGACTATTTCCCCTCTTCACTCTCTTTGGAATCCAACGAAGCCCAGGCCTCGTCCGATAATTCTTTTCCCTCATTAATCATCCGAATGTACTCCAAAGGCACTTTTAGTTGGCGATCATAAGTGACTAGTCCATTAATTTCCTGCTCTACATCAGTAAGCTGCGTGTAACAGAACCCTTGCACGACCGGCGATTGCAGCAAGGGACGAACAACAGCCTGCAAACGCTCCAGGTAATCACGATCATTGGAAGCCGCCGAGTATCCCCATCCCTCCCAGTCACTTTTACGGAAAGAGATGCCGCCGAACTCTGTCACTAGCACAGGCTCGCCTTGATAGGAATAACCGGGAACATAGATGGGTCTCTTCCCAGGTCTGAAGGCAAGTGTTTGATCCAGGTTGCTGTAACGCACACGCAGAACATCCTCTTTGCTCTCGTAATCATGAATCGAGCATATATCCGACTTCACATGCTCCCATCCGTCATTGGAGATGACCGGGCGAGTTGTGTCTATTGATTTGGTCAAGTAATACATCGTAAGCGCATGATACTGCTGAGCCTTGTCATTGGAGACGTTGCTTACGCCCCAGCTTTCATTAATCGGGACCCATGCTACAAGGCACGGGTGATTGTAATCGCGCTCGACTGCCTCTTGCCACTCCGCAACCATTCTGGAGACGTATAGCTCCGAATACGCATGTGAATTGGCCATCTCTCCCCACACAAGCAATCCTAACTTATCACACCAGTACAAGTAACGCGGATCTTCGATTTTCTGATGCTTTCTGGCACCGTTGAAGCCCATCTCCTTGGTCAGTTCCACATCCTTGCGGAGGTCATCATCCGTTGGTGCCGTTAACAATCCAGTAGGAAAATACCCTTGATCCAATACAAGTTTCATATAATAAGGTTTGTTATTCAAGGAAAGCTTGCCGTGCTCGAATGATATTTTACGCATGCCAAAATAGCTTATGACCCGATCCGTCTCTACCCCGTTCACACTAATAGTAAACTCCGCATCATACAGGCTCGGAGATTCCGGACGCCATAACCGCACCTGCCTATGATTATCCTGAAACGGATTCAGCTTCATGCTGCGTACGGTTTCGGAATGATGCACTTTAACAATATCTTCAACAAGCTGCTCGCCCTGGAAGGAGATCCTGATCTTCAACCGCACATCGCCGGCCTGCTTAATATTCCCCTGGATAAAAGAACGAATATGGATTTCATCTGTGTCGATATCAGGGGTGAGCTTCGTTTTCTCCATATAAATAGAGTCAACCGGCTCCAACCAAACCGTCTGCCAAATCCCCGTCGTTCCTGTGTAAAAGATCGATTCTGAGCGTTCCTTCCAATATTGCTTCCCCCGAGGGACTGTAACATCCGTCTGGTAATCTCTCGCTCGGACAACGATAGAAGCATTCTTACCACCGCTTAGCAGTTCCGTAATATCCGCCGTAAAAGGAGTATGTCCCCCTTCATGCACAGCCGCGAGAAGACCGTTCACCCATACCGTTGCCTCATAATCAACCGCTCCCATATGAAGGAGAGCTCGCTTGCCATTGAATGCATCCGTTAATTCCACTTGCTTGCGATACCATACTACATCATGGAAGGTCGTATCTTGAATTCCGCTCAGCTCGCTTTGATAACAAAAGGGCACTTGAATGGTTCTGGAGAAATCGGTGTTCGATTGAAACCATTGTTGCTCTAATCCCCTATCGCTATCGTCAAATTCAAACTCCCATTCTCCATTCAAGTTCATCCAGGCATCTCTTTGAAACTGCGGTCTTGGGTATTCCTCTCTTGGCGTCATTCTCTTCACACTCCCATTATCAATCTAAAAATAAGTTCTCTTATTCGGATTCTACAATGTATATAGCGAATTGTAAATATTAATATTGCTATTTCTTTATACATATAATTATTTTGCAATACGAGGTCTGAAGAGGTACACTATCAGAATAGAGTAGGATTGGAAAAGGGGCATGGCGCATGGCAGAAGAAGAACAGTATAAAAAAATTCCCACACCCGATATACTCGAGGTCGCGAAGGCATTGGCTAGTGATTTGAGGCTGCGCATTCTGGAAACGTTGAGCGAGCGACCGATGAGCGTGTCCGAGCTGACACAGCTGTTAGGCGTGGCCCAACCAACCATATCGATTAATGTTCAGATCCTGGAGTCCGTTGGCCTCGTACATTCTGCACAACGATTAGGACGAGGTAAAATCATTACACGCTCCTGCGAGTCACTCCTTTTGGATTTGCCGAAGGTGCCTCACGAAATGTCGCATTATCACACGGTCCAGATGCCAGTAGGGATGTATACCGACTTCCAGATCAAAGCCCCATGCGGTTTAGTAGGCAAAGATGGGCTTATCGGCAATGTCGATGATACTCAGGCTTTCTACATGCCCGAGCGTTCGGAAGCTTTTCTGGTCTGGTTCAGTGAAGATGGTTATCTGGAGTACAAGTTTCCGAATGCTGTAACGTCCACCGACCGGCTGCGCGCCTTATCCATTAGTGCAGAGCTGTGCTCGGAAGCGTTAGGGTTCAAGGAGGAATGGCCTTCTGATATATCCTTATCGATCAACGGGTGGGATGTAGGAACATGGACAAGTCCAGGCGACTTCGGGGAGAAAAAGGGTCAACTCACTCCCAACTGGTGGGTTGGAGGAACCCAGTACGGCAACTTAACGGAATGGAGTGTCGATGAGCATGGAAGCTCTGTGAATGGAATCCCTTCCTCATTCATTACACTCGAACATTTGAAATTAGACGCCGGGGAGCCTATTACCGTCCGATTCAGTGTGAAAGAGAATGCTCACAACCGCGGCGGTCTGAATATACTCGGCAACCACTTTGGCAATGTTCCGCAGGACATCAAGCTTGTCTTGTCGAGGTGACGCATCAAGGACCTGACCGGTCATTCCAACTTCCGGTCAGGTCCTTTGTTCACTTGTAGATCACATGCGAGAAGGTGTGGGCAAACCGAGCAATTGCAAAGCTTCTCCCAGCGTTTCTTGATACTTCAAGGTCAGCCCGATCCGGAAGCCTCGACGCTCTTCGTCCGCCTTCAGGATCGGGCATGCGGCATAGAACGTATTGAAAGTGGTAGCTAATTCATAAGCGTAATTCGCAAGCAGATTAGGCGCCCGCTCCTCTGCCGCGGCTATAAGCACATCCGGCCAGCCAGCCATCTTACGCAGTAGAGCGGATTCGGCTGGCTCGAGCTGCTGGGCTGAATCAAACCGCGGCTCAGACAGAGGCACGAGCTCCTTCCCCGCCTTGGCAATAATGCTCGCAGCCCGCGCATACGCATACAGCAAATACACCCCTGTGTTGCCGGATATCTCGGTTGCCTTGTGCAGATCGAACACGACCTCAGTCTGCAGGTTGTAACGCAGCAAATAATAACGGATAGCAGCTGCGGCTATTGCCTTGCTGGACAACCCAGTGCGACGAGAACGTTTCTCTTCAATTACACGTTCCATAAGCAGCACCATATCGGCTACTTTGATCCCGATGCCCTGTCTTCCAGACATCGCATAAGAGGCTTTGCCCGCCGATGTATCAAGTCCGAGCTCCTCTGCAGTCGCAGGGCTTAGGGACACAACCCCGTAGCTTACATGCTGTAACCGGTTAGCCTGTTCATGGAAGCCCAGCACCTCCAACGCTTGTTTGACCATCGCTTGAGGATATTCCTGTCTCGAATCAATCACGTTCAGCACGATGTTAGCTCGCCCAAACCGTTTGGAAGAACCTCTCCCCGCTGCAGCAGTCGTCCAAAGCTCTTTGGAAAAGAGGCTGTAAGAGAACTCTTTGTCCAATAAGCCGAACTTCCATAGATGGTAGGCGATATCTTTGGCGGTGTAGGTCAAAATTCCATTCGACCTGACCAATACTTTGTCGGCCTGATGCTCTTGAGCGGAAGCTTCGGCGGAAGCTTCGGCGGAAGCTTCGGCGGAAGCTTCGGCAGATCCTTCTACAAGCGCAGCTTGATCGGATGCTTGCTGCTGGTCACTTCCTGCATCTCCGCCAATCTGCTTCAGAACCCAGCAACCAGCTTGCTTGCCTTCTTCCACTTGGACGAAGGAAGGCGTTTCACGAAGCCTCTCGAATGCAGCCTCCCAGAACCCTTGACGCACAAGATGGCTCTCCCATACAAGCACGTCATAACGAATCCCGAACAGCCGCATTTCCTCCACATGCTCGCGAACGATCTTCTCCGCTACTAATTCACCTAACCAAGCCGTACTTGAGTGGCCAGCTTCCAGCTCATGCAGAATCCGTGTCCGCTCCTCGAGTAACCCCGGATTCACGGAATAAGCCCTGTTGACCGCAGCATAGGTGTCCCAGCAGAAATCTCCGAATCGCTCCACCTTCGCTTGCGAGCCGGTATGGAGCAAGCCTACGACTGTATCTGCCAACTGGTTCCCTAGATCATCGATATAGTTGTGCACCTCCACTTTGTAACCTATCTTTTTGTAGAGACGCGCTAACGTATCGCCTATGCAGGAGTTGCGGAGATGACCAATGTGGGCCGCTTTATTCGGATTGATAGATGTATGTTCGATGACGACCTTTTGCACGGATGACCGTTCAGCATGAAGTTCTTTCTCCAACTCTTCCTCATTCTCATGTTCTGCAGTCTCTCCAGTCTTATGGTCATTCGCCTTTCCAAGAGACCGCTCGGCCCAAACCCTCCAATCCAAATGCCAATTCACGAATCCCGGCGGTGCTGCCTCCACCTTCTTCACAAGGCCGTCTAACATCCCTTGCTTCTGCAGCCCGTTCACGATATCAGCAGCAATCTGCATGGGCGGTCTTCGCAATATTCGAGCGAGCAGCATAGCCACATTAGAAGCATAATCACCATGATCCACATGCGCAGGCTGCTCGATCAATACTTGCAGCCCCTCTGGCCAAGCCGCTCCATGTTGCTGTAAAAGATGCTGTACTTGCTCTTGCAGAATTGACGTCAGTTCGTGCTTCAATGAATTTTTCCCGATCCTGATCCTGGTCATCGTTGTACCCTCCATCAAATATCAATTCCTTACAAAACGTCAAAAAAGCCCTCATCTCTTAATAAAAGAGACGAGAGCTTATTCCCGCGGTACCACTCTTCGTGCTAATCATCATTTGACCGAGCGATAATCACTCGCGAATGATGCTTAACCACCTTAACAGCATAACGGTCCGTCCACCGGATCATCCTACACCTTCGCATCAGAGCTCGCCCACTTACCTGCAGCAGCTATATCCGCAAAGGTTCAGATCATCATCTCCCGGGCCCGCTTCCCCATTGGCTTACGTACCGGCTTCCACCAACCCGGCTCGCTTGAACGATTGCCAACAAATACTGTCCCATTCATTGATTGAATATTTTGAATTATTCTCGCATATCTGATCCGCTTCTGTCAAGCACACTCTGTATCGTATTTCAGGTGGAAATTCGATATACTAGCAGGGTGGTAAATATTCCTGAAGAAGGATGTGAAGAGCATGGCAGACTTTATGAGAATAACCGGCATAATCCAGATCATAGGTGGAATTATTCTAGGACTTATACTTGGAAATATGTACGGAAGTTGGAGTATTGCATTCTGTATCGTCGTAGTTCTTAACGGTATATTGTTTATCGCGATCTCGATCATGATGGAGTCCATGCAGCGCATGGAAGATAATATATACCAACTATCGAAGGCCTACTTCCAGAACAATCCTAGCGAGCATTCCTCTCCGAAGGCGCTCGGCAATTCGCGCAGCAGCTTATCGAAGATGACGCACTACAAGATGGGTCAAACAGAGGAGTAATCTACAAGAGTGGAAGCTACCGATAAGCTTGCCAGGTCGCCTACGTTCTCCCCCAACCCTGCTGGAACAATTTCACATACTTTCATGCTGTAGGGAAGCGCTTCTCTTGCCAGTTCTTCCATTACGATTGGTTCAAGTATAGACTGCTGTCTGCCGTATATGCTGCCGATTACGATTCGCTCAGGATTCAGGATGTCCACTAGAAGAGCTAGACCCCGTCCAAGCTTGGTTCCCACGATGTGAAAAATATCAAGCGCAGCCCGATCGCCTTGCTGCGCAGCTTCTCCAACCTTCTTCGCAGTAATCAAGTCAAGGTCCGCATATGTAGGACAGAACGAGGGAGCACTTTCCTGGCCTCCAGCCAACGCTTCCTCAGCCTTCCAGCGAGCCAATTGGGCGATCCCTCCGCCGCTGCAAAATCCTTCGAACGAGCCCGTTTTGTTGTAGCCGACTGGACCATGGTCTTCCATGCGCAAATGCCCGACCTCTCCAGCCATATCATTAGTCCCTGAATAAAGACGGCCTTCGATAATAAGTCCGGCACCCATGCCGGTTCCGAATGTGAGAAATACCATGTTCCGGCAGCCCCGGCCAGCGCCCCATCTCCATTCTGCCAAGGCACAAGCATTAGCGTCGTTCTGCAAGCCTACAGAAACACCATAGCGGTCCTTAAGCGGAGTCACGACGTCGATCCTATCCCAGCCCGGCAGATTGGGTGGCGATAACACAAGTCCGGCACGGCTATCCAAAGGGCCGCCGCAGCTGATGCCGATTGCCTGTAGAGGCTCACTGCCTTGTTCAGCAAGCAACCTATCCATCGACTCTATTATTAAGTTCATAGTGGCTTCAGGTGAAGGGGGCGTGGGAAACATGATTTTGCCGATAATGTCCACGTTCTCTTCACTTGCGTTCCCTAAAGTCACGGCGCATTTGGTGCCTCCAATATCCACTCCGCCTAGTAAAGTCATGACGCAAAAAACTCCTCCTCAAGCAATATGCAGAGCGCGTGATAAATCGGCAGGTGCCTCTCTTGAATATCAGGGGTATGTTCATAGGGAACGCAGATCGTGGCATCACAGATCGCTTTCATTTGTCCGCCAGAGAAGCCCGTCAATCCAATAGTTTTTACACCGATTGCTTTAGCCACCTTAAGAGCATGCAGCACGTTCGCGGAGTTGCCTGAAGTACTGAGCCCAATCAGCACGTCACCAGGTTTACCATACCCGTACACCTGTTGGGCGAACACAAGGTCAGGCGCCATATCATTCGCGAATGCGGTGGCTAACGCAGTATGGCTGACTAGCGAGATCGCAGGCAAAGCCCCCTGCAGATTACTGGCGATGTAATCACTAGTGGCGGAGTCTATGCCCTCGAGCTTAGCTCGGAACTCCGCAGGTACGGGTCTGCGCAGCAGGAAACCTTTCATCAATTCTCCGACGATATGCTCACAGTCTGCGGCGCTTCCTCCATTACCGCAAATCAACGTTTTATTACCGTCACTGTATGAGTGCTTCATTATTTCAAACGCTTGGTCGATCTCCGAGGCACACGCTTGCTCCAGCTCCGGATATTTGGAGTACAATTTTTGCAAGATCGGTTTCAATGGGAAATCCTCCGTTTCGTAATTTGGGAGTGCAATAACTCTAATATAGCTCAAAACGATCTCGTGTGGTGAACGGAAAATCAAATTTGGAGTAAAGGGGTTTTCCTAGCAAAAAGGGCTGTCCCCCAGGTCTTTTGTTAGACCTAATGGAGCAGCCGTATTCTCTATCCTTACCTCGTCTACTCGTTACACCAAGCAAGCAATTTCTCTGCATTTCGGAATGCAACTTGTTCGACGTCCGCTTGTGAAACATCTGTGTATTTCAACTTAGCTATAATCGCTTCCGGGATGAAGAAAGGTGTATGCGATCCGAACAAGACTTGATCGAGCCCATACGTATTCTTCAGCATCATCAATACATCCGGATTCTCCACACTTGCAAGCTCCACGTACAGATTATCAACCGAGTTAAGCACCTGTGCCAGTTCTGCTGTAGCCGGATTGCTCAGGATGAAGGGTTGCTCAGGGAAGAACGAGACGGTCTTCACAACGCGGACCACGTCCAAATCCTCCACCCTCATGAGCGGATATTGACCGCGAATGTCCTCGACCCGCATCTGAATGCTGATAATCAGCTTGTGCTGCATAGTCAGCTTGACCAACGGCTCCAGATTCGCCTCGTTCACTTCATACATATGGTAATTGGGCAGCAGCTTCAAGATCCGGACCCGGCCATCTTTTACCGCTAAATCCACATTTTCCTGCCAGTTCGCATAGGACAAATCCACAACAAGCACAGGTGAGAAAAATTCGTCATGACGAGTAGCTTCAAGCAGCTCTTTGTTGGCTCGGATCGGATCCTGCTCCAGAATCGCTTCGATTGGTGCAACGAATGCCTGCTCGACATGCAATGACTGCAGCTTGGTCTTCAAAGCAGGCAGCTCCGTATATCGCAACTTCAAAAAAGGCCAATTTCCAGTCCATGCCGCCACATCAATCAATTTGTTAATTGGCTTCGCCATCATTTGTCTCCTCCCTTACGGAAAAACTTCATTGCATTTTTATACAAAACCTTCGCACGGTCTTCGTCGGATAAGGAGACAGATTCAATACGGCCAAGCTGAGTAGAAAAAGCTCGAATAGGATAGTCCGAACCAAACAAGACCCGGTCTGCTCCCAATTCTTCAATCGCTCTCTGTAAGTAACCTTCCTCCGGCTGCGATCCTGATGTATCCAACAGCACGTTGGGGTAAGCTTTAATATCTTGAATTCCTCGAATTTTCGCCCCAGTCAGATGAGCCATTAATATTCGCAGGGAGGGATGCTTTTTCGCCATTTTGGCAATATCGGCCGGAGTAGATTCGAAAGTGGTGCGCTGCGTCGTTTTATACCAACTATGGAACAATAGCGGAATATCGTGCTTTTCCAGGAAATCATAGATCGGCTCATACCGCTCATCGTCCGCGATCATAGAGATATGGAATTTCGCCCCGATTATAGGCCCATTCCTTATATATTTCTCCATCAGCTCCAGCGTGAATGCAGGCGGCAAAGATGGATTAATGAATAATAATGGCAAGAAAATATCAGGATAGGCGTTCGTAATCTCGACTAATGTCTCGGCTTGAAAAATCATATCTGCCTGATTCGGATATATATTACCTGCGAATTGCGGATGGGGCATTAAACAAGTCTTGTCGACGCCAGTCATTTGCATATGGTGCAGGGTTTGATCTACAAGCGGTTTCCAAGGCTGCGTTCTAGAAAAAAACACATGAAGATGACTGTCAATAATCATCCTGTTTGACTCCCCTTTCTTGGCCAATCTAATTAAGTTCATTGTTGTATAATACCTGTATTTTATTAGATCTACCTGTATTCTAAAGACGTATGTAAGTGCTGTCAATGGAAAAAGGATAAGAATTCGCAAAAACAAGAAGCATCCTGGTTGAATGCTCCAAGATGCTTCCTGATTGATACGTATTGACTAGCTTTCGATTACATATGAATTCCTGCATCGAAACCGTCATAATCATCCCCTGAGGGATCAAAATCCTTGGCAGTCCCGGAAGAGGCCCCCTCATTACTGAATGATACAGCTTCCGATGCGGAACCCGAGTAATCTGTACTGGTATCCTCATTGACAAGATGGGCAGGAATCGGAATCATATCCATGCCATAAGCTGTATTGTACACATTCCCTCTAGCAGTCTCATCTTCAATCATCCGTGTGTTATGCTCATGCTCTACCTGCATTTCCTGCTCTTCAACTGTTAATTCCCCACCACACGCTTGGGTAATCTCAAGTGCGGACGTGAGCTCGCTGTGATCAACGAACACCTGCACGACCGATTGACCCTTCTGCTCGTTGCGATGCGCATGGTAACCAAGCTCGGTCAGGGTATCATAGGCTAATGATGCCGCCTTGCTGTCTGGAAACATGAATACCATTGGAACATGACTCATGGACAAGCCCTTCTTTCTATTAAGGATATCATGCATTCCTATAGTTCAAAGTTAGCATATCCCAAAATCAGGCATTTAATCCGACATTCGCCTTCGCAAACTACAGCGTATTTAATTGCAAGAACACAAGTAAATTCATCCAAACCGTGCATCCTGGCAGCGTTATTGTAAAAAAGTGTACCATTAGGTCCTGAGGAGATCAGTTAGCCAGTGCTGGTATAGGTTATTGGGGCGGAAAAACCAGTTTGTTCTTGGATAACAAGTTTTACTACTGGTTATTTGCATGGATTCTGAGGGAAATCGGTTCGCAATGCGGAAATAAGGGATAGACGGGTTGGCTATTTAGTGCCTGATTGATGAAATGACCCAAATAGACGATAGTAACATGGCTTATCATTAGGCATCGTGTCAAGCTTAGCGGCTTGGCTGAGCTGTGTAACAAATTGTATACTTTCAGGAATTAGGCTCATCTAGTGATTCACTTCAACAAAGATTGGTTAAAGATAAACAAACGGCACGAACCTGAGGAAGGTCCGCACCGCTTGTTTACTAATCCTATTAAATTAAAGCTAGATTATACGACTCTGTTAGCACCAATAAACTTGGAACCCCAGTAGTTGCTAGAAATCGAATCAATCTTTATCCCACTTGAAGAGGTGGCAGAAATAAATTGATCATTCCCTAGATAAATGCCGACATGTGTCGTTCCTTTGCCTATGTTGAAGAATACAAGATCGCCAGGTGCCAAACCTACGGTTCGTGTGCCAGCAGTGTCATACATGCTTTTCGATGTACGCGGTAGATCTATTCCGTACTGATCGAATACATAGTTCACAAATCCAGAGCAGTCGAAGCCATTGGTAGTAGTACCGCCCCACATGTATCGAATCCCTATGTAATACTTCGACGTGTCGGATACCATATCGGCCAGTGTCTTCTTGGCCGGCACATACCAGGCTGGTGCATGATATTGTCCGTCCTGACAGATGATTGCTACACCATTAGCGTCGTCCCACTGTAACATATAACCGAAGCTTTCTGAGATAAACCGGAGAGGAACATAGGTCATCCCATTGGCTAACACTGGAGGAACATCCGTCTTAATGGATTTTCCGTTGACATTTGCTTCTGTTGAACCTGTCTTGATCGAAATCACCTTGTTACCGTCACTGAGCTTCAGACTAATGCTTGAATTACTCATGGCCCAATCCACTTTGTAGCCCATCTTCTCCGCTATATTGCGAATTGGAACAAGCAAAGTGCCGGATGTGTCGATAAATGGCTGTGCTTCTGGAAATGCGACAATAGAATCATTCACCTGAACCTTAACTCCGTATTCCGCCGGATATGCTTTGGCTTCGGACGGTGCAGTCAAAGAAAGCGCGGCTGCAATACCTCCAATCGCACATGACCAAAAAACCGTTTTGACAAAACGCTTCAAATCTTTTCCCTCCTGTTGCCTCCGAGGTTAGTTGTCGGATTCGGGAAGAGAGTTTCCCTAGCCGGTTCCCCCTTGCGGGCTTACCAAGCATTCACCCCACTTGCGATCCCCCAACCATCCATAAATCAGATGATTCAGTTAGCGCATGGAAAGAAACATCGCACCAGACTTCAATCCAGCATTCGTGCTTCTTTCATAGTCCCCCGTACAAGTCGTTCGGCACGACCCGATTCGGCATTCTTTTGTTTTTACATATTTGTTAGGCTATCATAGGATACATTTGGATTCAACCGCCAATAATTAGAAAATGGTGACCAAAACCGTAATTTCGGGCTATTCAAACGTAAATGTTCCAAATCGTTGCGGAATATGGAACCGTAAACGTCTCGTTGGCGACCAAGCGCTGTATTCGTCCAGCTCAGGATCGTTGCTCGAATTGCGGTCTATGCGATACAAATTGGTTCTCCACTCATCTCCAGCTTCAATGGACCTCCCATTCAACAGATCAGCTGCTGGAATAGCAATTTCATACTCTACACGCCGATTAGCCAAATCCACATTCACCCACAAAGTCAGCTCAGAGCTGTCCCATGAGGTGTCGACATTCAGAGTATTCCCTGTTGGATCATTCAGGTCATTCACAATGGTTGCGTCGAACATCACACTGGCCGGACTGAATTCAAATTCAAAGTATCTGGACAGATCCCCGTCTACTGACATGAATACCTCGACTACATCTTCATCATAAATAGGATCATCCCGCTGTGTCATAGTGCTCACAATACTGTCATCCTCACACACAAAACGATAATAGACGCCCCAATTGTTCCACGCGGCCCGGACAGCAGTAGCCAACTTGGGCTTGTCCCCTGTAACCACTTCACGCAGCTCCACTTCTGTCGCGGTTTCCCACATAGTAGGAGTCAGCGGTAAAGCCAGTTTGCCTTGCAAGGGCAGCTTACGGCACACATACTTGAATTCACTCATACGGATATCTCCTTTATGTATGTATTCTTTGCTAAAAAAAGCTTATCACGGATCGTTCTGGAATGGCAATCGGGGGCCGATATCATTTTGAGCGGCGTGCAGCGAGCTCTAAAGCGGATTTTCCGCTTTAGAGCAAGGCCGGGTGCCGCTGCTGCGGGCTGCAAAGCGGATTTTCCGCTTTAGAGCAAGGCCGGGCGCCGCTGCTGCGGGCTGCAAAGCGGATTTCCCGCTTTAGAGCGAGGCCGGGCGCCGCTGCTGCGGGTTGCAAAGCGGATTTTCCGCTTTAGAGCAAGGCCGGGTGCCGCTGCTGCGGGCTGCAAAGCGGATTTTCCGCTTTAGAGCAAGCCAGGCGCCGCTGCTGCGGGTTGCAAAGCGGATTTTCCGCTTTAGAGCGAGGCCGGGCGCCGCTGCGCACACATAAAGAAACATCCCGAATCCTTTTATGAAGGATCGGGATGTTTCCACTACAATCACTATGCTTTTACCGTTTCAACCTGCACGGTCCAACCGAATGAATCCTCGACGGAACCGTTCTGAATGCCGGTAATCGTATCGTATACACGCTGTGCAACAGGCCCGATCTCACCTTTGTTGATGATGATCTTCTTATCTTCCCAGTTCAGCTCGCCGACAGGTGAGATGACCGCAGCCGTGCCTGTACCGAACGCTTCTTCCAATGTTCCATTCTGAGAAGCTTCGTACAGCTCTTGGATGGATAGCTTCCGCTCTACGACTGGAATATTCCAGGTCTGCAGCAGTTCAATAACGGACGCACGCGTGACACCCTGCAGAATGCTGCCATTCAACTCAGGTGTAACCACCACGCCGTTGATTTTGAAAAATACGTTCATACTGCCGACTTCTTCAATATACTTCTTCTCCACGCCATCCAGCCACAAAACTTGAGCGTAACCGCCCTCTTTGGCCTCTTCTTGCGCTTTGATACTCGAAGCGTAATTACCCGCTGTCTTGGCATTCCCTGTTCCACCGCGAACGGCGCGAACATAATTGCTCTCTACATTGATCTTGACTGGTTTAATGCCCTCTGAGTAATACGCCCCTACAGGAGACAGAATCACCATCAGCATATAACGGTATGAAGCGCGTACACCTAGACAAGGTTCTGAGGCAAAAATAAACGGACGGATGTACAAGGAAGTCCCAGGCAGAGTTGGCACCCAATCCTTCTCCAAATGAACCAATTCTTTAATGGCGTGAATAATGAAATCACCATCAATCGGCGGGATACTTAACCGTTCATTGGACCGATTCAGCCTCTCCATATTCTGATCAGGACGGAATAATAAAATCTGGTTGTCGTGTGTCCGGAATGCTTTGAGACCTTCGAAGACGGCTTGTCCGTAGTGGAACACCATAGCGGCAGGATCCAACTCTATAGGACCATAAGGCACGATTCTGGCATCATGCCAGCCTTGGCCTTCCGTGTAATCCAGGATGAACATATGATCGGTGTAAATTTGCCCGAATCCGAGTTTACTAGGATCTGGCTTCGCCCGGAGTTGCTGGCTTTGTTGCACATGGATGGAATTAGGCATCGTAATCAGTCTCCCTATTCTTTTATACTATTACCAACTTACCTCATTATAAGGCTAAAGTAAAATTACAATATCCGTTCATTCTGATAAATCAGGTTTATTACCCCCAAGCCCCTATAATAAATACGCCTGCCACGATGACAGCAGACCAAGCAATCCTTTGCAGCCCTTGTGATTCCTTAAGCAGCCACACCCCGAACAAAGTACCGAATACCGTGCCAATCTCCCGGATTGGAGCGATATGCGAGAGCGGCGCCAACTTCATGGCATACAAAAAGATCAAATAGGAACCCGGTGACAGAATCGTACCTAACAAAAGAATACGTTTATTGCGACCCCACTCCTTCTTCACATCTGGAAGAGAACGAAAAGCGGGCCCAGTTAACACCGCTAAAAAACCAATGTTGGATAACTGGATAAGAGCAATCGGCGATATGTATTGGAGCACCTGTTTGTCGACTAATGTATAGCTCGTGATGCACAAGCCGGTCAGCAAAGCGATAAATACAGGTTTAATCGACCATGCCGCACCCGATGATTGTCGGAGCCCAATGACGAATAATCCGGCCACTATACATAGGATACCAAGCCAGCCTGCAAGCGATAGAGATTCGTTGAAGAACATAACACTGACAACGGGTACCAGAAAAGCCCCAGTCCCCCGCATGATCGGATACATCTGCGACATCTCGCCGATCCGAAAGGCTTGGATTAGCAGCAGCACATAGGCGCTTTGCAGCAGGGTGCTAACTCCAAGCAGCAGCCACCCTTCAATGGGGATCGAACGATTCAACAGCTCTATCAGGAAGAATGGGAGCAGTATAAGGAAGGACCCGATATGGATCGACCAGAGAAAGACGAATTTATTCATACTTCTCTTGGTGAACAAATTCCATACGGAATGCGCTAATCCTGAACAAATGACTAGCATAATTGCCATTGTTACCACCTGGTGTCAGGCCCCCTGCTGCTCATCGAATTTATGCCAATAAAGCACATATGACTGCATCTTGGCTCGATTATACGGTCGTCCCGTCATGACCGTCAATATAGATTCCATAGAAACGATAATCTTTCATAAAAGTTGGCAATCCGCGCAAGCTCGCTTATACTTAAGGCCTGATAAGATCGTTCCTGATTCTAAGATCAGCAAAACGGCTATACTTTTTATATATTCTGGATTTCGGGGTGTCCATTCATGTTAATTTTTCAACAAGGAATATCGGCTTATATTCTAGCTATCAATATACTG
Source organism: Paenibacillus sp. J2R1T-4 (assembly GCF_059692235.1). Lineage (NCBI taxonomy): Bacteria > Bacillati > Bacillota > Bacilli > Caryophanales > Paenibacillaceae > Paenibacillus > Paenibacillus sp. J2R1T-4. Next base: position 51,629 of record NZ_JCAUBA010000028.1, on the reverse strand, counting down.
CTTGCATTAGCTGTCGTCTTCCTGGAGCGGAGGAATGTTGCCGCTACCTGGTCTTGGCTGATGGTGCTCCTGTTCATCCCGATTGTAGGCTTCATCCTGTATGTTATTCTGGGGCAAAACCTTAGCCGAAGAAAGCTGTACAAATGGAACCAAAGAGAATTCGAAATGATCCAAACTTTAACTCAGGCGCAAGCCAGGCGCATTCTGGACGGGCGTTTGGAGTTCGAAGACCCCAATATGCAGCTATACAAGGACACGATCTATATGAATGTGACGGCGAACCGTGCGCTGCTCACACAGAATAATGAAATTGAGATTTTTACCGAGGGAAACGCCAAATTCGACTCTTTATTGAAAAGTATTGAAGCGGCGGAGCATCACATCCATCTGCAGACTTATATCATTCAGAAGGACGAGCTCGGCCGACAAGTGATGGAAGCCTTAACGAAAAAAGCAAAACAAGGCGTGCAAGTCCGTGTTCTGTACGATGATATTGGATCGCGTACGTTGAATGATCGGTTCTTCAGACCATTCACGGAAGCTGGAGGGCTTCGCGCCGCCTTTTTCCCTTCGAAAATCCCTTACTTCAATCTGCGGGTCAACTACCGGAATCATCGCAAAATTGTAATCATTGACGGCAAAATCGGTTACATTGGCGGGTTCAATATCGGCGACGAGTATGTGGGGCGGAGCAAGAAGTTCGGTTTCTGGCGAGATACTCATCTACGGGTGACGGGGAGCAGTGTGCATTCCATGCAGGGCTTATTCCTGCGGGACTGGAACTTGGCCTCGGCCTCATCGGCTTATGTAGATTACGATCCTTATTTTTTTCCTGCTATTGAGGAGATGGATCACGGCTCTGTGCCTATGCAGATTATCGCAAGCGGACCGAACCAGAAGTGGAGTCATATCGGGAATACCTATTTGAAAATGATCCATACCGCCAAACAAAGTATTTACTTGCAAACCCCTTATTTCATTCCGGATGAGAGTCTGCAAAACGCCTTAAGAATCGCTGCGCTATCCGGGATCGATGTGAAGGTTATGATTCCTTTTGATTCTGATCATATGTTCGTTCGGTGGGCGTCTCTGTACTATGTGGGGGAGCTGCTGAGGGCCGGTGTGAAATGTTATATGTACAAAAAAGGGTTTCTGCATTCCAAGACGATCGTTGTCGACGGGATGATCTCAACCGTGGGAACAGCCAACTTCGATCTGCGCAGTCTGAAGCTTAATTTCGAGGTGAATGCGGTCATCTATGATGCGGAAACATCCACTACCCTGCAAGAAATTTTCTTACAAGATGTGGAGGACTCTCAGGAGTTGACGAAGGCTGAATATGACAATCGTTCCCTATGGCATCGCTTGATGGAGTCGATCTCACATCTGCTCTCACCGATTCTGTAACAGCTGCCGCTGCTACGTGTGCTGCTTGCGGAATGCGAGCGGCGGCCTGCCGTTCATCTGCTTGAACCTTTTGCTGAAATGATACTCGTCCGCATAGCCGCAGCTTACCCCAATTTCTTTGACCGACAGATCCGTATAAATTAATCTTTTCTTCGCATGTTCATACCTCACTTGATCGAGATATTGCTTCGGGCTTTGCCCGATATAGCGGTGGAAAATTTCTCGTAAATAGGAAACGGAAATCCCATGGCGCAAGGCTACAGCTGTAAGTCGAATATCTGAAGCATAATCTCGCTCAAGCTCCTCTTTAATGCTCTTAACGATCTCCGCTCCCCCTTCTGCTCGCACACCCGAATAAGGCAGTTGAACCATTTCGTATAACAGCTCATGAAGAATCGCTTTGGCCCGCAGCTCTCCCGCTGGATGGCCAGGTACCCAGCTTGAGGTTAGATGGAGGAACAGATTGTCGAAGCTGCGCTTATTGTCCCCTTGAAGGGTCATCAAGAATGGAAGCTCGAGCTCAGGAAGCACACATGCCGATGCCGTTTGCTCCATACCTTGGCCTGATGTATTTATCGTTAAGATCGACATTAACACCATCGTGATGTGCAGCGGTTTATCCAAATCCGACTCCATCGACATTTGCAGCCCGGGCTTCAAATAGAATAGCATTCCAGCACTGACCCGGTACGGCTTATCGGTTACAAAGGTCCCTTCCCCAGAATGAATCCAATAGAAGCTGTGAACCTTGCTGTTTTGGCGAATGTCTTTCCATCCTGGGGCTGTATGCCTATCATCCATCCAGTGGATGCCTATCCAGATGTTTGTTAACCAATCCCCCATCTGCAGCTCTCCTCCTCCGAATTCCTTCCGTTATGATCTTCTTCCTACTTGTTGATATTTTATTCGTTAGCGGCGTTTTTGACAAGAAACAATAGCTTTATTTCCATGTTCATCCCATGTGCGGGGTGGTAAACTACGGATAATATTAACTCATTTACGGATTGCAGAAAGGACGGAGCACCTGGATGGACAGCAGCCCTATTCGCGATGTAGATTATATGCCATGGAGAAGGAACAATGAGGAGGAAAGAGCTGAACAGAGCGAAATTCAACGAAAGCTTGAGACGGACTGTAAAGCGGTGTTCGGAGTCGATTGCTTCATTTCTCCATTCGCTATAGTATTCCCGGAACAGCTTCGGATGGGAGATCGCAGCTATATTGCCGCAGGCGCGATCGTTCGGGATAAATCGATTGTGATGGGTGCCGACTGCACCGTTAATTCCTATGCGGTCGTAACTGGCAATGTCGTTATGGGCGACGGAGTAAGAATTGCCTCGCATGCCAGCATCTATGGCTTCAATCATGGGTACGAGTCCACCGACAAGCCTATCTTCCGGCAGCCCATTGTATCCAAGGGGATTGAGATTGGAGATGATGTGTGGATTGGAGCTAATGCCGTTATTGTGGACGGGGTAAAAGTAGGTGCACATTCCATCATTGCCGGAGGGGCAGTGGTTACAAGGGATGTCCCGCCTTATAGCATTGTAGGGGGAAGCCCGGCCAAAGTCATTCGCAATCGTCTGGAAAATCTGGAGACAGGGAGTGTGGACAAGTTGGATATGAATTTGAATCGTTCAGATGTTGATCGTTCCATTACAAGTGCAGGTGCCGGCGTGTCGAATGCTAGTTCAGGAGCTGCGTTAGAGAGCAGATTGGAGGGCTTCGGACAACAGGTGAAGGAACAGCTGCAAGATGTGCTTTCATTCTATCTGGTACCCGTCCCGAACGAAGATCCGTATTATATCGATAAGCCTGGTCACAGGCGAACCGTGCGAGCCTATTGCGATGCGACAGAGATCGCCGGAATGTTCGGCGAGCTGCCGCCAGGCTTCACCCGCGATCAGCTTATTGCCCGCTTACAGAGCTACCAAGATCCGGTCACAGGCCTCATTCCCGATCCATGGGATAAGCCGGATCCAGAGAGTGACGATCCGGCTTATCTGCCCAACACGTTATCGGGATATTACCTGCTAGCCGTCGGGTATGCACTGGAAGTGTTAGGCTCACATGTCGAGCATCCCATCCATGTCATTGAGCGGAAGACGACGGAAGGGCTCTATCGCAACCTCGATCAGCTGCCCTGGCAGACGAACGCCTGGAGCGCAGGCAACTGGATTGATAGCTATGCCACTGGCTTGTACATCAATGCCAGACACTTCGGTTCTACGAAGCGTCCAGACGATCTGTTCGGCTGGCTCCATACGCATGCCGACCGCACTTCAGGCTTATGGGGCCGTCCGACCCCGCAAGAGGGCTGGATGCAGCCGGTTAACGGCTTCTACAGGCTGACCCGCTCCACATATGCGCAATTCGGCCTGCCTCTGCCTTATGTGAATTCAACCATCGATACAGTTCTTGCTCATTCGAAGAACCTGCAGTTCTTCCGCGATGATCGCGGCAATGCTTGCAATGTGCTGGATGTCATCCATCCGCTATGGCTCTGTATGCGACAAAGCGACTATCGCCGTACAGAGATTGTAGCTTGGTCGCTGCAGCAGATCGAGCGTGTCTTGGGCCGTTGGCAGGACGGCCGCGGCTTCAGCTTCGAGCTGGAGACGTTGCATCCTGCCGGGCTGCAGGGCACCGAGATGTGGCTCAGCGTCCTGTACTTGCTGGCCGATGCTTGCGGCCTGAGCGCAGCACTTGGCTATCGCCCGCAGGGCGTTCATCGGCTTGAGCCGGCTTGGCACTTCTCGACTGTGTGATGGGGCTTTTCTGCGGCGAGCGACGCTGCAAAGCGGAAAATCCGCTTTAGAGCGGACAATGCGGCACCCTCCGGCGCTGCAAAGCGGAATATCCGCTTTAGAGCGGACAATGCGGCGCCCGCCGGCGCTTGCAAAGCGGAATATCCGCTTTAGAGCGGCCTATGCGGCCATCGCCGCCGCCGCAAAAATAACGGCTTGTCTAGATGGACATCCTTTGCCGCTACTCGCCACAATAATCAGTGCTATATGATCACTTCCGTTGTCATTGCCGCCTGTCGCAATATGTAAAAAGGATGTATAATGCTCGCTGCCTTTTTAGTTGGAAGCATCCTTCCTTGAAAATTGCACCATTAGTTTAGTGCTAACGGATGCATATGTACAATAATTCCGACTTTTATAATGAAAATGCGACTTTTCGCTTCATACTGTTAACAAATACTGAATGTCGCTGTCGAATTCAATATTTCCCGGGAAATTTGTCGATGTCAGCAGAGCGATTATTTCTTGTTTCGACTTGAGGCTACAATGTATTTGCATTCTGCCACAGGACGCTTCACTAGTTTTGAAGTAACTCTCTATTATTCCGCTTAACTACAAAAGCCCCTTACCACCGCCGATCTTCCATCCAATCGGGGGGCAAGGGGCTATTTGGCTCACAATCCTCTTATTTAGGCATTTCAAACAACTCTGTATTAAGCTTTCGGCGTTGATCATCGGTCAGCTTCTCGATTTTATTAGCAGCCTTCACATCCGTGAGAGTAATGCTGTACTTCTTTTTCGCGTAATCCTGCAGCTCTCGCATCTCTTTCTCTGAGAGATCCAGCAAGCTCCGCTCTGCCTGAGTCTGACCAAGGATGATCCCGATTACTTCAGCAGCTTGAGCTGTGTTCGGTTGGATCCTGGCACTGCCGTATGCGATTGCGGACGCCCCGACATTTTTCCCTGCCACGATTACATTGGAATAGCCTTTCGGTATGAAGGAGCGCAGCGGCATCCCGTATTTGTCCGGGTCGCCCTGCCTGTGCCCCCAATGACGGTTGACCGTACCCTGCAAATCGATTGAATATCCCGCAATGCTTACATTATCCCAGTACATCTGCCCGCTCATCATATCAGTCGCCTGAAGGATGTATTCCGTCTCATATCGATCATAATCGCGGATGTACAAATAGTCGGGATACCCGTTAATCTCGGCATTCTCCCAGCCTGGGAGCTCCTTACGGAGATGAGGCAGAATTTTATCTGTTTCCAGCTTGCCTTGCTCTACCGCTTTCTTAATACTCGCCGGATCGGAAGGATTCACTTTATGTACAAGCAAGGCATTGATCAACACATCCCCATCGCGCTGATTGATCGTATTCAGTCCTCGCAGGAATACTTCCTTGTTGCTTGGTGTATACCGCGTGCCCACGTTACCGAAGCCCCATGTGAATTTGTCGGTTACCGTAGTCTCGCCCCCGTACTTCTCTTCCTGCTCCTTCTTGCTCAGGCGATTGATTTCCTTCTGAAACTTCGCCCAGTCCACATTGCGGAACTTCATCATCATCGAGGCAGCCATATAGTCTTTATCTCCGCCAAAAATGGTCTCGATGCCCGGAATTCGTTTCAATCCCAGACGGCTCGTAATCGCGGCAAAGTCCGTATTCTCTACCCAATACTTGGCGGTTATTGTCTTATCCTGGCCATCCTTAGTGCGATAGGTGATGGTGTTTATTTTTTTGCGATTCACATCGGCCCCGCCCGTGGCAAGCTCCATATTCTTGATCTCAATGCCTGACTCTAACGGAATGCCCTCAACTAGTGTATTGAAATACTTCTCGAATTCCGCTTTCTTGCGAATGTCCCCTTTCTTATAATCATCAAATAGCGTCTTGACTCTTCCCTGCAGCAGTGACTTCTGCCCATCCGAGAATGGCTCGTCCAGGTATAACATTTCGCCTTGAATGAGCTGACCGCCCGGCTTCTCCCGAGGGTCCAGAATGACAACAGACAAGCCCTCGTCTACAGCAGCACGGGCCAGATACATGCCCTCCATCTCTGAACCTATCAACACGATATCCGGTTTACTGGGATCCGTTCCTTTCGGCACTTTAACGGGTTCCTCTTGGCAAGCTGACAGCAATAGAACACTAATGATTAACAGGCTAAATAATAAACGATTATAAGTTTTCATGATTCCTCCAACTCTATCTATTTCCCCAACATTACCCACCTCCCTTACTTTACCAAATATTTCTGTTTCTTGCACATGTACTGGAATGCTTAGCAGCGTTTCACGATTTCGGACGAGCCTTGGCGTTTGAAATCAGTTAAGCGCGTAGGAGGGCAGAATGATGGGGAAAAACCAACCATTTCAGGACTTAGATGTCGAAGAATTGTACAGCTAAACCTAAAAAAACCTCAAAACTTACCCTAACACGATCTTATCTCGTCTAAATGAGCCTTGTATGTCGAAATGATCTACATCTAGACGGGGAAACATGCAAAAACGGCCTGTCTGTATAAATCATCGACAACTACTTTATCTCGATAAAGTAATCCTCTACAAATGGCCGAGGTTCATCGGTAATCCTTGGGATTAGTTAATCAAACTGTTACTACTTTGGTCTCGATTGCACGAATTCGTTGTGTGATTCCCACCTTACTCAAGCACAAAATTACTCTTTTTCCTTCTCCACTTCTGCGTATTGTGGCCAGTTTGGATTATAGTGGCAAGCCGTTTACAGATAAGCCATCTTACTACTGGCTATATGGGCCATTTCATCGCTCAGGAACTAATTAGCCAACCTGACTATCCCTTATTTCCTCATTGTTACCCGATTTTCCTCAGAATCAGGCCAATAACCAGTGGTAAAACAGGCTATCCCAGAAAAAACTGTCTTCTCCACACAAATAACCTATACTGGCAATGGCTATCGATCTCCACAAGACCTAAGTAGAAACGGTTTGGTTTACGATTAGTAAGGTTTGCTTTACGGCGTCTTGAAAAGGGTTCGTCCCCCTAACATAACTTACTAACAACAAAAAAGAGGCGGAACAATTCCCCCGCCTCAAAAATTAAATCCGAACCAAAAACTCATCTACATGTGATGCATTTCGCTCAATCGTTTGACTTGCTCCAACAGGAGACGTTCCTGCGGCTGTTCAGGGGAATGCGTATTCACCCGGCAGTACGGCTCCAGCATAACACCGTTCATCCGGAGGTACCGCTTAGCATTGGCCGGATAGTTGTGCAGCTCAATGAGAGAAGCCGGTCCGAGGAAGCTTTGCAGTCGCTCCGCCCTCTCAGGATCGCTGTTCCAATGGTTCGTCAGCCATACGTAAAGCTCCGGATGAAAATTCGCCATAACACCGCTGAAGCCAGCCGCACCCAGGCGTAGCGAATGGAGCAACGTAGCCGAGTTGGCGTTAAAAACTTTCAGACTGCTGCCTCGCACAGCTTCCAGCTTCCGGTTCAACTGCTCCGGGTCGCAGCAGGTATCTTTCAGGAACTTAAACCGTCCCGTATCAGAGCACCAACGAAGCAATTCCGGGGATAGCAGCCGTTTATACGGATAAGGGCATTCATATACCCCGAAATTCACATCCGGAATCTGCTTCAAGATCGTTTCCGCATGGGCTTTCCATACGTCTTCGCCCTCATCCTGCCGTGCTAGCCGGTTGCTAACGAGCACGAAAGCAGCGATGCCGGTAGCCGAGATCTGCCGGATTTCCTCCAGCTGCTCCTCGATCGTATCTCCTGTATGGCCTGACGCGATGACCGGGACCCTGCCTGCGGCCTTCGCCACGACAAACCGTGCGAGCTCCACTCTCTCGTCAAGCGATAAGTAGAACATTTCGCTGGACTGGCATACGGCAAACAACCCGTGAACCCCCTGCTCCAAATACCATTCAATTAAAGCCTCAAGACCTTTGTAATCAATCTTGTTATTTTCAGTGAACGGGGTCAGCATCGTGGGCCAAACCCCGTTCGGAATTGTATCATTCATCTGCGTCCCCGCCTTCTGCCTGCGCTCACAGGCTGCCTAACCTAACCACATGTCACCCTTGGTTTCGCATCGTCAAAGAACTTAATTCCTGATCCAGCGCAATCACCTTGTTCGACAGCTCCTGAACTGCCTTGATAAGCGGAGCGACGAACTCCTCATACCGCAGGCCCTGCTTTCTCGTCACCTGATCTTCTGTCCATCCGGCAAAATCGCCAATTCCAAGCGATGTCAGCGTCTCTTTCACCTCTTGCGCGATTAATCCGTAATGCGGTCGGTTGAATCTGTGGCGGATTGTCCGCTCGACAGCAGTCTGCTCGCCGTTTGCCCCGTCAATCATTTCCGTAGTGGTCGAGTCGTAATCTTTAAATTTATAGGAAACAGGACGCAATGCATTTATAAAAGACAATCCGAGGTCGCTGACCTGTATATCCACTTTATCTCGAGCATCCGAAGTAACAATCGTAGGGGATCCCGCATAAATGGATTTCCAACGGTTTGACATCGAGCCTAATGTATATTCATTGTCGTTTATCGGAGTGAGCTGCTTTGTTTGTACCGTCTCACCGTTCAAGTAAAAGGAGTTAGCGCGCCATTCCATTTGGGAGACAGTCGTTCCTGAACGGGTGACCAGCTCGTAATTAACGATTCCACCATCCGCATCGTTCAGAATTTGCCTGTTGAAGACACCGGCGTTAACGTTCCATTTCCAATTTTTCTGATCCGCAGCACCGTCCGTTTCCCGCATCATCATATAGGGCTGCTTGCTCTCCAGTTGCAAATCTTTTTGCACTAGAGAGATCCGGCTTTTATCGACAGTCCCGTATTCATACTTCGTCCAACCGTTGGAAAACACATGCGTGCCGATCACGCAGTCTCTCGTATTGTTCTGAAAGCTGAAGCCAATGCCGGAGACACCTTGGAAATTAGTCCCGTCATACAGGTTCTGCGGACAATTGTCGAGATAAATACCGTAATCCAGCCCAAGTCCCGGAGTTAACCCATCACAGCTTAATGCCCCGCAGTTCTTGAAATGGAAGCCGTAAGCGGTGCCAGAAAAATTCGTGACACTCGTATCCGCCTGCGCGCGAATGTTGCTGATCCAGGTTTTATTAACTTGCTCCAGCTTAAACCCGTACCAGTCCCCTCCGTGATCATAGCCGGACTTGTGTCGACCAACCGCCACATTATGAATGGCCGTCCAGGACCGGTTGTTTAAATGAAGGCAAACCCGTTGGGAATTGAATAGGCTGTCATGAATGCGGCCTTCCGAGAATACTGTAGTTCCAGTTGACAGGAGACCCTCGTAGGAGTGCGCAATATCCACATTCGATATGAAAAAGAAGACGCGATTGCCGATCTCAATCCCTCTTTTGACCCCATGTGTCGTGATTCCGCTCACTCTGACAGATAGTATGCCGCCTGCAGCGGACATTTTCAGAAAAGTATGGTCAGGCTGAGCTTGCGGGTCGATCCCAGTCTGATATACGCCAACCGCATCGATCTCTTCGATATACGCTCCCCAACAGTCACCCATCAGAATGCAGGTTTCCCAGCCATAATCGTATACAAAACCGGAAGTGATCTGCTGCAATTGATTCCCCCGAAACTCCAGACCTCTAAAGAAATATCTTACCCGGTATGTGTAGTACAGCGAGGAATCGACCGGAGTTGAAATCGCATGCCGCCCGTGAGCCCCTCTGCACATTAGAGTCATATGCTCTACTCCGGCTTCCCGTCCAACGATCGTCTCCGACTGAAAGACGAACCCATCCAATCCGGCCATCTGATCAAACACGATGGTTGTTCGGCCGCTTCCTTCGCCGACCAGTCGGATGGAAGGAACCGACAACGTGGACGTAATTCTGTAAGTTCCAGCCGGGAAAACAACGTTGCTTCCGTCAGCCGAATTCAAGGCCGTCTGTATCGCAGCGGTATCGTCTGCGACGCCGTCCCCCTTCGCCCCGAAATCCTTGACGTTAATCCAGTCTTCCCCTCTCAAAGGGTGATCCGGGTGATCCGGGCGGGAGGACTGCCCGTACACGGAGCCTGTCACGGAATTGTCCTTTGCATAGGCAGATTGCAAAGCGTTCCCGCGTAGCAGCTCCCCGGCCGCCAATGCGGCACCCGCCATCCCGAGTCCGGCCAAAAACTTTCTTCTATCAATAGGTTGTTCGTTCTTATCCTTTTCAATGTTCATGTATACACGCCTCCGTTCGTTTTGTGTTTACATTACTTGGACAGAGCTTGAACTTTCCGGAATAAATCTCCAAAGATGCGGTCGCGGTTCACGCCGTTAGCGCATCGAATAAAAGGACGGCTCGAATCGAAGCTCCACCGGTACATATCGGAGCTCGTGATGATTGGACTATGCACAAGACTGGATGGAACCCAATTGGGCTCAACCAACCAAGCGACAGCAGACAAATCCCATATGACTCGCGAATAAGCATAATGATCCTTGCGGCACTGCTCGAACGTTCTGAACAAATAATCTCCCACGGGTCCTTGATGCCTCAAGAACCGTTCTGTCTCCGCCAATGTGGTGAGAAGGTGCGATGCCGCTCCATGGCAAGGAATCCATACTAACGGCACTCCGCAATCAAATACGATTCGGGCAGCATGCACGTCCTGCCGCAGGTTGAATTCATGGCAGTTGGGCCAGTACAAGGCGTGGCCCCCAAGCCAAACGACAACGATCTTCTCGCGAATACGGGGCTCGAGCAGGAGGGCTGACGCCACATTCGTAATGGCTCCTATAGCGACGACATATAGCGGGTCTGCATCCGTTGAAGCTAAGGCGCGTTCGATCAAATCGGACACAGCTTCACTTGCCACCGGGGTCAAGGCATCCGGCAAGAAACGGTTGGAGCCTTTGAATGCAAAGCCTGTGGGCGACAGGTCCAGCAGTTCGAGTATTTTTTCAATTTCCTTATAGCTTTTCTCCATTCCGTCCTCGGGACCGTCGGACATCGCGTTGTGAAAAGGAGCCGCATATATGGCCTCAACCTGCAACCTCTCTGGAGAAGCCAAAGCATATACGACGGCAAATTGATCATCAATTTCGTTGTACGTATCCGTATCCAGCACCATCCGGACCTTGCCGGAAGGCGGTTTTAACCTGTTCAATAGGGTGTCTGCAGGGAGTGCTGACAGCATTATCCTAAACCTCCATCCTCATATAAAGCTGACTGTTTGCTGCGGTTGCGCGCTTCCGATATACGATAGCTTTGGGGCGTGACACCTTCCGTTTTTTTGAATATACGCAGGAAAGTAGTCCGGCTGTAGATGCCCACTTTGTCGCCAATCTCACTGATTGCCAGATCCGTCTCGACCAAAAGCTGCTTCGCCCGGTTGACCCGAACCATGTTCATATACTGGGTAATGTTCATTCCTGTCTTTTCCTTGAATATCCTGGAAACGTATTTCGGAGATACGCCTAACCGGTCTGAAATGCTTTCCAGGTAAAGCTCACGGTCGTATTCAGTTTCGATAATTTCTGTAATAGCGGAAATCAGCGTGTTAGTCTTGTTGGTTTGTTGACGGGTATACAGCTCGAGTGCGAGATGATTATAAAATTCAAGCAGCGCTTCCTTCTTTTGGTCAAGCTCCAAAGGCAGCCCGTTGGAATCGCTAAGCAGCTTGTGCAGCTCCTCGGTTACCAGACGATCGCGTTCCAATCCATGCTCCAGAATAAACCTCAATCCCGTACGGTACACCTCTGTAATCCAAATGCCCAGAGTATGGGCCGAAGCCCCGCGGGTCTCATGCTGAACAATCAGTTGGGCGATTTTCTCCCTCAAGGCTGGTTCTCCTGCTTTCAGCATGTTTAACAGCTTGATTTCGTCCGTAAACGAATACACGACGCTAGGGCGAATATCGAGCCGATCATACGGGATAATCTCGCAATCCCGGGTGTTGTCGGCATACTGCAGCGCTACGATCGATTCCTTATAAGATTCGGCGATCCCCTTCAGGTCCTTATGGACTTGACCTATTCCGACGTGGACGATGCAATATTGAAAGTCAAATTGGAATGTTTGCATGAAGCTGTCCAACGCTTTGCGCAGCCCGGCTTCATCATTATGGTAATCACCCGGCTCGATAACGCAGACGTAAAGGTGACGCGTGCATTCCAGCACGTAAAGTCGAAAGTGCTCGCTCAAGAAACTCCAGATCAGCTTCTTAAGCTTGCTCCAGACAACAATGCGGTCTTCGTCCTGAATTTGTTCATAGAAGGCGTCTTTGAACTGAAAGTGAATGCTGCAGCAGCGATACCGATCCCCTGCAAACCCAAGACGCTCATGGAACAACCGATGAAGCTCCGTGTCGTTAGGAAGCTCGCGATTATTCAACAAATGCAGCAGTGCCTGATCCATATACTCCAGCCATACGTTTTTCAATTGCCGCTCGAATTTCATATTGTGCCGAACCAGTCTGCGGATGCCGATTCCGATTTCGTCAAAGTCATTGGCCGCCTGCTCTGGAGAGTCGATCGTTTCGCCGGGATCTGTGAGCGCATCCTTGATCCGCTGAATTGGCGTGTACAGCTTAAAGGCAAAGATGAAGGAAAACAACAAACCGATGACGACCAGGACGAGACAAATGACAACGATCATACGCAAAATACCGCTTGCTTGACGATTGAACTCACTGACAGGTGTCAAGGAGTAGAGCTTCCAGCCATATAAGCTCGACTGGACATAAGAAACAATATATGACGTTTCTCCCATGGACAACTCCGCACTGCCTGGATCATCGGTGGGAAACGTCTCCGCCAATTGGCTGGTTGAGGCAATGGGCTTGCCTTCCTCATCCTTGGGTCCGAGCACAACCCGACCGTATCCATCCAAGGCGACGAATTGGGTGGTAGGAAACGGCGCATAGCCACTTAGCTTTCTCTGCAAGACATCCACAGAGATATTGGCGACAAGTATTGCATTATAGCCTCGCACCAAACGGCTTATAATTACCGGAACGACCTTTTTGACAGACTGAGTCGTATGCATGGAAGTGGGTTCCAGGATCTCAATTATTTGATCCGATTGGATCGTTCGTTTCCAATAATCGGCCCCGAACGTATCGTAGTTGGCGGTATGCTCGAAGAATGAATCGAAATCATCAACGCCTGAAGTCGTATATACTCTCTCGTGATCAATGAACATGAACAAGTCTTCGGCAAATTCGGTCAGTATCGCCCCGGTCCGCTTCAGGCTCTGCAAAATATCAGTCAAGTTGGCCCGATCGGCTAACGTATACTGGGCGTCTGGCTTAAGCAGCCGGTTCACGGATGCTTCGCTGAAAAAGCTGATTCCCGCCTCCTGAACCGTCCGCAAATGCGCATCAACCAAATCCGCCGATATTTGCAGGCTCATTCTGGCGTTCGCTGCAAAGTCTTGCTTGTATTTGCTCACGAAATTGGCATATGTAACGATGCCTATGATGACGATAGGAATGAGGAGAGACAAGAAATACAGCAGGATTCTATAAAACAGCCGGTTGGCTGGCATCAAACTCGTCATCCGCTTCATCGTTGTTCCCTCCCAAAGCCTATTGTTTATAACGTTTCGATCGGCACGCGAAGCGCATGTACACTTTCCTTGCAAACCGAGTAGATCACATGAAGATATCCGTCGTGCACCAACGTGTGGGGGTACCCATAGTCGCCGCCCTTGTACATTCCCTGAAACAACCGTTCACACGGTTCATTTTTCAGAATGAAATGGCGGTTGAACAGCATCCCGTCGAGCGACAGTGACAGAACCAATGGATTGCGCTTCCCTCGAGGCTCAGGATCGGGTGTGCCGACATAATAAATCGTCCCGTTCGGTAATCGCCCGAAATGAAATTTGCTATTATTATCGGAAAATCCAGTCGGCAGCGGATTCGACCAGCTCATTCCATCATCAGCGCTGCGTGTTACCCAGAGGGTGCGGCTGTTGCTTCTCAGCAGCATATGAAGGATTCCATCGGTCGTTTGATAGAACGAACCTTCACATAGTCCGACTGGCCAATTGCGCGCTTCCTTAACTCGCCAGAACGACTCGGAATCGTCGCATAATATTCCAGCCATCTCTGGAGGGTATATGCCCGATTGAACCCAATTTGCAAGACCTGCAGGATCGTCCGAATAAGGAAACATAATATTGCCGCTTATGATCAGCCTACCCGATTGTGTCTGCTGAGGTCCGTGATTCGGGATGATAGGCACATGCAGCGGGATCGGCTTGCTCCAGCTCATTCCGTCTGTTGTTGTAACGGCATACAGGGAAGTATTCATATGTCCCTTATCCCCGCTTTTGCGAGTGTTGTTCTCCAGATGCTCCGGTCGATATTCGTACTGTCCATAATAGACGACTAACGTATCGCCGTGTTGGTGAAATCCAGCTGCAGTCAGTACCAAATCGGAATGTAACCCCCGAGCAGTATCCACTAAAGGCTGGGGCGGCGACCAATGAAGGAAATCATCCGAGACCGCCATTTGCACCCGTTGACCAACATCGTCTTCGTTAATCCTCCCATTCGACCAGACTGCATAATATTTGCCCTTGAAGAAGGCAATATGAGCATGGTGGGAATAAGACCAATCAGACTCGGCTGCAGGCGTATAAATAGAAACCGTTTCGACCTGCAGTTTGGGGCGTTTCCGATCGTTTAATGTATTGGTAATCATTTTTTCACTCTTCCGAGAGCCGAATTGTATATTTTCTCAAGTTCAGGCACACCGTTATCATTCAATGCTTTTACGAAAGCCTCAAACTCGGAAAGCGGCTTAGACCCCATGATGAACTTCACAACGTCGGCCGTGATTGGACTCAATTTGGAGTTGATTTGCTTGATCTTCTCGTTCTCTTCATCCGTAAAAGGCGGCTTTAACGACGGTGCACGGTTCTTCGAGCCGGGATCCTTGTCGATTTGCTCTCCCCAACGCACCAGATCGGGATTGGAAACTTGAATGATCGGTGTTTCATCTACATGCGGCGCAAGACTCAAATATCCCGCCCCCAGCTCTGACAGCATGGCCCTCGCCGGATCGGCAGCTGCTTTATATTTATCAAGGACGCTTGGAAGCAATTTGGGCTTACCGCCTGCTAACTCATAGGTTTCGCCGAGCACACCGAAGTTGGTAACCTGCATACCCTCGTCGCTATATAGCCAATCGTAGAACTTGACGACTGCCGCGGGATCCTTGACCTTGGAGCTGATCGCGTATAATTCCGAAATCCATCCGGCCTTCGGGTAAGCGAATCCTCTAACCTTGCTCTGGCTGTTCGTAAAGTACGGGATCAGATCAAGTATCGCTTCCTTATTCTGCTGCTGCAGAGCCTGGTTAAAGTTAACGGCGAACGTGTTGTTGTCGAAAAAGAAGAACGCTTTGCCGGCGCTCAGCTTCTCCGCCCACTTTTGCTGTGTGTTAACGGAAAAGTCTGGGTCGAGCAGCTTCTCGCTGTAAAGCTTATTCAAATAAGTAAGCACTTCTTTGAATACGGGCTTGTTGGTCCCATATACATAGGAGCCGCCCTGCACATCGTGATCGAAATACATCCCGTAGCCGCCGCCCATACCGTAAGAGACTGCATCCAGAAAGGAACCCATCCCTCGTGACGTCCATGGTGTCGAATCCGGATAAGCCTCCTTCAGCTTTTTTAATACCTGATACAACTCTTCAAAGGATGTTGGCGTTTTCAAATTATGCTTTTTCAGCAAATCCGTTCGGATCATCGGTGCTTTTCCGGCCGAAAGCTGGTTTTGGGCGGTAATCGGAAAGCCGTACAGCTTGCCGTCGATCAGCAATTTGTTCGTTTCCGGATTTTCTACCAGTCGCTTCTTAAGATTTGGAGCCTGATCCAAGTAATCGGAAATAGTAAGGAAGATTCCGGTTTTGGCGTATTGGTTGAGATCGTTTTGATCAATTAGAATAATGTCCGGAATATTGTTCGTACCGATGAGAACCTGTTTCTTCTCGTTATAGTTGCTTTGCGGTACCCCTTCTACCTGAAGCTTGACGCCCATTTTTTTAGCGATTTCCTTTAATACCGGCGTATCCTGCTTGAGGGCCTGGGAAGGATGCTCATAGCGGATCATCTTCAGAGACATTTCCTTTCGGCTTTCCGTGGAGGAAGGCTCCCCTTCGCTCGTTTTGGCTGTGCAGCCGGAGATTAGTGCTGCGGCCAAAGTGATGGAGACAATTAAGTTGACCCTCATTCGTTTGTTGGACATGTTACCCCTCCATTATCCTTATTATTGTAACAGCTAACCAATGAACTTAAAATGCCTGTACTGCTGATAATGCCTGTAGCTTCTACCCCTTCAAAGAGCCGATCATCACCCCCTTGATGAAGTATTTTTGAATAAACGGGTAGACGGCGATGATAGGTGCAACCACAATCATGATGACGGCGTATTTGATGTTCGTTGACGTGACTGCCGCGTATGGCCCGCTTAGCTCCTGGCTTTGCTCCGACATTTGGCCCATTACGACGATGTTGCGCAGCAATATTTGCACCGGATACTTCGCCTTTTCATCTAAATAAATCAAGGCAGGGAAAAAGCTGTTCCAGTGGCCTACTGCATAAAACATCGAAATGGTTGCAATAATCGGCAATGAAAGGGGCAATACGATTCTCCATAACACTAGCCATTCATTCGCCCCGTCCATGCGGGCAGATTCGAACAGCTCGTTCGGGAGGCCTTGAAAAAAAGTTCGCATCACGATCATGTTCCAAGCGCTGATTGCACCTGGCACAATGAGGGCCCACATCGTATTCATCATGTGCAGCTTTTGCACAAGCAAGTAACTTGGAATCAATCCCCCGCTGAAAAACATCGTAAATACAATCATCAGAGTAAAAAAGCTTTTTCCGTAAAATTCCTTCTTGGAGAGCGGGTAAGCGCACAGGATGGTGCAGCACAAATTGACAAGAGTGCCTACACTTGTATACAAAATCGTGTTTCCATAGGACCGGAGGATCGCTGAATCATGAAGCAGCAAGCGATAGGTGTCCAAATTCGGACCGACTGGCCAAAAATTCACTTCCCCTCTCAAAACGGAATGTCCGTCGCTGATGGAAACAACGAATATATGATATAGCGGATAAAACGTTACGAAAATCAGCCCGATCATAAAAAGGATGTTGAATGTGTCGAACGCTTGGGATCCGATGCTTTGACGGATTCTCACAGGAGCTCCTCCTTCACCATAAACTTGTCTCACTGACTTTTTTGCTGATCCGGTTGGCCGCGGTCAAGAACAGTACAGCCACGATGGAGTTGAACAAGCCTACTGCTGTTGCATAGCTGAAGTCGCTGGAAATGAGTCCCCGGCGGTAGACATGAAGAGAAATAACATCAGAAGCAGGTTGATTGGAACCGTTGGACAGCAGCAACACTTTTTCGAACGACACGTGCATCACCGCTCCTATATTGAACAAAAGCAGAATGATGATCGTTGGCGCTATGCCTGGGAGCGTAATGTGCAGCATTTGCTTCCAACGGTTGGCCCCGTCGATGACTGCAGCCTCGTATAATTGAGAATCCACGGCAGTTAAGGCCGCCAAATAAATGATCGATCCCCAACCGATCCCCTGCCAAATTTCGGATCCAATGTAGATCGTTCGAAACCATTCCGGCAACATTAGAAAATGAACAGCGTCGACCCCGAAGAGGCCAAGAAAACGGTTAATGATTCCGTCATAGGCCATGAAATTCACAATAATCCCAACAACGACTACAGTGGACAAAAAGTGCGGCAAATAGCTGACCGTTTGAACGAACCGTTTAAACATTTGATGCTTCAGCTCGTTCAGAAGCAGGGCCAGCACAATCGGGGCCGGAAACGAAAACAAAATATGGTACAGTCCGATCAGCAGCGTATTTTTGAGCAGCTTGTAAAAATAAGGATCGCTAAGAAACTGTTTGAAATATTGTGTCCCGACCCATGGGCTCTCGAATACGCCCTGGAACACGTTGTACTTTTTGAAAGCGATTAAGATCCCGAACAACGGGATGTAATGAAACACGGCAAAGTAAACAAATGGAATCAAAAACATGGCATAATAGTACTTGCTTTTCAGAATCGAATTAACGATAGTTACCACTCCCCCCTAATCTGCTCTATCTTGTCTTGACGACCACCTCGAGGCACAGCCAGGATTTGTCGACAGGTTCAGTATAAACATGCAAAGATCCGAATTCCCATAACCAATACTTGCTCGAATGAATCATTCCTCCACTTTGACGAATGTTTCAAGTTTCTACTTGGAAGCATTTAACCACTTTACGGCGTTTTGGGGGGTTGAAACGGGAATCCGTTGAAGGAAAGGATTGATATTCACGAATAACTCCTTTACACTACATCTGTCATTCAATGGGATAATAAAATGAGATCTGGAAGCGGGGGGATTCGTTTGCGCAAGCCAAAGATCGTTGTCGTGGGAAGTTTGAACATGGATATGGTAGTGTCCGTGAACCGGATGCCGACCGTGGGAGAAACGCTTCAAGGCTCGGCAATTCATTACATGCCGGGAGGCAAGGGAGCGAATCAGGCGGTTGCATGCGCAAGGTTAGGAGCTGAAGTCTCCATGATCGGAGTAGTGGGTCGAGATCTATTCGGAGAACAATTGCTCCGCAATTTATTAGACAATGGGATTGATGTATCGGCTATCCGGTATGCCGACGAGGTACCGACGGGTACCGCAACCGTGCTCCATACGCCCGAAGACAACTGTATCGTGGTCGTTTCCGGAGCTAACGGTCAATGTGTGGAAGAGGATATAGAGAAACATCGATCATTAATAGAAGCAGCCGATCTGCTGCTGGTGCAGCTGGAGATTCCTTTGAAGACGGTGGAGTACGCTCTGCGCATTGCCCGTGAATATGGCGTCCTTACCGTATTAAATCCGGCTCCGGCTCAGCCGCTTTCCTTAGAACTGCTGCACAACGCTGATTACGTGACCCCTAATGAAACCGAGCTCATGCAAATGTCAGGGTGTGAATTCAAAGGTCTGGATGAGCTTGCAGCCCTTCTCTCTGAATGGGAGCTGCGCAACAAACATAGACTGATCTTGACCCGAGGTGAGAAGGGCTGCGCTTATTTGGACAACGGGGAACTCTGTACCGTACCCGCCAATAAGGTTAGCGTCGTTGATACAACGGGGGCGGGGGACGCCTTCAACGGCGGACTATGCTTCGGTATCGCGTCCGGCTGGGCATTGGGCGAGGCCATAGCCTTCGCAGTAAAAGCAGCCGGGAAGTCGGTAACGAAGCTCGGCGCCCAAGCGGGCATGCCCTATTGGGCGGAGCTTTAGCAGCAAATATCTCTCTTCATGCCCCTTTCTGATTCACTTTAGCGAGTAGATGTATACCATTTCGACATCTACTTTACCTCGCTAAAGGAATTCTCAGCAAAGGACCGGAATTCATCGATAGATCCTTTGGATTAGTGGTACCTCGCCTACAGATAAGCCATGTTACTACTGCCTTTTTGGGCCATTTCATCGCTCAGACACTAATTAGCCAATTTGACTATCCCTTATTTCCGCAATTTGAGCCGATATTCCTCAAAGCTAGCCAAATAACCAATAGTAAAATAGTCTATCCCAGAAAGAACCGTCTTTTCCGCCCAAATTGCCTATACTAGCACTGGCTAAATGATCTCCACGATCCTAAGTAGTAACAGGAAACATACTAATTTGTCCTCTAACCGAGCCGCGGGGCGATTAGTAAACTCACCTTAACTAATGCTAGCAGACACCAAAAAACTGTCGGCTGTACCGACAGTTTCTAGGCCAAGCAGTGAAGCTATTGGATTTTAGTTAGCTTGATTTCGGGATCACCTTGTTTTCGAGTAAGCTCCCAGTTCAAGCTCTTAGCAACAAATTCTGCGGGTAGAACGGCTCGCCCGTCCTGGTTGATGGATACGACCGAACCGACTACTTTCTGGTCACCATTGTGGTCCATGAGGTCTTTGCCTACCCAAAAGGTTTGCAGATCAGCACCGAACTCCACTACAATCGAATGGTTCTGTTCGTACCAGTATACTTTGGCTCCCATCGCTTCGTACACATAGCGTAACGGGAGGAACAGCTTGCCGTCAATAACCGTTGGCACTGTATCCATCATCGTGGTTTGGGTGTCCACCGTGATGTCTTTGCTCTCGATATGCATCCAGATGCTTGTTAACTTAGGCTCCACTTTGGGAACTTGGAACATAGCATTCTTCTGAGCAACAATGGCCGAACTCAGAGCTTCCCCTACACTGAACATGAACTTGTATCCTTCACGTATTGTTTTGTAGGCCGTATCATACATTCTCGCTGAATATTGGTCAAAAGCGAGCTGTACTTGGTCCTCATGCTTGCGAATCGACTCTTGGGCAACGCCCTCCGGTAACTTGCCCTCTGTAGCAGAGCCCAAGAATGCGCCGAATTCAGTCACGAATTGATTGATTTTTTGCTTGGATTCGGTTAACGCCGTGCTGTTGCCTGACTTCACCGCTTTCACGATTTCGCTTTGAGCATTAATGTGATTCATAGTCCAAATTCTCACGAACTTATCCGCACCGTCTGCCCCGTATACGGAAGCGATGGCCGCTTTGAAATCCGCTGTGTTATTAGCCTCAGCTTGAACCCAAACGTTAGCATCTTTGCCGTTGTCTAGTTCTTTCTGCATCTGCGTTATGGATAGAGCCAGATGCTCGGAAGCCAATCGGTTCAATGTAGATCTCAGCTCTGCAGCCAGTGTATCCGGGGTGGAGTTGTCGAATTTGGCTGGCATTTGCTTGGTAATCGCTGTGGATAATGCCTTGCTGATCGCAAACATTTCCTTGAATCCCTCGCGGTACGTTTGGAGAGCGCCACTGTAATCACCCGCTACATACCGATCAAAGGTTAATTGAACTTGTTGTTCATGCTTCCGTACGGCATCTTGAGCCGCTTGCTCTGGAAGCATTCCGCCAGTTGCAGTGACTAGTAGCTTGGAGAAATCAACGATGAAGTTCTGCACCTGCGCCTTAGCGTCGGCAACTGCTTGTGTGTTGCCTGCTTTCATCCCCTTGACCAGATCGTCAGTTGCTTTGTTATGTGCCCGGAAAATCTGGGTGAACTTAGCTGCAGCCTCAATCCCATACAAGGATGCGATCGCGGGCTCCATGTCCAATGCGTTCTGATCCAATGCCTGGTAAGCATTGCTTGCATCTGACGAGCCATCATACGCTTTGGTCATGGCTGCCACTGCCAATACAAAATGCTCGGAGAGCAGATGATCCAGGCTTACCCTTAGCTCCACTGCCTTCGAGTGAACCGTTGCTTGTTCTACGACGGTAGCTGCATTCGTGACCGACGGTACTGTCGGAAGTAATAGGGATAAACTTAATAAAGGCACTAACAGCTTGTTCCTCATCTTCATACTCATTTCACTCTCCTCATGTTATGTACGCCCCTTGGGCTATTACGCTCTACAAAATGTATATACACCGTAATTTACCAGTTTCAAACACTTTCCCTCAAAAGATTCAAACCTGAATATCCTGTCTAATATATATGTTAAAAATACAAAAAACCTTGCTCTCCATGTACTTGGAGAGCAAGGTTCTTCTAGAGAAAAATGAAAGATCAAAACAAAATGCGAGACTTGTCGGGATGGTTCTGCTGCCAATCCGCTACCTCTTGCTCATGTCGACACAGCTTACCTTGATAACGCAGTCCGCCATGAGAAATATTGATGCTGCAAGCCGCTTGTTCAGATGCTTCAACCCAATGCGGAGTTAAGAAAGTATTCCACAAGCACGTCCCGGTGGTCATTGTATATGTTAGCTCGTCCGCTTCCGTGATTCCTTCAGGACGCTGAATGCCTTTCGCGTGAATACGTGTCTCGAGCGGAGCCCAGCGCTCTGGATCCTTCAGCCCTGAGAATAGCTTCGTTCCATGCGTTTGCCATGCCATTACCTGTGAGTAGTCCATGTGATAGTTAGTCGCGCAACGAGGCCCGCTCATGAACAGGATCGGATAACATCGGGTCCATGTGAAGCCGGCTTCCCGGAGCGCCTGCATCCAAGGCTCCATAACCTGCTCCTCGAAGCCCTCTAACAATTGACCGGGTCCATAAAACTTCTGCAGCTTGAAATGGGCCAATGCAAAAGAGGCATGTACCGCTTCATCAAGAGGCAATTGCCGGAATGATTCCGTGATATCTGCTAATTCGAGTGTATTACTCTTCACTCCTGGCGTAATTCTGGTCTCCGGATCGTTCCGCAATGTGTCGACAATTCTTTCCATGGAAGGCATGTTGTAAGAGAATGGTATGCATTCGCCATCTAACAGGAAGTTAAGCACGCCATCCCAGGATTGCTGAAACTGTTGCCATGTGCTGACCGTCTTGTGCATCTTGGTTACCCCTCTCGAGCCTGAAATAGGTCCCTCTCATCTAACCTTAGTCCAATCCTATTCAGAATAACAAGGACCGACCGCACAAGCAATGAGAAATTTGGAAAAGGTAGAAGTTACCCCTCTCGGATCTGAATGATGTCCAACTCACTCAGCTCTAGCCTAATCCAGGCTCTATCAGTAGTGACAACTGGAAGCTGAAGCTTCAAACCAAGAGCAATACAAGCACGGTCTCCAAGAGACAAGCCTGACTTTCGAGTTGCTGTCCGCAAATCACCAACCGCAATCGCATCATCTGCATCAAAATTAATAATCTCCATTCCAGCTAGGTGCAAATAGGAGAGTGTCTGGTCTGGGGGAGCTCCGAGTTCAGCTTGCTTCGAGATCACTTCCGCTGCATTCACAGCTGAGATCAATGTTCCCTCCATCAGCATTTCGCTGACTCGTTCAGCCCCCGGTTCCCTGTTCATCCACGCTAACACGGCTGATGCATCCAATATGACCTCGCTTATCCATTCTCCGTTCCTTCAAGCTCTTTCAATGGAACCATAGACGCTTTTGGGACATAGTGCATGAACGGATTCTCGTCTATGACGCCTAACAGCTGCTTCCGATAAGGACCGGCCTGTTCAATCAGCCGCGCCGAGGACGTACGGTAATCGATCGGTCGCATCCAGATTGGACTGTACCCAAGAAACAATTGGCGTCTCGTATGCGTGGAATGATTAGGTGCAGCGGAATGCCATAGGTTCTGTGCGAACACAAAAAGATCACCTGGCTTGCCGCAAATCTGCAGTTCATCTGCAAGGGTATGCCTTGAATCTGGGAACTCAGGTTGGTAGGGGCGATTGTGCGAGCCTGGGACAATCTTGGTGTTCCCTCGGTCCGGTTCAGACATGTCGCTCAGGATATAGCAGGTCTTGATATAGTATAACGGCGTAATTCCCGAGATCGATGGAAATTGTGGATGAGGACCGTCCTGATGCCAGTTAATGAAGCTGTGCGTCTCCGTAATCAAGTCCTCCGGGTTAGGCTTGCGGATCGTCAGATGGGATATATGCAGTTGAATATTATAGCCAAGTAATTGAACAACGAGCGGCAGCACCGCTGGTTCATCGATGAGCGAAGCTATTTCGTCATGACGCTCCACGCTATTGTAAATATTGTAGGTAAGCGACTCAGGCTCCTGACTCAGGATTTCGTCAATTGCAGCATTTAACCGCGATACACGTTCCTCCGACAAAACTCCCCGCAGCAGCAAATAGCCGTCTTTCTCGAATTGCTTTTTGTATTCAGAGCCTTCCAGACCGGTCACAGGAATCCATCCTTTCCTAATCAAATCGTTAAGATCGCATTCGAATCGTTTATACAATATTTATTTTATTTCTAGCGCTTTTCTTTTAAAATACACAATACTATAATATTTCTTATACAAAATTTAAAATAATGGAGTTGCAGAATGGTTGAAGCATGGGAGTTGATTCCTCACATTAAGTATCATATCTACGTTGAAAATGCGGAACGATTCATGCTTGATCAAGCTGCGTATGAGGATTGGATACTATTTATCGTGGAAGACGGCAGCTTCGCGTTCGAATTCGATCACATAAGAGGAGTTGCTGCGAATGGGGATCTTGTCATTTGTCCTCCCAACCATGTCTTTCATCGGAGAGCGCTGACTTTATTGTCTTTTCATTTCATCATATTTGACTGGTCACCTGACATAGAATCGGCCAAGACAACCTTTAATCCATTTCCCAATGGCAAGTTTCATATTCGGGATTCTCAGCGTCTGCAGTCCACCCTTACTTTGCTCCGATCCCTATCAGGAAAGCAAGATTCGTTCTCGGTACGAAGGAAGAATCATCTGCTCGAAGACCTGTGGCTCACCTATATGTCCAATGATATGGAGCTTGCGCCCAATGCAGATGACCCGCTAATGAATCAAGCGCTGCGAAGCATCCAGCAACGGGCACTCGGTAAACTCAGCCTGAGTACATTAGCTAAAGAGCTTCAGTTGAGCCCTGCCCAGTTAACCCAAAAGTTCACTCTGCGATTCGGTAAAAATCCCATGGGTTATATCACGGAGCTGCGTTTACAAAAAGCTCAGGCTCTGCTGAGAGAAACGAATTTGACCTTAGCCGGTATTGCTTCTCGCTGCGGCTACGATAATGAGTATTATTTGAGTAGAATATTCAAACTCAAGCTAGGAATGACTCCCTCCGAATACCGCTACGTATCGCGTCTTTAAGTGGAATTAGAGGGATGCCTTGAGAACCAAAAAAACCTGACCGGAAGTTCACCGATCAGGCCCTCTGGCGAAGGAATTCAGTTTGGAGGGTGGGAGGTCAACGAGGTGGGCCACGATTGTTGTTGTGCTTGGGTTCCCTTGATTATAAGTTTAGAGGTAGGCCCCCAACCACAAAGGCAACCACTTCGTTTCTCCGCTCCATTGTGGAGATCGATAGCCATTGCCAGTATAGGTTATTTGTGTGGAGAAGACAGTTTTTTCTGGTATAGCCTGTTTTACTACTGGTTATTGGCCTGATTCTGAGGAAAATCGGGTAACAATGAGGAAATAAGGGATAGTCAGGTTGGCTAATTAGTGCCTGAGCGATGAAATGGCCATATAGCCAGTAGTAAGATGGCTTATCTGTAAACGGCTTGCCACTATAATCCAAACTCACCTTTGCTAAAGCAGTGGCCGCCGATGTCACCATGTGACTACAGCTTTCATAGAAGTTTAAAGTGCGTAAACGAATAGAAGTACTACGAAAAGTGCCGTTCCTACGACATAAAACACGGTTTGCAGCCATAAATTCCGACCCGTGCGATTCGTATAGGAGCTGCCTTCTTCCTTATTCGCAGGTGAGAAACCGACCGACAGTGTCGTAATAAGAGAACCGACAATGAGAAGGACTACAATACTAATAACAATGTATAACATTGGGAACACATCCTTTGGTCATTGATTCACCATCTGTTTACATTGTAACAGTGCCTGGACCAAAGAATTGTGATCTAAATCACAGTTCTAATAACCACCTACATTTAACTTTACCCCACTACATATCCCCGCTGCGATTCTCGCAGTTTAATGATCTTCACCAATTCTCCCGCAAGTAACCCCCGCCCTCCAGGCGGGATGACGATTAAACAATCGGAATCCCTGATCGATATAGTACTGCTGGATTGATCCAGTCCTGCCTGTCTTACATATACCTTACCTTCTTCTGTGTAACTAATGCCGCGGACGAAGCGAGGGTAGGCGTTGACCTTTGTAAAATCCTCGCTGATAAAAGCAGTCGTCTCCTTCGGGAAACAATCCTTCCTACCCTGCATACCATCAATTACAGGTCGGACGAACAATTCAAACCCTACAAAGCAAGCACCCGGGTTACCAGAGAGGGCAAAAAGAAGCTTATCCTTCCACACCCCTACGGTTGTTGGACTCCCTGGCCGCATGGTGACCTTGTTAAAGAGCATCGTACCTTGCCAGTTCTTGAATAGATCGGCCATTATATCATAATCACCAACCGAAACTCCGCCTGTCGTTATTACAAAATCAGCAATTGAATACGCCTCCGAAATTTTATATTTTGCTAGATCGATCTCATCGGGAATCGACCCCATTAGAATAGGAGTTCCACCTGCATCCCATACCTGTGCAGCGAGCATATACGTATTACTGTTGCGGATTTTTCCTGGCTGAAGCGGCTCATCTATACTCAGCAACTCTGACCCCGTTGCGAAGATGGCTACTTGAGGACGTTTGTAGACGGGTACAATGCCATGCCCGAACGTCGCTAACAAAGCAACCTCTCCTGCTCCTAATCTTCTCCCGCTTTCCAGTACATCGTCGCCTTCCATCAGCTCTAAGCCGATGGGAGTAACGTTAAGATTTGGCTTCAGCTCTTTTTGGATTGATACATACTTTTTGCCATCTTGTTCGAAGGATTCCGTCATCTCCAACATGACGACTGTGTCTGCCCCTTCCGGAACCATTGCTCCAGTCATAATCCTCGATGCGCAAGCCCTTGTTATCTCTCTCGCAGGCGTCGAACCGCATGGAATGTTCTCGATTACTTCCAATACAACGGGGCTGTCAGAAGACACACCGGCGGTTGATTCAGCTTGTATAGCAAAGCCATCCATTCCGGAACGGCGAAAATGCGGCATGTTATGCGTTGCCGTAATATTTTTGGCCAGCCTTCTGCCGAAGGCATTCTCTAATCGGATGTCCTCCATGACGCCATCTCGAATCCATTCATTGATTTTCTGCTGCGCTTCTTCCACTTGAATGGCTTTTCGCCGGAAGCGGTCTGAGCTTTCTGGGTGATTCATTTAGGAACCTCCTGCATCACTTGGAATCTTCGAAATATACCCAGTATATCAGCTTTGCTTCTAAGTCATGAGAAACAAAATGTTCGCCCGTAGCGCTTTTTTCCAGCTTTGTTAGAGATTCATCGAAAATAGGGATGGACAAAAACTGAGCAGCATTCAAGTAAAATTGCAACCCTTTCCGGTCATCCGCCAGTGCCACCTTAAACAAGGAATAAGGCTTGGGCTTCGTCTGTTCTTCTCCTGATCGATCCTCAATCCACAGCTTTATCGGTTGTCCTGCATATTTGGATAATATTTGTTCCCATTCCATGATTATACCCCTACTCTACTCTCATTTTTACCGCAATGACTGCACCCCGTATGCTCCTCTTTTACATCTAGCTGTATCCGGTATCCTTGCAGCCAATTAAGAAATTGCGGCTTTGCATGATTTTCAAGGAAAAGAGCGACATCCTCTTCCTTCTCCCAGTTGCCTATTCCACTGACCTCCGCGATTACGTATTCCAACTGATCCTCCTGCCTGGCCTCCGTATACCAGCTCGACTTCCCAGAAAATAAACTTTCTAAGTGCTGCTCAACAGACTCTTTGAAGGGATCTGCCTGACCTTTTTCCCGAATGAAGCATAGATCCATAAAAAACTCTGCCCTCACTTAGCTCACATCCTTAGTTTGCTTAAGCTCTGTCATATCACTAAACATGCCAGCAAAGCACTTGATCTCCCCTGCTTCATTACGAATGCCATTAATAATTAGCCACTCTAAATACACTTCTCCATTTTTACGGCGATTCCATATTTCTCCTTGCCAGTGACCTGTTTCTCTCAGAGATGCCCACATCCTGCTATAAAATACGGAATCCTGTTTGCCTGATTTGAGGAAGTTCGGTGTTCTACCAACAGCTTCTTCTGCCTTATATCCAGTAACCTCAGTAAAAGAATCATTAACAGATTGGATGACGCCTTTCAAATCCGTAACCATGATGCCCTGAGTCGTCTGCCTGATAATATTCGTGGTTAGACTTAATTTATCTTGATAGAACATCCATATAACGAGAATTAAACTTGCTAACGCAACCTGAGACAGAGCCATAAAACCAATCGCATAATGTCCCGTCAATTTAAAGATTAAAGTTAACATCAGAGGTGGAAAAAATCCTCCCAGCCCCCCCATAGCCGATATAATCCCGTTAGCGATCCCTGCTTGCTTGGAGAAATAAAGCGGAACCAGCTTAAAGATTGTGCCATTCCCGGTTCCAGCACATAAGGCAATCGTTAAACATCCTACGGTGTATGTTTCAATAGATGGAGCGAACGATAACAGCACGGCTGAGATGGTTAGTCCACCGAATACAAACATGAGAATCTTGAATGGATTCCATTTGTCCCCCATCCAGCCCCCAACGGGTCTCATTAGTGTTGCCATTACAATGAAGCCGGCGGTGCGAAGCCCTGCATCTACTTTGGTTAACTCGAAATGAGAGACCAAGAAATTAGGCAAGTACACCGTGAAGGCGACGAAGGAGCCGAACGTAATGAAGTAAAATAAGCAGAGCAGCCATAATTTCTCATTCCGATATATGCCTTTGATCTGATCAGATAAAGAAGTGACTACTTTAGGTTCATTCTTGTCGCCGAATACAAAGTTCAAGGCAATAAATATGCCCAGGAGCACTGTATAGAGCAGCACTGTCTTTTCCCATCCTAGAAAGCTTGCCGCTACTGGAGCCGAGAAGGCGGTAAGAGCAGTACCCAGATTACCAATCCCGTAGATTCCGTTGACAAATCCATGGCGTTCCTTTGGGTAATACTTCGGCAGAGAGGTAACCCCGACGGAAAATACGGCTCCCCCTACACCGAGGAAAAGTCCTCCAATAATTAGATCCGCGAAGGAGTTCGCCATGCTGACCCAATACACCGGTGCAAGCAAAATAATAAAACTGATCACAAACAGCTTCCGTGCACCATATCGATTCGTCCAATACCCTACCGGGATCCGTAAGATAGAACCGAATAATACCGGAATGGCGGTTACCCAAGCTAATTGCCCCGCACTAAGCTGAATGTCTTCTTTGATATAAGGAACCAAGGAAGAAAGAATGACCCAAACCATAAAACCAAGTATTAGACTAAAAGTTTGTAGAGGCAGCTGCAGCTTTTTGCTATCCATGGTCTCTCACCTCTTTTCTGTAAATGTATAAGGCAATAGGGAACAAGATCACATTGCATGCTGCAAAAAAGAGAACACGCTCATAATTTTGATAAAAATAATAGTTAACCGTGTACTGCGTACAGACGATATTAAGCAGGAGCACAAGACTCAGCAGAATGACACCCCTATACTTTCGTTTCATACCGCTTCACTCCCGTTGCATAAATGGCATCGTCTTCAACCGCTACTACAATTTCAGGAAGCGGTCTTCTAGGAGGACCTGCTGTTGGTTCACCTGACTTCGGATCGAAGAACCCGTGGTGGCAGGGACAAATCATTTGTTCTTCCTCCCGACTCCAGAAGACGGGGCATTTCAAATGCGTACACGCATTCTGATAAGCCTTGTATTCATTGTCACCTAAGCGGATCAGCAGAGCCGAATCATGCTCGCTCGGATAAGCGAACTCTAACGCATCTCCTACCTTCAATGAACGAATATCGGCGATTTTAGTCTTAGGATGGCTTTTGCCGCCAAATCCCATCAGTTCTTTAGCCGCAAGAGCCCCCCAGGGAAGGGTCGAAACCGCGAATACTCCTGCCCCTCCGGCCATTATTTTCATAAAACTGCGTCGATCAAGGCTTCTTTCGTTGTCCTTGTGGATGTTATGCTTATAATTATCTTCGTTGAAGGAAACTTTATTATTTTTATCCTTATCCATAGTTCCAGCACCCCTGTCATTAGTGGGTTTTCTTAAAACAACTTCTGTTTCCCTTGCAAAATGCCCGGAAGACTGATCTTCACATTCGTTTCTCCTTCGAGCGGGTCGAACGGCTGATGGCTGGAAAGCCATTTGCCCAAGCGATATTGCTCCTGTTTCGCCGCCAGCTCATCCTCGTTGATCCATTGCAGCGTGTTGGTCGGGCAAACAGATGCACACATAGGCGGGATGCCTTCCTTCGTGCGGTCATAGCAGAGATCGCACTTATACATCAGATTTTGTTCTTCATCAAATTTCGGGATTCCATAAGGACATGCAATTGTACAATTCTGGCAGCCGATACATTTCTCCACGAGAGCTGATAATACAGCTCCCTCTTCAGTAATCTGAATCGCCTGGGCCGGGCAGCTCCTTGCGCATGCCGGATTAACGCAGTGCAAGCACATAAGCGGTATCGTCTGCCGATTGACGAGCGGGTTAACATCGTACACATAATTGCGATTCCGTTCTTCATGGCCGCCGCACTGTGTACAAGCAGCCAGGCAGCTGCGGCATCCGATACAGTTATCCATTTCGATGTACAATATTTTCTTCAATGTACGGCCCCCTTCAAATTATTGTCTGTTTTCTCAATCTGAGCAGCACACGCTTTGAACTCCGGCATTCGGGACATCGGGTCCAGAGCGGGAATGGTCAGCAGGTTGATCGCTTGCTCATGTCCGAAATGATAGGGGACGAATATAGTATCTTTACGTATGGCCTCGATGATTTTGACTTTGTAATGCGCCTCGCCGCGGCGTGTGACTAAACGAACGATCTCCTCATGCTCAATCCCATACTGCATGGCCGTTTCCGGATGAACCTCTACGTATGGCTCTGGACACATATCCCGCAAAAAGGGAATTCTTCGGGTCTGGTTCCCGGACAAATAGTGGTACACAACCCTTCCTGTGGTCAGCCGCAACGGATATTGTCCACAAGGCTCCTCTGCTGGCGGTCGATACGGAAGTGCACATATTTTCGCTTTTCCGTCGGGGTGATAATATTTTTGATCTAAAAACATGTACGGTGTGCCGGGATCTTCTTTGTCTTTACAAGGCCAGAAGATGCCGTTTTGCTGTTCGATTTTATCCCAAGTAGCACCGTAATAATCTGCATATCCGCCCTTGGATGCCAGCCGGAATTCCTCCCCCACCTCAGCAGCCGTCGTAAGATGACGGAAATACTGACCGCGGCCCAGAAGTTCGGCAAGCTCTACTTGAATGAGCCAATCCGGCTTCGATTCACCGAGCGGCTCCTGCGCTTTGTTGATTTTAATAATTCTTCCTTCCAGATTCGTTACCGTGCCTTCGTCCTCCGACCATGTAACGGATGGAAGCACAACATCTGCGAACTCAGCTGATTCGGATAAGAACATATCGCTACAAACCATGAAATCCAGACTTTTCAATGCTGCTTTGACGTAATTCAGATTCGGTGCCGAAACCGCAGGATTGGAGCAGAGCAGGTAAAGAGCTCGAATCGTTTTGTTCTCCATCAATTCAAACATTTCATAAGCGGAAACCCCCGGTAGCGGCATCTCCTCCGGCTTAATCCCCCACACTTCGCTTACCTCTTGAACATGCTTCGGGTTTGTGATCTTGCGGTAGCCTGGCAGTGCATCCGCCTTTTGCCCGTGTTCGCGCCCTCCCTGACCGTTGCCCTGTCCCGTTAAAGTGGCAACACCTGATTTTGGACGGCCAATTTTCCCCGTTATCAAGCACATATTAGTATAGGCAGATACGTTATCGGACCCTTTTATCTGCTGTTCGATACCACGGGCGAACATAACGATGGCATCCGGCGCTTTCCCGTAAATCTCTGCTGCTCGAATTAACTTTTCCGGAGCTACTCCGGTAATTTCACTTGTATATTCAGGGGTAAACTGCTTCACGACTTCCATCGTTTCTTCAAAACCATTCGTATGGTTTTCAATAAACGTCTTATCTGCAAATCCGTTCTGTATGAGCAGATGAACCATGCAGTTAGCCAAAGCCAAATCCGTTCCCGGCTTCAAGTCCAAATGAATGTCCGCACGCCTGGCAAGAGGAGTTTCCCGTGGATCGACGACGATTAAATAACCTCCGCGATTCTGGACCTCCCATACCCGGAACATCGAGGTAGGATGACACTCAGCCGTGTTGCTTCCGGCAATAAACAAACAATCCGTTTCATGGACATCCGTCCAAGGCAGTGTTGAACCGCGGTCCACTCCAAAGCTACGGAGAAATCCAGCGGCAGCGCTGGACATACAGAACCTTCCGTTATAATCGATATATCTGGTCTGTAGACCGACACGGGCAAATTTACCTGTCAGATAACATTTTTCATTCGTCATGGAAACGCCGCTGTAGACTGAGAGTGTATCTTTGCCATATGTGGACTGAAGTTCTTTGAATTTACGTACAATAAGCTCGTAAGCCTCATCCCAAGTAGCCTCTCTGAACCCTTCCTTCGTACCTTTCTTGGAGGCATCGTCCCGGATCAACGGACGCAACAAGCGATCCTCATGGTTCGTTTGTTGGTAAGCTGTGACTCCTTTTGGACACATTTTACCGAGCGTAACCGGCCAATCATATCTTGGCTCCACCCCAATAATCGTGTTCTTGTCCGTGTCCACTCGCAAATTCATGCCGCACTGCATCCCGCAATAAGAGCAGTGTGTATGAACCAATTTTTCCTTTGGGTGATGTTTATTGGGTACATCTTTATAAAATTTATCCTTTAGCATTCTGATTGGCCTCCTTGACCTTGATTGCGTGTGTAGGGATTCCCGTAAATCGGGACATGCGGTACTTACGACGGCAAGGCAGGCACAGCTCAGCCAAATGAAAGCCTTCGTCCATTTTGAAATGAATCTCATTTTGCTTCAAAACCTCAATAACATCCTTGGATTGCTCTGTTGAGACGAATTCATCCGCACAAACTTTACATAATTTCATTTGCTGCCCGCCATAGTGCTCCCGGTAATTTTTCGCCAGCACACTCATTGGACGGAACGGGATATGCGCCAGCTTACCAAAAGGCAAGTATATAAGCGTAAGAATGACAGACCACTGATGAATGACGGTGATTACTGGGTGCCCCCATCCATGAAGGAATATATTGCTTCCAGTCAACATTAATCCGGTTATGCTGATAAACAGAAGCAAATATAAAGGGAGAAAGTCGTACACAAAGTTTTGCTCCGCCCTGGCTTGCATGCTTTTGAGACGACGGTATAACGCCATACATACGCCTGCAATGACCATAAACGCCGTTATATTCAATGCATTATAGAAGAGAAACGCGATCCATCCATCGGCCTTCACCTTCATGATGTCAATTCCAAAACCAACAACGGTATAAGTGCCGTTATCTGCCATAGTGAAGTACATCCAACCGAATACTAGAGGAAAAGTTACGAACGCTGATAAAATGCAGCCCCAGCCAAGAAGCACGTGCTGAGTCCATCGATATAAGCCGCGATTCCAGATAAAGCGATAAGTAGCCAAATGCTCTACTGATGTTTTCGGTGTGCTTCTTCTAAATAACAGCTTCAGCCCTTTTTTCATTATGATCTTTGTCGGAGGCCGCTCCCCCCAAGCAATAAACCGATAGAAAAACCCGCCTATAAACACGATCGTACCGACCATGTACCCATATAAAGCCAAATCGATGTGGGTGAAAAGCCTTGATCCGATATACATTAAACAGATCAGGGCCACCACCGTAAGAAAATACAGCTTGGCGAATTTCGAAGCGAATGCTCGGTCCATAGTATTGTCTCCTCCGTATCGTAATTTCCTTAGCTCATTAAACCATTTTGGCATGGGAAACCGCTGTGACTTTTATCACTGTGCACAAATCTAAGCTGTTGTGAATTACATCACATCAATCGGACGCATTTGGAATTATACTCAGAATACTAGGGGGTACTATAGAATTGGAGGCGGAGAATATGCGAAATGTGGAAGAAGTGTTTATGAACAAATACGAGCTTTGGATAGAAGACCATAATAAATGGAAGGAGAAGGTACATGGATTTGACACAAAATTGAAAAATAATCCGATTGATTTCCAATCTGATGACTGGTCGGATGCCCTTCGGGGTCTAAAGAAAGAATCCCTAGTCCTGATGAAGGAGCTAGATCGTTATCTGGAAGAAGAAGAACGGTCTATATTTCCGGCTGCCAAGCTGTATACATGCGGAAAAATCGGTCCAGTTAGCGCATTAGAGAAGGATCATCTTCTAGCGAAGCATTTTTATGAGATGTTTCTGGAACAAGCAAGCTCAGCCGCGGATTACCTTGATAGGGGAGCGGCCGAGGATGCTCTTTCCTGCCTCAAGCAAGTCTTAATGATCGTATCGGAGCATTTTCGAATCGAGGAGCAAACCGTATTTCCCTCTAAGGAACGGATCATGGCGGAACTATTGTCATCTGGAGAACCTGACTAATGGGCAGTGAAAATATATTCTATCATGTGACTTTTATCACTTCGGCAAGCCGGGAATACAGCTAAACTAAAGTCAGAAAGAACAAAACGTATAAGGAGTTGGTAGCCATGATTAGCACTTGGCTAAGAGGAAACAAATTCGCAGCGGCTCTACTGTTGATCACTCGATTGTATCTGGGTTACACCTGGTTGACGGCTGGATGGCATAAAATTACTGGGGGCTTCAATGCAGGCGGCTTTCTAAACAATGCCATTGCCAAGCCAGTGATTGACAAAGCAACGAACGAGCTCATCTATCCTACCTTTACTGCTTTCTTGAAAGGTTTCGCACTTCCAAACCTCAATATAATCAACGTTATGATACCATGGGGTGAGTTTTTCATCGGTTTGGGCCTTCTGCTTGGGTGCTTGACCACCGCAGCCGCCTTTTTCGGATTACTCATGAACTTCATGTTTCTGTTCGCTGGCACTGTCAGCACGAACCCGTGGATGATACTGATCGGCGGCGTTATCTTGGCCGCTGGAGCTAATGCCGGGAAATTCGGTGTCGACCACTATCTGCTCCCTTACATGCATCACCTGTTCGATAACCGTAAACCTAAGATCAAGGGCAAGAAAAAAGACCTGACACCCGTACATTAATACCAGTAGATCACGGAGGCTGTCTCGCGGCAGCCTCTTGTTGTTGTCTCGGGGGCTTCATATATAGTAAGCACTCTATGAATTCAGTTATTGACTGAAAGATGTGGCATAATAAAGAAATACGATATTGGATTAGGAGGCATATTGGAATGGAAGTAATTGTAGGCGTTTCTAGTCGTCATATTCATTTAACACGCGAGCATGCTGATGTGCTGTTTGGCAAAGGGTATAGGTTGGAGAAATTGAAATCACTTCGGCAGCCAGGACAATACGCCTGTGAAGAAACGGTAATTGTCACCGGACCAAAAGGCAGCATTCCGAATGTCAGAGTACTGGGACCCGAACGCTCTTATACACAGTTGGAAATATCCAAGACAGACGGTTATGTGCTGGGTGTAAGTACAGAGGTCAGAGATTCTGGAGACATCGACAATACACCCGGTATCAAGGTAACAGGGCCGAAGGGCACCCTTATATTGGACAAAGGGGTCATTATTCCATTCAGGCACCTGCACCTGCATCCGAGCAATGCCGAAGAGTTGGGCGTGAAGGACAAAGATCTGGTTGCCGTCAAAACGAACGGAGACCGGATGGTCATTCTGGAAAATGTCCTTTGCCGGGTAAGTGACAAATACATGCTGGAGTTTCATATCGACACCGATGAAGCCAATGCTTCCGGTTTACGTACCGGAGACCTTGTGCAAATTATCGCTGTTGACGGCTATCACGAGCTCCGTACATTCAAGAAAAAGAAAGTGCTTGTATTGAATTGCGGCAGCAGCTCCGTCAAATTCAAGCTGTTCGAAATGCCTAAGGAAAAAATAATCATGAAAGGGAATGAGAAAATTACATCAGAGCGTTCGGTTAGGGACACATTAACCGCTATTTTCGATCAAGTCGGGCAAGAGGTGGATATCGTAGCTCATCGTGTTGTGCATGGGGCCGAACAGTTTCGTTCTTCGGTGCTTATCAAGGATGATGTGGTTCAGCAAATTGAAGCGATCAGCTATTTGGCGCCCCTGCACAATCCGATCAACCTTGAGGGTATACGGCTCGCGCGTTCGCAGTATAGGGAGAAGCCGCAGGTCGCTGTTTTCGATACGAGCTTTCATCAGACGATGCCGCCTACCTCTTACCTTTACGCCATTCCTTATGAATACTATGAAAAACACAAAATTCGAAAATACGGATTTCATGGAAGCAGCCACCGCTATGTAATGGAACGCGCAGCGCAGATTATGGGCAAGCCGGTTGATAGCCTCCGTTTACTCAGCTGTCATATAGGCAACGGTGTAAGCATAACAGCGATTCGAAATGGAGCATCTTATGATACCTCCATGGGGCTAACTCCTCTCGGCGGAGTCACAATGGGAACCCGCAGCGGAAATATCGATCCCGCAATTATTCCTTACCTCGAACGGCTTGAGGGCCTGGAAACCGATCAAATTGTCGACGTCCTTAACCACCGCAGCGGTCTTCTTGGAATTTCCGGAGTCAGTAACGATATCCGTGAACTTATACAATATGCAGAGGATGGTCATGAACGCTCGCAGCTCGCCCTGGACCTTTTCGTGGCAAGACTGCACAAGTATATAGGGCTCTATTTCGCACGCCTGAATGGCGCTGATGGTTTAATATTCACCGCAGGAGTTGGCGAGAATAGCTCGGTGATCCGCGAAAAAATTTGCCAAGGACTCGAATACGCCGGGGTTTACTTGGATTCTCATGCCAATTGGGAAGGAAATGGGGAACGGCTGATCTCCAGTCAATATTCCCCTGTCAAAGTGATGGTCATCCCTACGAATGAAGAGATTATTATGGCCCGTGACGCTTATCAAACCGTTGTAATCGATGGGGAATAAGATAAAGAGACCGCTAGAGGAGATCACTCTAGCGGTCCTTGGCGACCCGAGTTCAGTTGTGCTCGCGGGAGGGCAGGAAGGTGGCTCCACCCCTGCCCTCTTCTGTTTAACTTTAGGTGGTATACTGTATTTAAAACGTACCCCTAATAGATCATTACTCGTCTAAACGAGCCTTGCGTGTCGATCAGTTAGCCAGTGCTAGTATAGGTTATATGTGCAGAAAAGACGGCTTTTTCTAATATAGCAAGCTTTACTACTGGTTATTGGGCTGGCTTTAAGGAAAATCGGGTAACAATGAGGAAATAGATGATAGTCCAATTGGCTAATTAGTGCCTGAGCGATGAGATGACCCAAATAGCCAATAGTAAAATGGCTTATCTGTAAGCGACGTGCCGCTAATATCCAAACTAACCTATAAGCAAAATTAGGGAACTGAGTTCCCTAATCCTTCGCAGTGCCCACTTATCTGCAGGAATAAGGGAACTCAGGTCACCTAAATCAAAATAAGACCTTTTATTCACAGCTTTCTCGATGATTAGGGATCTCAGATCCCCTATTCCAGTCTATTCCTAGCGTCTCGTAGAGATAAGGGACATTTTGTTCCCTATCACTGGAAGTGGACTGGATTTGAACTCTTAGCTAGAGAATTTTTGACAAGCAAACTCCTTTGCTAAGCCCATGAACAAGAAAGATATACTAAGAAAGGGTGCTACCCGGATGCTTCTGTACGGTAAAGAACTTAAACTTTCTTATCAATTAAAGAAACCTGATCGATGATATTCATCAGTCAGGTTTTTTGATGAATCACTATTGTCGCATTTTTATTGTCGCTATTATTAATTGGGTTGCTCTGTCTCTCTACCTTGTGGCGAATTTACGAACCGATGGGCAGCATTCGTCAGCATCTGGAATAGCATTTGGCGTGGAAAGCCTTCTAAGCCGATCTCGTCCATCGCTTCCCGCATGCAGGTCAGCCACGCCTCTGCACGTGCTGGTGTAATCTGAAATTGCTCATGAACACTGCGCATATTCCCGAACCCATGGCGGTCTGTATAGAGCATCGGTCCACCTGTGAATTGGGTCAGGAATAAATATTGCTTCGCACGGATTTCATCTACTCCGTCTGGAAACAGCGGGATCAACTCAGGATGTGCATACACTTTAGGATAGAAGGCGTAGACAAGACGTTCGATCGTCTCTGCACCCCCTATTTGTTCGTACAAACTTTCCGTATGCACGGCTGATTCCGGCCTGTTTTGCAATCGTTCCGAATAAGTCATGGCTGCCACCTCGTCTATTTGTTTGGATATAATGTAAGTATAGCTTGGTGTAGACATTAGGAATGTGATAACGATCACAGTACCTTATCTTTCCAGTAGTTGCATGGCCTCTTCATATTCCTCCGGTGTATTAACATTCATGACAAACCTGAGGTCCACTCCCAGATCGACAAAAACATCCTCCTTGACCGTGTTGCAACGAAGGGCATTTAATAGCTCCGTCATTCTGTATTCACCTTGATTCAGCAATTTCGATATTTGGTCAACACAGCTCTTCCGATAAATACCGTGGAGCGGATGTAGGGTACCATTAACGCAGGGAACGACAGAATCAAATTGGCACCCTTTTCTTAGCTTCCACATGAATTCGGCAGCTTGACTGGAGATAAACGGCATATCGCACCCAACAACCCATATATCCGTGTATGTGGAAAGCGTAAAGGCTGCGTGCATCCCGCTCAACGGTCCTTTACCTGGAATGTAGTCTGATATGATCCGGCATCTGTTTCCCAAATGAGGTAAGAAGGCTCTAGGATCGTTGGCCACCAGAATGATCTCCGCGCACAGCACTTGCATGATTTGAATTTGCCGCTGAACAAGAGTTTCATCCGAAAATGGAAGCAATGCTTTATTGATGTTGCCCATTCTGCTGCCTTGCCCTCCAGCTAAAATAACCCCTGTTAACATCCTCTTTCCTCCATTCCTACCTATCTCTCTCTTGTAATTAATTGTACACTCGGGGCTTGATGGCCTCAGTGACAATAATCACATCCAACCATTTATATAGTAGGGTAAGACTGGGAATTACTTCTCCGGACTCCCCATCAAACCGTGCATGCGGA
Organism: Paenibacillus sp. J2R1T-4; assembly: GCF_059692235.1. Lineage (NCBI taxonomy): Bacteria > Bacillati > Bacillota > Bacilli > Caryophanales > Paenibacillaceae > Paenibacillus > Paenibacillus sp. J2R1T-4. Next base: position 12,774 of record NZ_JCAUBA010000028.1, on the reverse strand, counting down.
TTTCCCGCACACGGCTTTCCTTCGTCAGTTCCCCACCCTCAGGAGCGAGTCATCTTCACCCGTCACCGGGCTGCATATTTCACTCCTGAATTAGAAACGTGTGGTGAGTAAGTTTGTTAGAAATACCATACCCGCGGTTGATTTCCATCAAATCCTGATTCGCGTTCCTCACCTCATACTCGTCCCCGTCGCCTCCCATACACTCGAACCAAAACAGTTCATCAAACATTCGCTTCAAATCCTGGGTCGACACCAAGTCGAGCTCGCCTTTGAATTCCCATATTTTCGTCACGGTTGAGTAGCATACGTGATCCAAAATGCGTTGGCATCGCTCATGTTTGACTGCGATATTGGGCTCCAATGCATGCTGGTCGATGAAATCCCAAAATACCTTATTCATGAATCCACTCCATCTCCTTCAAAAAGACGACACCCCCTCGTTAAAGAAGAAGTATCGCCTTGAAATAGAAAAAAGCCCTAAAGCCGGCCTTGGCAGACAGAAATGTGCCTGCTGCAATACCGCCTCTAGGGCTTGTTGGATTTGCGGAAAATGTAATCAACATGATGGTCATTTTACCATATCTTGCTTGAGGTGAGTAGATGAAAATTGGTAATCTCTATTTGTGCATATCTTGTACATGATGTGTACAAATAACAATTCCTGAGACCATGCCGTGAGTTCCCGCCATATTGCCGCAACCGATAATGCCTAGACGAATTTTACTCATGGTGTCATCATTCCTTATCCGGTAAATAGATTAAATAGATTTCGTTGGAACAAACTTCAATTTTCTACAACTGTCGGATGATCACTAGCTGCAACGCTGGTAATCGGTATCACAGTGTGACCGGTCCCAATCCTCGGGGTCATAGGCGCGAGCTTTTGAACACGTACTTGATCCCCACGGGTTGATTGCTGCCCACCGTTCTGCCATAGCTTCGCAGCCGAACCGGGCCACGTCCGTGACGCAAGTCAGCTCCGCTCCATTGTCAACGGCGAATCTTAGCGGGTGGACGAGCGAGCCGAACCCAGCTTCTCCCCACGCGAGCAGCACCGTCACACCTTCGATCTGTTCGCCAGCGGTCGAGACGATCCGGCCCTGCGCCACGTCCACCGCGCCGCCCGACCAATCTACCGTCACATGACGCCGCAGCTCGAACCATTTCCAGATCTGCTCCGACGTCCACCATTCGAGGCCCAGGCTGCGACCGTACTCGACCAGCTTCACCATCCACTCGCCGACCTTGCCGTCCGCATCCCCCGCCATAGACGGGTGGAACAGGAAGTGCACGACGCCGTTCACATCCCGAGCCCGCTCGGTCAAGGCGAACGCCTCCTCCGCCGTGCAGCGCAATGGGAACGGAGGGTCCCATGACAGCGTTGGCAAGCTGATGACTCGGGTCGCATACCCGCCGGTCGCCGGGTCGAACGACAGATGAGGGTGCGACGTGCCGACGATGAAGCCCTTCATCGGCGCAAAGTTATGCGATTCAAGACCGCGCCATACAATGTTGTTATTGCTCACGCCGTCATGTTCAAACAGTCCGAGTACAGGTCTCTCGAAATGAATTCCGTCCTCGCTTTCCGCATAGCAAGTCACCTGCTGGTCATCGTGATCGTCCGTGGGCGCGTTGCCCCGGTAGTAAAGCCGTATTTTCCCCGCATCCTGGATAACGGTGAAATAACAAGCGGCTTTTCCTTCCCAAGGCTTATCGAGCTTCAGAACAACTTCACGCCTCTCGGGCGATGTCACCCGCAGTTCGATTCCTGGCTTCTCATCGATCAACCAGTGGTCGATAAACATCTCGACTCTGGAGCCAATATGTGCGACAGCTTTACTGCTTCTCATCCAAGTTCACCGCTTTCCTGCTATTTGAATACGTTCGGATTTGGCGCGGAAATCTTCCACTTGCTTTATCGTTTCTTCTTCTGCCTTGCGAAGCGCTGTGTTGAAATCGGTTGTGCCGAACATGCAGCGTCGGGGCGGAAATAAAATCGTTATCGCGGCCGATTCGATTTTGCTTAGATCGACATTGTGCTTTTTCGCTAAATCGGTCATATCGTACTGAATTTCAAAGGGCAGCACTTCGATTCCGATCAGCCCTGTATGTTCACCCGTCCATCCAACATTATGCTGTCCCGCAAACATTGAAAAATCGTATCATGCCCTTGTTGCGTAAAGTGTATTGCGTCATAAAACCAACCGGATATTTCCGTTCCATTGTCCCATAATCTACGAATGACGCGTTCCGCATCCGCGAGGATTAAACGATGCTCAGCCGCCAAGTTTCGCAGCGTATCGTTATATTCCTCAAAACGATGGGGAAACGAGCCGTCCTGCATCGGGCTCTCGAATCCGTAGCTTTCTTCGCTTGCCGCCGCGACTGGTCCGCTCGTCCATACGACACATTGGCATCCAATCCGCTTCGCTTCCAGCATGATCTGATCCATCGCCGTTTTGTAAACGTGTAACGGAATTTTGTTCGTCCAGTCGTTAATGGCGAAATTGAGAATAAGCAAATCCGGATCGAGCACCGCGACTCGCCGTTCGAAATGATCCCGCCCTTGGTAGCTTTTCCAACCCGGCATCCCTTGATTGCATATGCCCGTTTCCGGATCCATTTGCGTAAGCCATCGTCTTAGTTGAGAAAACCAGGAGCCGTGAATGAGCTCCCAATCATACCCGGCTTCTTTCGCCTCATGCCAGCCGTTCGCGACGCTTCCGTAAGTCCAACTGTCGCCATAGGCGACGACGGTAAACACCTTTCGCTTCGGCTTCGCCGCACTCGCCCTTACGGTTCGATCAACACCTTGATCACGATTTTTTTAACGGATTGAGCCGTTTCCAGTTGAATGCAGGGCATATGCACGTCATGCGGCGCGAACAACGCGAAGTGCCCTTCCCGGAGCGTGAAAAAATCGCCCGATGCCGCGAATAACGCATAATCTCCATCTTTGTCATAAGGGCGGGTCACTTCCGTCCGAGTGATCGGGATATATCCCAGCATCTCGCTGCCCTCCGCCATATATTGCACGTCCAAATATTGCCGATGTGCCTCCCAGAGCCCTTTCTCCTTCGGCTTCGTTTCATAATGCTGAACAAGCGCATACACTTTATCACCGTCTATTTCGTATTTGCCCGGTTCCAAAGCTTTGCAATCATGAGTTTCGAGAAATTGCGCCGCCAGCTTCAATCTGGAGCTCACGCTTGAATATTGTCCGATATGCGGTAACGAATCTGTAATCATGCCAGTTCTCTCCTTAAATAGGTTTGTATGTGTATCGCCTTCTTTACGTCGTCAACACTTTACCGGGGACCGAATTAAATTCGCCGCTTCCCGGAACGAACGAATATTTATTTTTAATCTCATCGGTCAGTACAATGCCAAGGCCGGATCCCTCCGGAGGCCATATGTAGCCGCCTTCCATCCGGAACGAATCGCGGACAATGTCGCTATGAAGTCCTGCGAAATCTGGCGGAATTTCCAAAATGAGCGTATTGCCGCTTGCGAAGCCACAATGAATGTTTTGCATCAGGCAGCCACCCGCCCCCCAAGCATGGGTTGCAATTTTGCGTCCGTTCGCTTCCAGCATCGCCGCCACTTTCATAAATTCGCCGAGTCCGCCGGTGAAGGCGGCATCCGGTTGCCCGACATCAAAACAGTTCAGTTCGACAAACAATTTCCATTCGCAGCTACCGGTCAAACATTCGCCGCCTGCGATCGGAATCGTCGTTTTTTTGCGCAGCTCCGCATAGCCCGCAGCGTCCGTATAATGAAGCGGCTCTTCGAAAAACAACAGATCGTAAGGTTCGAGCGCCTGCAGCACCGTAACGGCCGTGTCAAGATCCCACGTATGGGTCGGGCTGTTTCCCATATGACCGTCGAGCATAAGGTGGACGTCGCACCCGACGTGCTTGCGGACGAATTCCAGCTTATCGGCTTCGAATTCGGCGATTTCCCCTTTCGACTTCGGCATATGCCAGCCGCCCCGGCTCGTATCGAGACAGCCCGCGCCCAGCTTCACCCCGTTGAAGCCAAGCGATAAATAATGATCCAGCTTCGCCGCCAGCTTCTCCTTCGGATAGTTGCTCGGACCTCCTGTGGCATAGCAAGGGAGACGGTTGTGCTTTTTTCCTCCGAGCAATTCGTAAACAGGCAGGCCGTACATTTTCGCCTTCAAATCCCAAAGCGCGGCTTCGATGCCGTTCAGCACGGAAAGACCCATGCCGACTCTGCACCAAAAGTTGCCGCTATGGTACATGCGCTGCCAAAGCTCGGCGATGTTGTCGACGGTTTGTCCGATCAAAATCGGTTTGAAAAAATCGACGATCGTCGGCACGCTTTCTGGAAAAAAGTAGCCGATGTAAGTCTCGCCGATACCGACAAGCTCCGTATCGGTTTCAATTTCAACAAACGCGGCGCTGCGCAGTTTGCGCGACTCGCTTAAAAACGGATCGTTCGTGCACGGTCCTGTCAGCAAAACTGTACGGACATCAGTAATTTTCATATCGCTTGCGCTCCTCTCTCTGGTGCTACTGCCCTGCCAGTTGGCTTGGCGACAATTCGTTCCATAACGGCTCCCCGTCCATATGGCGTCGTACATTTTCTACAAAAATCGACCATATTCGACGTTTGAAATGCGTGCTTTGCGAAGACCCGGAAATGTGCGGTGTCATAATCACATTCGGAAAATCCCATAGCGGATGTTCCGGCGGCATCGGGTAATGGTAGTGCGTATCCAATGCGGCGCCGGCGATCCATTGCTCGCGCAACGCCCGAAGCAAAGCTTCCTCACGGATGATCGGCCCGCGGGACGGATTGAGGACGAAAGCATGCGGCGGCAGAGCGCGCAGCTCCTTCTCCCCGATCATGCCTTCCGTCTGCTGGGTTAAAGGCACGGCTACGATCATCGCATCCAAATCGCGCAGAAACTCCGTCTCCTGACCGCGAATGAACACCCGGTCCGGAAGCGCGCCTTGCGGGTCGCCAGTGCCGGGCACGCAGTACGTATAGCCGCGCTCCTTGACACGATCCCGCACGAACGTCTGAACATGCATGCCCATCGCCTTCGCCAGGCGTGCCGTCTCTCGTCCGATTCCGCCATAGCCCCAGAGTCCAATGTTCATGCCGCGTATTTCCGTCTGAAACTTTGCCGAGCGGTCCCACATTTTGTGCTCCTGATTGCGAAACATCCCGCGCATGTCTCGCGCAAGTTGGAATATCATCGCGATATTCCATTCGGCGATCGGAACGTCGAACACGCCCTGCGCGTTGCATGCCTGCACGCCTCTTTCCTGCAAACCGATATTGACGATCTGGTTATAACCGACGGAGCTGATCTGGATCATACGAAGCGCGGTGCAATCGTTTATGTTGGTTGGCGGAAACGTGCAAAACAACACGTTTACCTTTTTCGCCAGTTCGTCTGGCAAACGCTCCGGCTTTTCGCGCGGATCGATCTTTGTAACAAGTACGCCGGGCAAGCTTTGAAGCTGCTGCAGCTTTTCGTCGTCTACCGGCATATCGATTATGATATTTAGCATTGAAATCTCCCTCGCCGGTCCCCCAAAAGCCTCATCTGTTAGCCAATTTTTTGGGGACCCCTTACGTTTATTTACCCATTCAACAAAAATGTTGTTCCTTTGTCGTACCAGTAGTCGCCCATCGTATGGCCGCGATCGTCCGTACAATAAAACTCGACCAACGTCTCGCGATAGCCGCGCGACAAATTATGTTCGGTCAGCTCGGTGTACAGCTTGCAGCAGCTTAATGTGCTGACGCGACTGTCGTCGTTGCCGATCCCGATAAACAATCGTTTACCGCTCAAGCGGTCAACATAGTTGTGGAGCTTGAGTGCTTCCACGTCGGGCCTCTCCTTAATCGAATCGAATTCGCTCAAAGCACGCCAGTCGGTTACTGGGGCGAATCCCGCCGCGCAAGCGACTCGCGAGTCGGCGACAAGTAGCCGGAAAGCCAAGTACGCACCCCTGGAAGCTCCGCAAATGACAATTTGGCCGGGGAACGCAAAGCCCAAACGAATACAGTCGTCGATGACTGCGGTGGCGTCGCGTACGAATCGTTCGAAGGGATCGTCCCCGGCCAGAAAGGCGTTACGAAACCCGTTAATGCCTTCTCCATAAGGCTCGACGCGCTCCCCGTGACAAGGGATATCGAAGCTTAGCGCATAGTGGCCGTTGGCTAGAAAACCGTCGGCTGTATTGCGATATGGCTTAGTCAACAAAGGCGTTTTCCAGTCCGCCCCGACCGTAATGAGCAGCAGCGGCTTTTCATGTATGCGAGCGTTGTTTGGACTTCTCAGCACATATTTCAGGCTTTCGCCGCAGCTTTGAACCCAGTGCTCGGATAGGCGTTCTTCGTGCTTATCATTCATCGTTTTCGCTCCAAGCTATTTCACAAGGTATACGGCATACACTCTGGGATCAATTTGATCCTTTTTCTCCAGCTTCAACCGCATCCGGACCGCTGATCAACAGGCTGAAATCGCAAGATGTTTCTTTAAACGGATTTTGCTGATGATGCCACAACCCGTACAGCCCGACGGCGACGTTGTCGTAAACGATCGGCGCCGTACCTAGATGAACTTGATCGTAAGCAAAGTACGTCCCTCTCTGGGTCGGATCGTGAGGCTCCGCGAGCCAGAACGAATCCGCGCTTTCATTCATCCAGTTGTCAAAGTCGGTTGAAATCCACGCCGTCCCTTGTCTTCCCGTTGCGGCGCCGCCATCGCTTCTGCGGAAGCCGCATAAACATTGGCCGTTCAAAACGTAAAGCCCGTAATATTTGTAAAAGGAGGCATGTTCGACAAACTCGGGAATCGGTCCTCTCGCCCCCGCCGTCCAATGGATGCCGTCGGGACTTGTCGCAACGCGCGCAGTTTGCCCACATTGTTTCTGAACCCGTCAATCGCCGCCGATTCGAGTTTGCTCAAATCGACGTTGTGCTTTTTGGCCAATTCAGTCATATCGTACTGAATTCCAACAGGTAACACTTCGTTCAAAAATCCATAGACGGAGTTGAAATAAAAGAAGAAATGGGTTTTTATGGAAACCATATCGGCCAGCAGCGTTCCCGGACCTGTGCGCTGAATGTATTTGATCGTATACTGCGTAAATTTTTTTCTAATTTTGTCACCGTAAACTTCGTTGAAAAAAGCCTCCGACGACCCGTTCTGGGAATAAAAGACGAGCTCTGCCGGTTCCGACATTTGCTCGACCGCAGGGGCTTTTCCCGCTCCTCCTTCGCCGTTCCCCGAATCCGTTGTCGATCCTTTGCCGCTGCAGCCCGCAGCGAAAGCGATACACGCAAATATGACGGCACTGTACATCCAAGTCGGCAAGCGACGCGAATCCGGCTGTTGACAATCTTGTCTCTTCCTGTGGTACAATGAGGAATATTTACATGCGAACTTGATCGTATAGGAGGGAACCTCTTGACGAATTCTCAAATTCGAACCGCTTCGGTCGCTTGGGATCAGTTGGACATTAAAGTCCGTTTCGGCTCGCTGCTGTTCGATATCTTGCTCGACAGCAACATTTACCCGATGAAGATCGTCCGCAACAAGAAACATAACCATGCGGCGATCGAGCTGCAATTCATCGATTCCGGCATCGGGACGCTCGTCCTAGAAGATCGTGAGCAGCATCTTGAAACCGGTTCCATTCATATTATCGGGCAGCACATCTTTCATTCATTCGAGCCGGACCCCGTCCTTCCCGGGGAGCGCTCTACGATTCGCTTCACCTTTCAGGACAGTCCGACACTTGATCCCGGCTTTCCGCAGGAGGAAGCGGATCAGATCAAGGCTGCGCTGTCCCGGCTGACTTGCTGCCAACTGACCGATTCAACCCGGAATCGCGCCATTTTCAGCCTGCTGGCCGATGTACGATCGGAAATTGAGACGCCCTCGGTAGGCTCCTATACGAAAGTACTTAGCCTCTTTGCCCAGATGATCATCGAAGTGGTGAGAGGCATTCAGATGGAACATCAGACGAATCGAGCGTCTACGATGCCGCGCAAAGTCAAGGACGATCAGTGGTCGCGTTCTATCGATGCATTTTTTTGCAATTGTCAGCAAAATTTGACACTCGAGATGTTGGCCGATACGCTGAACTTGAGTACGAAGCAAACGCACCGGCTGCTTAAAAAACATTTCAATACAAAATTCAAGCATAAGCTCATGAACACACGGGTGGAAGTAGCCAAAGATTTGCTGCGAACGAGCAGGCTGTCTATTGAGCGTATCGCCAGCGATGTCGGCTATTCCTCGACTCAATACTTCTGCCACCTGTTTCTACAAAAGACCGGCATGACCCCCTCGGAATACCGCATGGAACTAAGCAGAAATACTATGCAGAACAGCACCTGATGTAGCTTTGATTCGTCACCTCCTCGTTTTGCAGTACTCACGGACGTTTTCGGTTTCTATCGCTGTTTCACGTAGTTGGTGGTCTCTTTCGCGAGTACGTTTACAACAAGTGTACTGGAGGAAACCATGTGCAACAACAAGCTGAGCGGACATCTTTCTTCGGATATTGTCATTATACAGGAACAGCTTACAACAGAACGTATGTTTCTCCCCGCCTTTTTGTTTGCCTTCGCTAATCTGGTCCTTTGACACCCCTTCTCAGGAAAATTGATATTATAGTTACCAGTAAAATTACCAGTTGCCTTAGAGCAACGACTGGCTTGATTCCGGTTGTGTAGTTGAACCAAGCAGCGATGGTTTACACCCCACCGCTCCTTCTAAGTTAGTGACTGAGTACGGAATGAACGGTTAACATGGCTGAGTTGTTGTCAAATGTGTGATATTCCAGAATTAATTAGAAAAAGGAGCCCGCAAACCCGCGTGGCTCCATTTTTGTTGTTTCAGAATTCATTAGAATTTCAAGTCCGTTGCGGCGGATAAGACCGTTTGTTACAGAATTCGTTAGACAAAAATTTGGGGCACAAAATGTCTGATAATCAATATGTGTATAAATATACAACCCTCTCTTACCTGTTTTACTAATGACGGGAAAAGCTTTGTGATCATCCAGTGGATGCGTTTTACCACGCTTGCCCCTACTCCAAACACATGCTTTGCAAGGCTTCGCGTCTTTGATTGGTCAAGCCGAATTCTTCAGAAAAATAAGTGTCAACATTGCCATATGTCTTCTTGATCGACCCGAAGGCAGCTTCCATGAATTGTCCTTTCACTCCAAACAGGTGTTCGATATTGCGCAATTCCACCTCATTCACATGTTCGGCAAGCTGACTCAGCAATTTCCTGTTGAACCCTTTCATCGTTTCGTTGGTGAGCAGGTAGTCTTTCATTACCGTTTCCTCCGGGACGCCGAGCGCCAGTAAGATCAAGGCGGCACCGACTCCCGTACGGTCCTTGCCCGCCGTGCAATGATGCAGAAGCCCAAGGTTGTCCGAATGCTGGATCATTTCCATCAACCGTTTATAGGACGGATTGCCGAGCGGGAGCTTCGTATACAGTTCCATCATCATAGTATCTGCGCGAAATTGTTTGAAAAAGCCGTTTTTGACCATATCGACGATAACGTGTTGGTTTCGATCGGCGTTCCCAGCATTTCCCGATATGTTGATTCGAGATGCTTGATCTGCTTGAATAGCAGCGATGCGAATATTTTTTACGCCGGCAAAAACCGGATCCGGTTTCTTTTGCGCTTCATAGTCATCGCGATAATCGAAAATCGTTTTGATATTCAAGGCTTGAACAGCCGCTAAATCTTGCTCCGTCAAACCGGTCAATTCATCGGAACGAAAGAAAATACCATATTTGACTTTCCTTCCATCGGCAGTTTGATAGCCTCCCATATCGCGGAAATTATGTGTTCCTTCGAGAACGGAAGTTTCTTACAAGTCTACTGCGGGCGCTCGCATGCGGACAATCGAAGATATGCCTATCTTCCACAAAAAAGAAAGCGCTCCCACTTTCCGGAAGCAGGCAAATATACCTGTTTCATCGGAAGGAGAAACGCGATTTTTCGGACGATTGGACGTTACGTGTCGATTGCCGTCGAAAAGCACACAAGTATATACCGTTCAATTTGTCCTGTCCCGAATGAGAAATTTGCGGTAATCGCCTGGGGTCAATCCTGTTTTTTCTTTAAATAGCTTGATAAAGTAATGATTCGTTTGGAAGCCTACCGCTTCGGCCACCTCATAAATTTTCAACTCGGGCGAGGCAAGCATCGTTTTGGCCCGTTCGAGCCGTAGCGTGCAGACATAATCCATCAGCGAAACGCCCCGTTCTTTTTTGAACACCCGGCCGATATAGGTCGGGCTTAAATTAAATGCTTCCGAAATCATCGTCATCGACATTTCCGTTTGGTGGAATTCTGTCTCTACATACTTCAAGATTTGTTGCACCCAGTGGGTTTCTTCCGCTTCGATCTGTCCCCTGTAATAGTCGGCTACGGAAAGAAAAGCAGTCAGCATCCATTCTTTGCACAATGCCAAATTTTTGATCGCGATTAGCTCTTGGTACAATTGCCGTTCCCCAAAAAAAGCTTGTTTGCCGATTCGATCCAATGTTTGCAATAAAATGTGAAGCACGTGAATCATTTGCTCCTGCATCGCCGCAGGACTGTGATACTGGGGCAGAGATGTGAAAAATTCGTCCAAATACGCGGTTATGTCCGCATTGTTGCCCATGACAATCATCGCAGACAGCTTGTTCTCGTCAACGAGAAACAACTCGCGCTTTTCCGGTTGGGGGATGTCCGAATTTTCTTGCAGCGTCATAATCATGCCGTGACCGAGACTGATCTTGTACCGGAGCAGCTCACCGACTTGCTTGAAGCAGGGATGGAGATCGAGCGGTCCCCCGTTGCATTTGCCGATGCCGAATGAAACGGAGATGCCGATTGTTTCCTCTGCTTGATCGCGCAGGTTCTTGCACAGCGCATATGCGTATCGGTTAAATTCCCGGTTGTCAAATTCGTTCTGCTCCCGCAAAACGACAGCCCAGCGGTCCTCGGCAACCTCGACCATCACCTTGCCCTGGTGCTCCGCCCAGAAATGCTCGCTCTTATCCAGAAAGAGCAACCGCTTCGCATGTTTGTCCTGCATGGTGTGCTGCTGCAAGAAATCAATCTCCATGACAATCAAACCGAAGTCTTCCGTGTCTGCATTGAGCTGCAGCAATGAGGCCTGTTCCTGAACCAGATTTATGGTCTCATATTTGCCGTGAAGCAAATTGTAATAATAACGCTCCTTCAACTGCGGCATGAATTTGTTATACGTAACCTGCAAATGTTTATTTTCCTTCAACATTTTGTGAATGCCCGTTTTGATCCGTTCCAGCTCGTCGCGCATCGTCACTCGCTTTTCTTCCGGCGCTCCGCTGAACAACAATCCCTTGACTGCCGCCATCATTTGTTTGACTGGGCGATGCATGTAGAGAGACAGAAAGTGCGCGATGGCGACATAGACCAGAAACAGCACGATATTGCCGACGATGATGACCTTGCGGATGAGAAGCTCCGACGCCATCAACTCGCCATACGGAGCGATCCGCACGAAGGTGAGACCGGGATCTTTTGCATGGATATGCATTTGAACCATACGCTTGCCGCCCGAGCGGAACGCATTCGCTCCCGACATGCCGTCGACCGGCCCGATGCCGGGAAAGAGAGCATCGAGCCGCTTGCCCTGCTGCGCCTTCGGCAGCAGCACGTTGCCTGCGGCATCGACAAGCAGCAAGTCGTCCGCATCGTTGCCGACAATATTGGCCATCAGGAACGAAAGATCGATGTCGATCAAAATCATCCCTGTTTTTACCATCGAATCGAAAGGCAGCCGCAGTACGATGCCGGACAAGACGCGCGATTCTTGCGTGGCTGAACCGAACGATCGAACCGGAAGCGTTTCGAGCGACGAATCGGATCGATGGAATATATCGGTCAATTCCTGCTTATACTCGTCGTACCAATAGCTCAAGTCGGGATCAACATAAACGTATTCGCCATTCTCGCGCCTGGACATAAAATAGATCGCGTCAATATTGCGATCGGACGAACGAATTTGCTGCAGCTTCGCAACCAGCCGCATTTTCTCGACCAAATCGAGCACCGAGTAAGGATCGGCTACCGCATTGAAATTTTTATCAATGATGTATTCGTTTGCCTTGCTGTAAATCTGTTCGAACACAAGCTCGAAATTTTTTCTGTATTGGTGCAATATTTCAAGCTGATCCGCTTGTTTGGTTTCGATCGCTTTGCTTACATTTTTCTGATAGATGAACAAACTGAACGAAATGCTTGGCACGACCAGAACAACCAGCAGGATGCCGAACAGCGGCAAACGTACAAATCGGTTCAATGAAATCCCCCCGTCTTCATCAAATAGATGTCGGCGTCCTTCATCTCTAAGCGGATGGAACCGGCGGCAGAGGTGGCACAGGGTTATTCTTTGACTGAGCCGAGCATGATGCCGCGGATAAAATATTTCTGCACGAACAGATACACAAGCGCAATCGGCAGAACGGTCATTAACAGCGTCGCCATCTTGATCGCTTCCGAGGAAACGGCCGTCAACGCGGTATCCTTCATTTCGGCCAATGTTGTCGATTCCATCACGAGATTGCGCAGAAACACCTGCATAGGCCACTGATTCGCGTCGCGAACGTAGAGCAGAACGTTAAACCACTCGTTCCAATGATACACGGCGTAAAACAAGGAAATCGTCGCCAGAACCGGTTTGGACAGCGGCAATATGATGCGAACGAGCACGAGTATATGG
>NZ_JCAUBA010000027.1:0-68451 GCF_059692235.1 Paenibacillus sp. J2R1T-4 | reverse complement strand
GATATTAGGCGCGTATTTGTCAATCAAATCATTTAACGGGATCAGTGTGCCCTGCTCCCCATACTTCAGAATGTCGGAATCACTTAAAGCATAGGTGCCATAAAACACATCTGGCAAATCGTTGCTGGCGAACATGAGATTTTTCTTCTCGCCCCAAGGATCCCTTGCGATAATCGTCCAGTCTGCATGTACATTGGTCTGTTCTTCCCACTTCTTCACAATATCCATCTCGTTGTAATCCTTCGTAACGAGGGGTGTTTTTACTGCGGCTACTTTTAACGAAATTTTCTCTTTTTTCATGTCCGGTCCCGCTGAGACCGCCGGACTCGGTGCAACCGCAGGTTTGGTAGAAGCGTCGTCTTTACTGCAGCCTGCAAGTACGGAAAATACCATCATCATACCGACAACTGTTAACGATAATGAGTGTCTCCATTTCATTGTGCTATCCCCTTATTATTATGATTTGATTTAGCCTTTAATAGAGCCGATCATAACGCCTTTGACAAAATATTTTTGCAAGAACGGGTATAACACCAGCATAGGCAAACTGGCAACGATGACCACCCCATACTTAATGAGGTCCGCCTTTTGCTGCATCGCCGTCATGCTTTCTTCGTGAGAGGCCATATCGGATACCTGGTTCAACACCAAGATCTCTCTCAGAACAATTTGCAGCGGAAATAATTTTTCATTGCGCAAATAAATCAACGCCTGAAAGTAAGAATTCCAATGGCCCACCGCATAAAAGAGCGTCATAACGGCAATAATCGGCAGTGCTAGCGGGAGGACGATTCTAACGAAGAAGTTCGTATTGGTACAACCGTCCATAACAGCTGCCTCCAATAATTCATCGGGAATGGTACTGATAAAAAATGTTCTGGCGATTATGATGTTAAATACGGAAACGGCGTTCGGAATGACCATTGCCCATATCGTGTTCAACATGCCCAGCTTCTTGACCAGCAGAAATGTGGGGATCAGCCCGCCGCTAAACAACATCGTAAACACAATATAAAACATGATCCAATTGCGTCCGACCAGATCTTTGCGAGAAAGAGCGTATCCGGCCAATACGGTAAGAACGACGTTAATGCTCGTGCCAACCACCATATAAAGGAGTGAATTGGAATACCCGGATAAAATCCGCTTGTCCATAAAAATTTGATTATAGCCGTCAAAGGTAACACCTTTGGGAAACAACCATATTTGTCCTGAATTCACATATATCGGATCACTGATCGACGAAATTACGATAAAATACAGCGGATACAATACGAGCAACAAGATAACCGTAAAGATTACGTAGTTTGCGTAATCAAATAGCTTATCCCCCGCGCTCCGGCTTGTTTGTCCCATCTATACCCCTCCAATGCCTGGCGGTATGCCTACCATAAACTATGTTGTCCAATTTTTTTGACAATGGAATTAACCGTTATCAGCAGAATGCAATTGATTGTTGCGTTAAACAGGCCAATCGCCGTGGAATAGCTATATTCGGCGTTTAATAAGCCCATCTTGTACACATACGTCTGAATGACTTCCGATGAAGAGAGATTTAACGAATTTTGCAATAAAAACACTTTTTCAAAACCGACTGACATAAAATGGCCGATGTTCAATATTAACAGAATGATAATCGTTGGTGTAATGCCGGGCAGATCGATATGCCATATTCGTTTCACCTTGCTGGCACCATCCACGACCGCCGCCTCGTGCAATTCCGGATTGACCCCGGACAAAGCCGCCAAATAAATAATGGTTGACCACCCTGCCTGCTGCCAAATACCCGAAAACACATAGATCGTTTTGAACAAATCCGGTTTGGAAAGGAAAAAGATCGACTCCCCCCCAAAACGTGTGATGATGGAATTGACAATCCCGGTTCCAGGCGAAAGAAACAAATACAACATTCCGGACAGGACTACAACTGAGATAAAGTGGGGTGCGTAGGTAACCGTTTGGACGAATCGCTTAAACGATTGATTGACTAATTGGTTCACCAACAGTGCCATAATAATCGGAATCGGGAAAGCGACAACCAGCTCGTATAAACTGATCCCCATCGTATTCTTTATTACCGTCCAAAACTGGTACGAATGAAAGAATCTTTCAAAGTTCTCAAATCCAATCCACGGACTCCCCCAAATCCCCTTGACCGCAACATATTTTTTAAACGCAATCTGCAAACCGTACATGGGCAGATAAGCAAACAAGGCAAGGAACACTAGTGTCGGTAAAAGAAATAAATAAAGCTCGTAGTTATTTGCGATTTTCTTAAGTGTCCTGCCATTCAAAGTTTAACACCTCCCTTCCACCGTTGCTTCCTTCCGTCATTTGAAAGGTTCAACCATATATAATTTCATAACCAAACTATATATCGGCAATTGATATTTGTAAATAATTTATCATGTAAATTATTTGTTAATCACCATCACAGTGTATGCTTAAAGACTACATATTCTCAATTCAATTGATACTAGCAATGCAAAAATATAATTACTCTGTCTATTTATTTTCACTATCGAATTATATGTACGCACCCATACAAAATGTCATGGCTTCAATAATTTATCCACCTATATGATTCACTTCTTGATCTTTATTGAAATAATCATTAAAATATAATAATATCCGTTACTTGGCACATCATCATCATAAATTAGCTCTTGAAATGGAGTGTTTGATATCTCACTAAATTCGTCCGAGAAATTAATTCTGGAGTTAATCAGCTTTAACAATCACACCTCTAGAAAACAACTAGCTAAATTGTCCGACTTGTCACAAGGGAGCATCACCAAAATTTCCAAGCATCTGATTGATCATCAATTCATCAAAGAAGGCAACCGCGTAAGTCAAGGCATGGGCAGAAAGGAAGTCCTGCTCTACTCTAACCCTGCCAAGTTTCGCTTCTTGGGAATCGATATTGGCGGTGCTTACATGCGGCTAGTCATCTCTGATAATGATTTGAACATTGTTTATCGAAGCGAGTGCTTGCTGGATAATTACGCCACCGATACGGATAAGGCGGGAACTCTTATTCGGGAAATTGATCTGTTATTGGAACGTTCCGGCCTGAATCGTCGCCAGATCGATGCCATTGGAATCGGTGTTACCGGTATCATCGATGTTCATTCGCGAACCATTCTGAACATTCCGAACAGGAAAGACTGGGATAACGTAAACCCCGTCGATGCCCTAACAGAAGCTTTTGGATGTCCGGTTTTTCTGGAAGAAGGCGGAAGAACGATGGGCCTTGCAGAAATGAAGTTCGGGAAGGCCAAAAACTTGAAGGATTTTATTGTCGTTCATGTGGGACATGGCATTGCGGCCGGAATTATTATTAATGGACAAATCCTAAGAGGCGTCAATAACACTGCGGGACTTTTAGGGCATATCACCGCAGACACTAACGGCAAGATGTGCTTGTGCGGTAATTACGGGTGTCTGGAGAACATCATCACCTTCCCTATGCTGGAAGCCGAATACACAAGACTGGCCAACAATCGTAACAACCTTGTTGCTGCATACGAACAGAAGGACAGAGATGCTATCAATACCTGTATCAAGGCAGGAACCGCTTTTGGGATCGCCTTAAGCAATGTCATTAACTTGTTTAATCCGCAATCGGTCCTAATTGGAGGCAAAATGTTCGATCAGATGCCGCTGTTATTCGAGGAAACGAAACGTACCATTATTTTGCGCGGCAACCGTTTCTCCACAATGTCACTGGAAACGGAGAGAAGCTCCTTTGGTGAACACGAAGGTGTCATCGGCGCTCTAACGCTTGCCAAAACCAAATTGATTGAACAATTGTAACCCACTCTCCTGTTCAGTCATCAGCAACGCCGCGGCACTACTCCTCTACATTCGGATCTGGACCTCCCTAGTGTAAACGGCTTGCCACTCCTTAGGCCCGAAGTGCACAAACATCCCTCTCTGAAGCAGCACGGCTGATCAGAGAGGGATGTTTCTGTTAGCTCCTTACCAGATTCAGTTCAAATAAATTCCAAGATCATCCACCCAAAACGTACCGCTCGTAATTGCTGGGTTATTATGAGTAATGATGACTTTCAGCGGATGGGTGTAATCGATTGGCGCTGTGAACGAGGCAGTAGCAGTCGTCCAGGTGGCTGCCGTGAACGCCACATCCACCAATACGCCGCTGGTGACCGTATCGATCACTTGAATTCGGCCTCCTGCTGAAGAGCCATTGGTCTTGCCTTTGGCTGTAAACTGATAAGATCCGCCTGGTTTGTAACCCAACCAGTCATATACAAGCTCTTGCTGCGCCCCTCCGCTCACTGTTGTAAGCTTGAGTGATTGCAAACCGGACGTTTCATCAGCAGGATCAATAACTACATTGGCTGCTGCACTCGTTGCTCCCCGCTTCCAGAAGCGCGGCAAAGCAGTGTCATATAGGTTCGAAGTTTCGAAGCTTCCGTTAGGAATATGTGATTGATACAAGTATGGCAGAGCTCGAATATCATCAAAATAAGCGGCTCCAGTAGTTGGCGTATAGCTGGTATGATACAGTCTGATTTTGATCACATTCGTTGTTGCGGTTGGAGTTGTAAAAGTAAATGACTTGGCAGTCCAGGTCGTATTCGTAAAGGTCGTAGACCCAAGCACAGTCCCAGTTGTAGCATTAAAAGCTTCCGCCCTACCCCCGACGCTGCCATTCGTGTTCCCCATGAACGATACGGTGTAGGTCGTATTGGGCTCATAAGCTTGAATCTGCTGCTCAAGCACCTGCCAGGTCGTTCCGTTCGTTTTGACCGTTGCTTTATAATCATTCAGGTAAGGAGTCGCGGTATCACGGAAGGCAGTTGTTGCAGTGGATTGCCATCTGGTCCAGTACAGCGGCAGTGTAGCATCCCCGGTGGAAGCTAGCTCGAAACCGGAATTCGCCAGCTTGTTCTTGTTCCATAGGGCAATGCCTGATGCACCTAGATTCGTGCAAAGATCCTCTTTGCATATGGCTTCACTTATATCCAGCACCTTACGATCGAATTGAGCCAGATTGATCCAGTTATAGAATTGATAACTCAATTCCTTATCCTTCGTAACCAGCGGTCGTCTATTATGGTAATAAGATAAAGTCGGATCACTATAATTCTGGTTGAACATAACTTCTGTGAACGTTCTGGTGAATTTTTGCATATCGCTGACAGTGAATACTTGACCATGGTTAAATGCTTCAATAACCCCGTTTAATGTAGTTGCTCCATGCGAAAGGTCATCCACAGCTGCCGGATAGTAATGACCGTCATCCCATGCACCCATATTATCCCAATAGTTCCACTCGTAAGCATCTGTTGACAGTGTGGCATTCATCGTGTTCGCACGAACCTTGCCTTTGTAAGCTCTGGACATATCATTGGCGCGGCTCAAATAGTTAGCACGAACGGCAGAATAGGCTGGCACACCATCGGTAGCCTCATACAACAAGTACAGCATGCGGGCATAAGTCATATACATATTGTGCGGTATAGTTCGGCTCGGGAAAAATTCGGTACTGAAGCCAGTAGGGAATGTATACACGCCCGTTCCGTTGTTGCTGCCATCTGTTCCGGTAAGCTGATGCCACTCTGCATTCCATTTGGCGTAGAAGTTGTCAGCAATGAATTCAAGGAAACTATCCGCCGTAGTCTTATAAGCCGCTGTCAATGAGGAGTCCGAATAGACTGCGTTCACGAAGCGCAAAGCTGTAGCAGCAATATGACCGTCATGAACTTGCTGATCCCATCTTTGTCCGGCTTTGGCACTATAGGCATATAGCTTTTGACCAGAGGAGCCCCCCGAGATAGCAACCTCCATTCGGACTTGATGTCCGGCGACCGGAGTCGTGAAGTTGAACTGTGTGATTGCACTCAGGTCAGAATTCGTAAATGTAGCAGAGCCTAATGTTGTGCCGGCAGTTACATCAATGGCTCGAATAATGCCTGTCGTACCAGGGGTGACTTTGCCAAATACAACAAAACCATAGGGTGATGAAGGCTTGTAGTTATCGAGAATTTGCGACATTACAGGTGCCGTCGTTCCATCGTGGATAAGCTCTAGCGCCCAAGCGCCCGATGGGCTGACATCCGCTGATTTGATCATGTGTGCGTGAGTGATCGGTACATTGCGCGTCCAGGCCGCAGCTTCTGGAAAGGTGATCGGTTTGACCGAGATAGAATCGTAATAACCTGTGAAAGCCGTGCTTGGACTAGCTTGATATATTCTCAGCTTTACGGTTTTGCCGCTTGTTGCAGGTGCCGTGAAATTGAATGATTTGGCCGTCCATACCGTATTGTTGTATTCAATGGAGCCTAGTACAACATTATCCGTCACATTATAGACTTCCATCCTGCCGCTATAACGATCGTCGGTCAATCGATGCATGAAGGTTACATTATAGTTATAACTAGGCATGTAGGTTAAAGTCTGTTCTGCAATTTTATTTCCTGTTCCATCAGCAGCAACAGCCATCCCGTTATTGCCTGCATAGTTGTTGTTAATGCCAGTCGCAATGTAAACATGTGAAGCTGTCGCACCTGCTGCTCGAGTCCAGTTGGCAGGCAGTGTAGCATCCCCGCCTGTAGCAGTCTCGAAGCCTGTATTAAGAGCAGTCTCAGCTGGCTGATTCGCTTGTTTCACGCTTACGGAATCGAAGCGCGCCTTGAGACCGCTAACCGTATAATTCTCAAGGGAAAGCCTTACTTGCAGAGTACCGCTTGCCGGCGAGCGGAAATTGATCACATACCGCTCAAATCCAACATGGTAAGCTCTTTGCGTAGCGATTACCTTGTTCGTAGTCACGTTGAAAATCTCGATATTAGCCTGTGTTTTCTCCGTCTCCACCCCGATAAAAGCTTCCAGCAAATAGTCGGTGTTGGCTGTGTATGTAATATTTTGCACCAAGCGGTTGCTGTTGGTTCCGTCACTCTGAATGATCGCTCCTGCAGAGCCGCTATACGCATTGCCAGCTGCGGTCGACCGGTAGGTCTGCGAGGTGCTTCCCTGCTGCGTCCAGCCATCCGGCACATTATTGCTATCCGCATCCGTTTCGAAGGAGCCGTTCGTCACTAGCTCAGTGGCGCCTGAATTGGCCCCGAACACAGTGAAGCTATTGTTCTTCGTCTGAATATGCGAGTAGTTTACATCCGGGAACCCCTTGTAGCCATCCCCGTCCGGATCTGAGGCAGCGGTCATCGCCCTTCCGAATTGATCCACTACTTTATCCAGCCATTCTGTCCCTTTGGTAGCTTCATACATATTCATATAAGAGTCGAGATTGTAGGACATGCTCCACCCTACTGCTCCGGCAGAATCTGTACTTCCCCGTCCATACAAGTACTTCTGATCGTACTCATACACACGATCCGAGCTGCGATCCGCTCCCAGCGCCAGCTGTGGAACGCTTACGAGCAAGAGGATAAATACCAGCAGTCCGCTTACGTTCTTTTTCATTAAAATCCCTCCCATAAATAGTGTGGTTAATCTAACTACCGTCTTCACAAATGCAAACTGTGAGGCTACAAGCAGCAACTCGTAAAACACACCCCTTTCCAAACACTGTTTTGAAGACGTTTACATTACTGTCCAATAAAGATACAAGTAACGGACATGTTACTATTTTACACTTAGAAATCCTCCTTTGACAAGGGAGAACCTTTAAATTTTGAATAATGATTCTTTAAGACTATCCCATACTCCCCCAAGCCTCATAAAACTCCGCTACTGTACGATACCGTTGGTCCTTGGCTTGCTCCACCGCTCGAAGAGCTACATCATAATGCTCCCTTCCGGCATCCCATTTCGCGTAGGCTCGATCCCGCTCACCGCCCAGCAGACAAAATGCCATAGCCCCCATGTTAAACACATTGGTTCGACTGTCAATCTCGGCGCCAAGCTCGAATTCTTCAGGCGACATGAATCTGGAAGAGCCCCACAATCGCCCCATATTGTTCACGTAAGGCTTAGGCTGATAGCAATCAATATCACAGATTCTAGTAGAATGGGTCTTGAAGTCGTACAGAATGCTGCCATCGTAGAAATCAATAGCTACATAGTCGCGCGATTCAACATACACATGGAACTTGAAGATCGCATCCAATGCAGCCAGTCGAAGGTCAAGGGGCAACTGTCTGAACCGATAAAAAGATGAATCAGGATGTGTGTATTTCAAAGGCGGAGGAAATGTAGAGAACGGATGCATCGTCTCGCCATCAAACCATTCAAAGATCCCAACATAACCTTCCCCAACCTCATAATGCTCGATCAGCTTAATCAGATTGGGGTGATTCAAGCACTCATACAGAGGCATAGCCTGCTTCAGCCGCTCTATGGCAGCTTGAGGTTCTCCATCATAACGCATCGTCCTGGCGCCTGCATACTTCACAAACCGTTTCTCCCCCGCCTGCTCTACGCCAAAAGAAAGATTACCTGAATCCTGTTGATCGAAAACTGCGAATGCCTTCCCCAGCGAATGAAGCCATTCGAAGGAATGGACTTCCCGCAGCTGAAATTTTACATCGTCCCAGCCTGCTGTCACCATTTCAGTGGTCAAAGTATTTCTCCTCCATTCCATTTCGTAAATCTAATTGTACCGCTCATCGCCACCCGCTCCTAAGGATTAATTCCTTATAGGCTTTTTGTCCTCTCCAGGAGCTCATCAATAATCCTCTCTATAGCAGGTTTTCCGCTCTACGCCAATGCCAAGCGCAGTTCCGTCTGTTGTAATCAGATTTCGTCCTCCCCACTAAAACGTATAAGCCTAAAAAATTCTTTTCTAATGCACAAAAAGCTGCCCAAAGGCAGCTCCATGATTACATATTTAGTTCTTTCTCCTCGAGCCGAACCTCCAAGCAGCAGCCAGACCTGTTACAACGATTACAGCAAGGATCCCACTTCCCCATCCCTCTCGAGTTGTTCCCCCTCCTGAAGCTTGGATAAGGGTTCCCTCCTTCTGGAAGGCCGCAACATCACCCTTGGCGTTCTCCCACAATTGTATCCTGCCGCAAAGGTTGCCTCTCAGCTTGCCGTCCAGTTCATCACTCGCATATATAAGATAATCTTGGCCTTCAACAAACTCCAACCACATATCGCTTTCGTAAAGCTCGATTCGCTCACTTATAGGCCCTTTCCATACTTGCTCCACTTGAAATATTACTAATTTGCCATCTATGGAGTTCTTGCTGCTTTTGCTTACCGCTTTGCCCTTAAATACATACTCGCTCTTGCTATCTGCTTTATCCTTTTCTTGCAACCTTCAACGCCCAGCCCATCACGATCAAGCAAATCGGGACCCATAGCAGCAAAATCACCTTGAGCGCCTTAGATAGATCAGTCCAATCCGCAAGAAACCCAATACTCATGAAAGTAATCATCATCCCGACGGAAATTAGCATACTGAAGACAGACAACATCGTAGCCCTTATGGGAGAAGGCAGCAGTTCATTCAGATACGCTTCCAGTAGAGGCTCCAGGTAACTGATTACGATGGCCATGAAGAAGAAAGCACCTATTACTTGTGTAACGACGGTCGACGTTGAGAAAATGACAAGAAAGAAGATGAAGCCTACGCCGGAGAAGAGAATCGAACCCTTTTTCCCCAGCCACCGTTCTCCTATAAAAGCAATACCCGCAATAGCTGCAGACACCCACGTTTCCAAGCCATTGAGCAGTCCGATTGATTTATTGTTCAAGCCCAGGTCTTGAAAAACCACCTGACTGTAAAATGCAATAGACCATGACATGGAATAGAGAATGGCTCCATATAAGCTCAATGTGAGAAAGGCACGGTTCGATTTCGCAAACGCATAGGCCATACGGAGCTGCTTCACAAAAGAATAGGAGGTCTCCCCCGCCATGCCTTCAGCTGCAGCTTCCTCTGTATGCGGTTCTATAAGGAACAGTACGACACTAAAGGAGAGGAGACTTAGAATGACTTTGCCAAAATACACCCATGCCCAATCCACATCGGACAGTGTCCCGCCCACCATACCGCTTATCCCCAAAGTGATCAGCATCACGGCCATCAATTGCGAATTGTAGCGCTTGAACTGCTGCTCCTTGCCTAGCAGCTTGAGGGTTTCATAGATCAGCGCACTAGTTGCGCCGGATTGGAACGTCCCCACCAAAGCACCCAACATAAAGCCAACCACAATGACGGACCAATGGCCGCCCCATAACAGCATGCTCGAGGAAAGCACCGCTACCAGCTGACTCACCATCAAGCTCACACGTTTCCCATACCGATCCGCGATATACCCCGTCGGCACCTCAAACAAGAAGTTCATGCAATGATATGCCGACTCGATCAGGGCAATTTGTGATAATGAGAAACCTCTGGATAGCAGGAACAGCATCCAGATTGCTCGGTCTAATATAAAATTGTTCAATATTGTATACACATAAAATAAAGGCACATTGGCCACAAGCTTAACCTGATTCATCGGTCTCTCATCCTTTTCCTGAGCATAATAAAAAGCCATGGAGCAGCACTCCACAGCTTAGGATGAGTTTGTTGGTGTTCGGCCTAAATGAGACCTAACTTGACATACTCTGTCCAATAGGTGAAAGAATGTGCTGATCCGAGTCCATGTTGAAAGGCAGACTGATCCCGTTCAGCACTTGTGTGAATTTAATCGTCCGTACAATTTCCACAAGATATTCGAGCTGATTGCACATTCTCTCTCACCTACTTTCCTCGAGTATAAGGCATCTTCTATCATAATAAGGGGGTGAGGATTACACGTCAACGGAAAGAATGATTGAAAAGTAATTGGCTGTTCTTCTCATCACTCCCTGTTCAGGCCTGGATGTTTTTTCAATTGAGCGGTCATGCCCATCTCCTTAGCCGCCGCGAATAACAGCTCCTTGCAGAAATAATAGCCTCTATGATACACAATTTGGCCATTACTGACTCCCCGTCCTACTCAATTTGTGAGTTGGCTGGTTATTTGCCATTTACCTCACGGTATTGTGTTGGGGTTAAGCCTTCAGATCGTTTGAATTTTCTAATAAAATTGGAAGGATCGACATACCCACAATGTTCAATAATATCCTTCATTAAGAGGTTTGTTTCCCTCAAAAGTCTTTTAGCTTCTTCCATTCTAAGATTATCAACATACCGCATCAAGGATTCGCCATTAAGCTCTTTGAAGAAACTTGTAATGTAAGATGCGGACAACCCGAAATGTTCAGCTATGTGATCCAGTGTGATCGATTGATCCCGGTAGTGGTTATCCACATACAATTTTAAATTCAAGAATAATTGAGGTTTTTTATTTTCCCTTTGGTGAGTAATTCTATCGCATGCTTTCACGCAAAACGTTAGAATTGTCTGTTCTAATAATTCCATCGTCTCGAAGCCTTGGGCATATAAACGCTCAAGTGTTCGCATCATTTCAGTGTCCAGCTCAATATTCATTTCAATAACAGTCTTGATAATCGTATTGATAATATCAAAACATATATATTCTACAGTCTGTAAAGGCATTTGTTCTTGAGAAATGTATATCATGATGGATCGTATGTCCCTATTTGCTTCATCAGATTGCCCCTGTTTAATGGAGATCGCGAGCTGATTTTGCAATCCTATAGGGTAACGGGGTGTATCTTTCCAAAGAGTTATCGTATTTTCATACAAAAACACCTGATTCCCACCTCTAATAAATCGATACCCCGCCGCTTGCCCTGCTTCTAAAAATGACTTATAAAGCTCGGTAGCTCTATTATATATTCGTCCAATACCTACAGTTAAAGAAATTTTGAAATGTTCACGATATACGTGCTTGGCTCGATTTCCTAACACAACCAGATCATTAGACGATAAAGCTTCTTCCATGTTAATTAATACAATGATGCCGTGTCCATCGATCATTTCGAGGGCATAACCTATCCCTAATTGTAGGGACAATTCTTCGACAATGTTTTTTAAACTATACCGAAAAATATCTTGTGTATGTGCGGAATTGTTACTCTCGAACTGCGAAAAATGGTCAATAAGGAAGATCATAGCTGCAAATGAAGGCTTATCCAGCTGAAGGTTAGCCAAATTTCTAAGCTCACTTAATTTAGCCTCGGTTTTCACATTTCCTTTTAAGAGCGTGTATAAAGCTTGCTCCCGGAGAATACTTGCTTGACTCTTCAACTGATCCTTAAGCCCTTCATTGGCTTGCGATACCTCACCAAAGGCTTGGTCTATAATAAGAATCTCATCACCGGTAGGGTATGTATCCGTTAATTTCAAGTGATTGCGTATATTTATGGCAAGCTTCTGCAAGGGTCTATAGTGACGTAAGGAGAACAAAATTCCTAGCAGTAAGCTAATCACAAGCATCAAAATCATAATATTTCTAAAAATACTACTGGTCTTGTTCGCTTTTTCTAAAAATTGATGGGTCGGTATTAGAGTAATATATGTGTACAAATTATACTCGGAGGTCAGTTTAATCAAAGAATACTGTTTATTAGAGATTTGAACCGTTGAGATCGTATCTTTAATCGTATCAAACGAGAAGGAATTTAATAAATCCGTTCCAGAAATCTCGATTTCTTTGCTTTTTAAGGTCATGATCGGTTCTCCGTTGGGATTCAGAATCATGCTGATTCCTTGGTACGATTTCAAAAAGTTACCGAATAAGTCAGAGAATGAGCTTTCTTCCACAAGGAACATGACAACTCCGTTAGATAAAGTAGAGTGAAAGGGAATTGGATACAGATAGACGGCATATTCCCCGCGAATCCTGCCATTTATATCAACAAGATCTGGAGGACGCATTTGGGGATAGGTGGTTTTGGTGAGGCGATCCAGGAAATCCTTCTTGGTCCATGTGGCAAAATGATACACATAATTGAAGAATGAGTCTGTAGAATAAGTTCCGCTTGCAGCATACATCATGTCATTATCATTTGTTCCATAGTAAAGAACGATATCGGATAGAAAGGTGTTAGTGGACTGGTACTCTTTTAGTTGCTCAACCGTTTCATAATAATTGTAGCCTCCATTTTGGACCATAAATGGTGTCAGTGCAGGGTTATTTGAGATTCGCAGGGCAATACGCTCTATTTCTTTTGTCCGGGTGTCAACGGATTGCCGAATTTGACTTAAGGAGACTATAACCGATTGTTCGATTTCATTTCTTAAAGTAGACATAAAGGTGCCAAACACAACGATTCCCATAATGACTAATAAAATTATAACAATAGTTAAGTAAGAAAATAAAAATTTATAAAATCTGGACGAAAGATATGGAAAATTGGAAAGAATTCTTGATCTGCTCTTTTTCATATGTAAACCACTCCCCATAAAGCAACAAGTTATAAAGTTATGAAAGGGGTTGACGTACCTCTTTGAGTTGAGGTACGTCCTTAGCACTCTCATGCCAGATGCAGAGCTTTAGTTTTTTTTGTATCTTTCATATGCAGAACGATATAACTTCATGTATTCATCCAGACCCATCTTTTTGATAGTGGAGATGTAGCTATCCCATTGATCAAAAGGCGTTGCGCCGGTTATGAATTTATCCTGCATTTGATTCACATAGTTCTGAATATCGTTAGAAAGAGCGATCATTCTCTCATTCTCTTGAACAGTGTAGGTGAAATCAGGCCATACTTCTTTAATTAAATGCGGTTTCAATTTCTCGGTTGCCTTAACAGCATTATCCATGGCCTCCCCGCCCTGGAAATATTGTTGTCTAACGATACCTGGATAGGATGAACCTGGATACACGAGATGTTGACCAACAGCTTGCGGTACGGTCAGGCCTTTAGGATTTTTGTTGATATCATCCACAAACGTGTATTTTCCCTCAGAAGTTTTTGTGAAGGTTACTCCTTCTTTACCCATAAAGAAGAGTAGGCTTCCTTCAACTCCATAGAAGTAATCCATCCAGCGTACCAGCGCTTCAGGTTCCTTGCTTGCTTTTGTAATAACAAAAGGAGCGGTAATAACAACAGATGGGTTAACGAATGTGAACAGCTTATCACCGTATGGACCTGCCAGAACCGAGCCGGGGATAAATGTCTCTTCGGCTTTGTAAACGACAGGGTTGCCAGTAACCGTAGATCCTGCCTGATTATTTGAGAATTTGGCGCTCATTTGTTCGACATTTATCGTAAGCGCTTCTTTGTCGATTAATCCTTCACTGTAAAGCTTGTTAGTGTACTGAAGCAATTCCTTGTACCTGGATTCAATCGGAATAAATCGCAAGTCATTCGTTTTTGGGTCAATATCGACGAATTTATGTTTACTTCCCTTTGTTCCTAACCCCCACGAGCCTTTAATATAATTTAGAAATATATCGAATTTCGAAATGACCAAGGGGACTTCATCCGGTTTCCCATTGCCGTTGGGATCTCCATCCTTTATCTTCTTAAGAAACTGATATAATTCTTCTGTTGTTTGTGGATCTTTCAGATTGAGCTTTTGCGCCCAGTCTTTATTGTACCAAAATTTGTTTTGGGCCAAAACAGACGTAAATTCCGGATCGAATATCAGAGGCATCGAGTATATGTTGCCATCGGGCATCGTAATTCCTTTTCGAATTTCCGGGTACTTATCCATGAGCTGCTTCAAATTAGGGGCATATTTGTCAATAAGTCCATTCAAAGGGATGAAGGCACCTTGATTCCCGTAATTGATCAAATCTGTAGTAGGTAATCCCGTTGCATAGAAGGCATCAGGCAGATCATTGGATACAAGGGTGAGGTTTCTTCGTTCTGTAATTGTGGCGTTAGGAACCAGATCCCATTCCACATGAATTCCTGAAAGCTTTTCATATTCCTTCCATAAGAGCATATCTTTGAATTCTGCGTTATAGACGGATTTTCCAGCAAATATCTTTAATGTTAGAGGTTCCTTGACGATAGGCATACCCGTAGAATTAACCTTGTCCGCGTTGGTGGTTACAGGGGCTTTTGGTTGATCCGATTCAGATGCACCGCAAGCAGATAGAGTGGCAATTGCAGTTGAAAGCGTTATCGTTGTTGAGATGATTTTCATATATTTCTTCATGGTTAGAGACCTCCCTATCATAGTTTAACCTTTTATTGCTCCTACGAGCATTCCTTTTACAAAGTACTTTTGCAAAAACGGGTATAACAGCAGCATCGGCAGATTGGCCACCATAATGATGGCATACTTGATACCTTCTTTTTGCAACATTTGCTCATGTAAAGAAGAAGCGTCAGATTGCACCATGTCCTGTACTTCGCTTTGTATTAAGATTTCCCGCAGAAACAGCTGCAGGGGGTACCTTGATCGATCCGACAAATACAGAAGTGCATTGAAATATGCATTCCAGTGACTAACGCTATAGAACAATACCATCACAGCGAGAACGGGGAGTGACAATGGCAATATAATACGGAACAACATTTGAAAGTGCGAGCAGCCATCCATGGATGAGGCCTCATGCAGCTCATTTGGAATACTCTGTTGAAAAAAGGTTCTCATGATAATAATGTGCCAAACGGCAACTGCATTCGGAATGACCATGACCCAGAATGAATTGAGCATACCGAGCTGCTTGATGAGCAGATACGTCGGAATTAAACCACCACTAAAAAACATTGTAAGCATAATGTAAAAAGTGATGGCATTACGGCCCAGAAAGTCTCTTTGGGATAACGGATAAGCTGCACAGACCGTCATAGCTATATTAATGGATGTTCCAACTGCTGTGTAAAGAATCGTATTCCAGTAGCCTCTCATGATATCTTGATTCTGGAATATTTTATAATATGAATTCAATGTCATATCTTTTGGAAATAGCCACATTTCCCCTGATATCACCTTTCCCGGATTACTAATAGAAGCACTAATAATATATAGAAGAGGATAAAGGATTACAATCAGAATGAGGAAAAGCAAGCAATAGTTGATCATATCGAATAATCGGCCATCTTTTTGAGCGCGTATGGACTGCATAGGATACTCCTTTCCACTTAGTAACTGTTGCGAAATTACCGCCCTGTTTGGCTCTTTCAGCCAAATGGCAGGGACTTTATTTCGTAACAGTTACTTAGTAGCAGCAAAGTTAAATCTAATGTTTCGACATCACCATAAACTGGTTTCGCTAAATTTTCGAGAGATTCGGTTCACACTAATTAGCAAGATGAAATTAATCACTTGATTAAATAATCCTACTGCTGTTGTGAAACTGTACTGAGAGCCTAGAATACCGCTTCGGTACACATAAGTTGAAATAATGTCGGAACTTTCCAAATTCAAGCTGTTTTGCATCAAGTAAATTTTTTCGAAACCTATGCTCATGATGCTTCCGGTATTTAAGATAAAAAGAATGGTAATGGTGGGTAGGATGCCTGGCAAGTTCACATGCCAGATTCGCTGTAATCGGCTAGCTCCGTCCATTTTGGCCGATTCAAGTTGCATGGGATCAACGCCGGCTAATGCAGCCAAATAAATAATGGAGCTCCACCCCATTTGCTGCCATACCTCTGAGAAAACATAAACCGTTTTAAACCATGCTGGCTCCGTCATAAACGATACCGGATTTCCGTTGAATAGCTGAATGATATGATTCACAATTCCTTTATCGGCGCTGAGGAAAATAAAGAGAAGACCCACAACGACAACGGTAGATAAGAAGTGGGGTGCATATGTTACCGTTTGCACAATTCGCTTGAACCATTTACTGGATACTTCATTAATCATTAAGGCTAGAATGATGGGTGTTGCAAAGCCTAATGCAAGGTTGTACAAGCTAATGCCAAGTGTATTGCGAATCAAGAGACCAAAATAATAGCTGTTAAAAAAACGTTCAAAGTGATCGAAACCTATCCAAGGGCTACCCCAAATCCCTTTTGTAGCAATAAAATTCTTGAAAGCAATTTGTATACCATATAGAGGCAAGTAGTGAAAGACAAAAAAGTATACTATGACCGGTGAGATCAATACGTACAACTGCCAGTTTTTCTTGAAATTTTTTCCTGCCCTGTTGCGACTTGTTGGGTGGTTAGGAATTCTGGAAGACGTTTTTGCGACAGCCAACGATTGATTAGATTTATTCATAAATCCCCCTTTCCGTTTATTAGCAAAGATTGATTAGGCGCCTGATTCACAATATAGGAGGTTTGAAGAAAGGTGTCTATCATCGATAATTTTGAAAGTGGTTTTTTTTAAGGTAAGATCCATCGGCAGCCTAATTTGTCTAAAGTTCCAGTAGGATGTATTGTCCCTAAAGCGATACGCCATGCTTGTATGCCATACGAAAAAATCGATCGAGTTCTTGCTTCTTGCCGGGTCAGCAGGCATAATAGCCGGGCAAGGCCAAAAGCCTTTGACTTCCAGCGGAATCCTATATTATTCAAAAAGACTATTGAGCCCTACCCACATCTGCTTTCCTTGCTCCCATAGATGTCCTACAGCATCGTGTGTGGTATAGGTTGAAATACAAGCAGCCGCAGCGGCCAAGGAAGTGTTTCTCCTCCGAATGTGGAAGAAATTACAGTTCCCCCTCGATCGCATGAGGCCATCACCTCTTCCCTCCCGGTATAAACCGAAAGCGGCATGCCGTTGGCGATCCCTTTACTAAAAACAGATAAATCAGGCTCGACGCCAAAATATTGCTGCACTCCACCTGTCGCAATACGGAACCCTGTAACGATCTCGTCAAAAATGAGCAGACAACCGTGCTTCTGTGTCAGCTTTCGAATCGCCGGATAAAACGTTTGTCCATCTGCCATGTTCGATAGTCGGCAGCGACGATCAGGGCAGCGATTTTCCCTTCATTCTCAGCAAACAATTGCTCAAGACGCTGCAAATCATTCCATTTGACCGCATGGTGCTGCGTACTTACGATTCCCGGCACCCCCGCCACAACGGATAAGCTTTCCTGAGGCAGTAATTATGCACCTGCTACCAGGCTGTTCAACCAGCCCAAACTCTAATGTAATGTAGTAGTCACATCATGTTGAGGCAACAAATTTATTATGGTATCTTAATTAATAAAGACCAAGTGCTGCAAACACTTGGTCGATACAATTGGCGGCTTGGATGGTATATTCCCTCTAAGTCATCAAAGGGATGAAAACCCACCTCAGGCTGGAAATCGAGGGTGGGTTTTTACTTGTTCTTGTTGTTACTAGAAATTTTAGTTATATTTTACCATCAACAACAAATAGAACAATCGTTCCCCTCAACAAAGATTGAAGCACAAAAAGGATTATGCTATCATTATAGTTATAAAGGACCAAGTGCTCGAACACTTGATCCGTACAATTGGCTTGGATGGTATATTTCCCTCTAAGTCTGAATAGGAACGAAAACCCACCTCAGGCAGATCTACTTAGGGTGGGTTTTTACTTTTTCCTATTACTCGTATGAATGTATGTTAAAAGAGCAAGGATAAACATCCCAAACAAGAACATGATCGTTAGAGCGTCTTTTACTTCCATGGCCTCACCTCCTGAGACTTTCCCAGGAAAGTCTCTATGAAAGGATAGGTAATATGATCACCCAAGTTTCAATTGTAGTTATATTTTACCTCAATCTGTAAACAAGAACAAGTGTTCTTATTTTTTATTATTTCACGAAACTTTTCTTACTATTCATTTTCCCCCTTGATCACACACCTCCCTCTCATGCACAATAATATGGCTCCATAAATCAATTGATAGGAGGCAGAAGGCCAGTGATATCCGTTCAAGGTTTGAACAAATCGTTCAAGGTTGCCAAACGCACGACCGGACTGGTGCAGGCGGCAAAAGCATTATTCGTTCGCGAGCACACAGAAGTCCATGCATTGACTGATATCTCTTTCAACATCCAACCGGGCGAGATTGTAGGGTATATCGGGCCGAATGGCGCTGGGAAATCAACCACCATTAAGATTATGAGTGGAATTCTGGTCCCTGACAGCGGCACTTGCAACATTATGGGGTACACCCCATGGAAGGAACGAGTTCCTTATGTAAAGAACATCGGAGTTGTATTCGGACAGCGAACACAGCTTTGGTGGGATGTTCCTGTTATGGATTCTTTCGAACTGCTGCGAGATATTTATAAGGTTCCGCAGGCAGAGTACAAAGCCAATCTGGACTTGATTGTAGAAACATTGGATTTACAGAACCTCATCCACACCCCGGTCCGCCAGTTAAGCCTGGGCCAACGAATGCGTTGTGAAATCGCAGCTTCTCTGCTGCACAGCCCCCAGATTCTTTTTCTAGACGAACCTACCATTGGGCTCGATGCCATCTCCAAGATCGCCGTTAGACAATTCATCAAGACTATCAACAAGGAAAAGGGCGTCACCATTATCCTCACCACTCACGATATGAACGATATTGAAGCGCTCGCGAGCCGCATTCTTCTAATTGGCAACGGTACTCTGTTGTACGACGGCAGCCTGAACGCTTTGCGCAGTCGCTTTCACACCAGCAAATCGATCACAATCGATTATCGCGAAACGACTGACCCGCTCCTCCTTCCAGGTACCCGCATTCTATCTTGGTCGCCGGAAAGAGCGGTGCTTAGTGTCGATACTGAGCAGGTCATGATCTCGGATATCATCTCTCAGCTATCATCCCGAGTGGAGCTCCTTGACGTAGCGGTAGAGGCGCAGCCGATTGAAGAGATCATTGTCCAGCTGTACAAGGAGTACCGTATATGACACCATACTGGTCCGTATTGAAACTTCGCCTGCTGAATGGCATGCAGTATCGGTCGGCCGCCTTGGCAGGAATCGCGACCCAATTCTTCTTCGGGTTCATCTTCATCATGATCTTCGAAGCTTTCTACAGCCAGGCTGCAGGTCAACCCCCGATGACGCTTCAAGAGCTCGCAACCTACACTTGGCTCAGGCAAGCCTTGCTCGCCTTTGTTGCCTTATGGTTTCGCGACAATGAGTTTTTCCAGCTGATTACTACAGGCAATATTGCTTATGAATTATGCCGTCCCACAGGTATCTACGGATTCTGGTACTCCAAGCTTATCGCTACGCGCATAGCAAGTGCTCTGCTGCGCTGCTTTCCCATTCTGATCGTTGTGTTCTTCTTGCCAGAACCCTACAATCTGGGCCTACCGCCGAGCTTTACTACGTTTGTACTTTTTCTAATAGCAGTTGCGATTGGGTTGCTGCTTCTAGTTGCAATCTCTATGCTGATCTACATCTCCGTCTTCTGGACTCTCTCGCCGATGGGTTCCATGCTGATCTTTGGGGTTTTCGGAGAGTTTTTCGCAGGCATGATCATCCCGATCCCCTTGATGCCAACATGGATGCAGACCATCGCTTATGCGCTGCCCTTCCACTTAACCCTGGATTTTCCGTTCCGTCTGTATTCAGGCAATATTCCGCCGGGTGAGGCACTGATTGGAATGTGTACACAGGTTGGATGGCTGGTCGCTGTAGTGATAGTGGGCCAATTGCTGCTCCGCAGAGGACTGCGAAGAGTCGTCGTACAGGGAGGATGAGAAGAGATGATTCTATATTTCAAATATTTGCTGATCCTGCTCAAATCCCAGATGCAATACCGCACTTCCTTCTGGTTATTGTCTATTGGACAGTTCTTTATTCCCTTCTCGGTATTTGCCGGGATGTACTTCATGTTCGAGCGGTTCGGTCAGATCAAAGGATGGAGCTTTTTCGAGGTTACGCTTGCGTTCGGGGTTATTCATATGGCTTTCTCGATAAGCGAGTGTTTGGCGCGGGGCTTTGATGCCTTTTCGTCCTTGGTCGCGGGAGGTGATTTCGACAGACTGCTAGTCAGGCCCAGGAGCACGGTTGTTCAAGTGTTGGGCTCCAAGTTCGAGTTCACCAGAATCGGGAGATTGGCACAAAGCTTACTGATGTTAGTCTGGTCGATAATCCACCTGCCGATTGATTGGACGTTGTTGAAAATGTTCACCCTGCTGCTCATGATCATCAGCGGAATTTTTATCTTCACAGGGATCTTTATGCTGGCCGCGACATTGTGCTTCTGGACGATTCAAGGCTTGGAGGTAGCGAATATCTTCACCGACGGCGGTAGAGAGATGTCGCAATACCCATTGAATATATATCAGAAATGGGTAACCCGCTTCTTCACCTTCATCATCCCGTTCGGATGCGTCAATTACTTGCCTCTCTTGTATTTGCTCGATCGGACTGGCGATCATGACATACTCTATATGCTATCCCCTATCGCGGGAATTGTTTTCATCCTCCCCTGCCTGCTTGTATGGCACTTCGGGGTAAGGCACTATCGATCCACGGGTTCATGAGGAGGAGGACTTTTCTGCTCCATATCTTGAATTTAATGAGAGGGCGATAGCCCTCTTTTTACATATATCCAACAAGTGTTAAACATCATTCCAAATGCGCCGAGCGTTGTCGAATGCGATTTTTGTTCCGCTGCGGCATTCTTCCAGACCTTCAAACTCAATAGAAATATAGCCGTCATAACCGGAAGCTTTGATGATACGAAGTACCTCCCACATATCAACGTCCCCCTGTCCCACAATCGCACCGCGCAAATAGTTTCCAGCTATCGTTTTAAACCAACCTTCCCCAGGATTTCGATAGGACGGTCTGAGATAAAAATCTTTTAAATGAACCATCGAAGCCATACTGATATTCCGTTTTACCGCTGTAACC
The DNA here is from genome assembly GCF_059692235.1 of Paenibacillus sp. J2R1T-4. Taxonomy (NCBI): domain Bacteria; kingdom Bacillati; phylum Bacillota; class Bacilli; order Caryophanales; family Paenibacillaceae; genus Paenibacillus; species Paenibacillus sp. J2R1T-4. The sequence goes on along the minus strand of NZ_JCAUBA010000027.1, from coordinate 46,864 downwards.
GAATTCTCATCCGAGCACATAAAATTGCCTATATCCAGTGTTGTTCTGAAATTGGAACGATTCGTCGCCGCAACTAAACTTTGCACTCTTTCGCTTCCTTGCACATAATAGCCATGGTTTTCAACACTCGTCGTAATTCCATATTGAGAAGCATAATCAGCAATTCTGGCGCAGGCCTCAGCCAATTTAGGCAGATCCTTGTTGAATTGAACAATAGTCGCTTCATGAATCGGACGCGAAGCTACATCATGCCGCATCCGCTTCACACCTAAACGGTTAGCGATATCGACTTCACTCATGACCCTTGTTATTTCTCTTTCGTAGCCGGCATCATCTTCTGTAATAAAATTGGCGCCAATTACATAATTGGAAATCTCGATGCCGGCTTCCTTCGCTTTCTGGCGAATCGCTTCAGCCATCCCCGAATCGTCAATCATTTCAGTACCAGCAGGAACAATTTCAACATGTTGACCGCCCTGCGCGGCAACCCATTCTACCACGTCCAGTATCGACATTTCTTTAGCTCTGGTCAACCGTGACAAACAATATGAACTAATACCAAGCTTCATGGTTCGCAACCCCTTTGTTTCCTATATTTATGTAAGAGAGGAAGTGTAGCGTTATGTTCGCCATAACAGTACACTTCCCTTCAGGTATTATGAATTTACCAAATCTTTAAGTAGTCTGAATTGAAATCCCCATTTGTTGAAAACAGCTCTACTCGGTCTGCACCGCTATTGCCGTACATGTTATAGGTGAACTGAGACTCCCCGTCCAGGAGGACCTCTGCTCTGCCGTTCATTACATAAATAAGGATTTCATGCCACTTATAATCGTTGATTAACACTTGTTTGTTTGTCCACGAACCCGTGTTGTCCCAGCCCATAAGACCGCCATTCTCCACTCCCAGTTGAAGCAAGTGTGAACCGTCATATATTCTTAAGACACTTGTACCATTAGCAGCAGCAGCATAACTGTTTACCTTTACCTTCCATTTGAGGGTATAGGCCCCCGGGATACTCTTATCCGTCCTGTATACAGCTTGAGAACTTCCGTCCGTGGAGTAAATTCTCAGTTGATTTGAAGGAGAGATGCCCGGGTTCGCTGATTTGGTCCACCCCGTCAAGCTATTCCATGGTTCATCCAATATATACGAGGTGGTACCTGCTGTTTCTAGCGCATTGGGTGTATTCCATTCCAATCTTGCCACCAAGGTTCTGCCGGATGTATATTCGGAATTCGCGAGGAAAGAAGCCTCCGCTGTAGCATTGGTTACCGAGAAACCTGCCGCCATGGGTTTATCGCCATTCATGTTGATCAAGTTGCGCTCGGTGTTCTTAATAATCCGTTGTGTTGCAGGATCAAACTTGGCTAGCCATAGCGGAGCACGATTCCTGTATACAGAGGAGTTGTTCGGATCCGTGCTGTTCCGCGTGTAGGCCAGGTACAAGCCATCACTGTGCGTCACCCATCTCATCTGCGTGTTGCTCGCGCCAGATACTAGCGTCCCGTTGTCCCATGCCAAATCAACAGGTGTGCTCCACGTGGATAAATCTGTACTAGTAGCTGTCTTATTCTGGTAACCGGGGTTATCTCTTATTGCCAAATAATAAACATTATTGTATTTTGTCAAATGGCTTTCGCCTCCGCCTCGACCGCCACTACCGTCCAATAAGCTGGTTCCATAGATTGCATCACTCTGGCTCACATAAGAGAGTGTCGTGCCGTCAAAGGCAGCCTTTACAATCCTTACACTATTGTATGTCTCGTAAGGAGCATCTCTGGCAACTCTGGCCGGCCAGTAAATATCTCCATTGTCCGCTATATAGGGGATAGCGCCTCCCGAACTAGCATAAGTAGCAGGGTAGCTCATAATGTAAAAATCACTGCTGAAAGCATCTGTTGCCGGGTCATAATACGCATAACCGGGATATTGATGCACCTGAGTATTTCCGTCATAGGTTACGATAACTCCAAAAATGATAACCTTTCCGCTAGCAGCGTGATAAACCGGAATCGGGTTGCACAGTATTCCCGGAAAGCCGTCCGGCATAATTCTTCTCTGATAGAGCAAGCTTCTTGCCGACCAAGTTGCGCCCATATCATCACTGAAGGAATACGCCATGGCCAGGAAGCTGTCACTCGCATCCTCCAGTTCGGTTAAGAGCAGGAGTCGTGGAATCGAGGTTCCATTAGGAATAGCACCAATACCATTGGATACCCATTTATCTCTGCCCTCTGAAGACCATGCCGTATGGTTCTTAATCCCCGTATTCGCCGACATGACGGCAAACTCGGAAACAGCAGCCTGCCCGGATGGATTTACATTTCTTACAAAAAGCCGAATTTTGGAAGTAGAGACGTTCAGTGACTGTACTTGCCGCTCAGCGGTATCCGAGCTTACGTACGGGAACAGATCAACAAACGCAGCCCCGTCCCATTGCTGTACTTTCCAATCCGTAGCCTGTCTGTCTCCGACATTGCTCTCCGTAAACTGCGCCTCGGTAAGTACTCTTTCCGAACCGAAATCATATTCGATGTAGCCTTCGGGATCCAGGGTGTAAGCTGCGTTTGTTACCGTGCTCTCATCCCACAAATGGCTGACATCCGTCCAGCCGCTGTCCGTGTCCTTAGTTGAGCCATCGGCAATATTTGTTTGCGGAACAGGCGCCATAATTTGAAACTCGGAAGCCGCAGGACGCCCTCCCGAATTCGTATTTCGGACAAAAAGGCGAATTTTATTCGTTGCGACATTAAATGTTTGAATCTGCCATTGGTTCGTGTTCGAGCTTACGTACGGAAATATATCAACAAAAGCGAGCCCGTTCCATTGCTGTACCTTCCATTCCGTTGCCTGATTGTCGCCAGCATTATCCTCAATAAAACGCGCCTGCTGGATGTCCTTTACAGAACCGAAATCAAATTCTACATAGCCCGCCGAATTATCCAGATCGACCGCTTCGTCCGTTACTGTGCTTCCGTCCCACAAATGGCTGACATTCTTCCAACTGCTGTATCCGCTCTCATAAGCTGAAATGCTATTCTGATTCGGATTGAGCAGCACGGTATAGCTCGCATCGCTGAACAATGTATGCACCTTTATATACCGTGCCGTAACTTCGCTGAAGCTCAAATAATGGACAAGCCTTCCTGCATCCGTATTGGAGAAGAAAGCGAAATCTGAAATGGGTGTGTAGGTGATATTGTCATTGCTCTGATACAGAGCATACGTTGCTCTCGAGCCCCTACCGCTGTTGTTGTTGTCTTGCAAAACTACTTCGCTTACTCTTTTCGAGCTTTGCAGGTCAATTCCTACGCTTCTGTTCTGGTAATCCATAGCCATTGGCGCGCTAGTGCCCCAGTTGCCGACAGACCCGCTCGTTGGACTTGTATCGCTATTCAAATAACCGACAATGCTGTTGAGTTTAGTCCAGCCATCCAGATTGCTTGTGAATGCCCTTATACTCTTTTGAGCAGGATTCAGGACAAAGGTATAGCTGGTATCGCTGTATAACGTATGGACCTTTATATAACGCGCCGTAACTCCGCTGAGGCTGAAGTGATGAACCAGTTTACCGTCTTCCGAGCTGGTGCTGAAAGTAAAGTGTTCAATTGGCGAATAGGTACTATTATCATCACTCTTGTACAAAGCATAATTGGCTCCGGAGCCCCTTCCGCTATTATCGGTGTCCCACAGAGTCACTTCATTGATATTCTTCCGGGTCAAGAGATCAATGCCTACACTCCTGTTCTGGTAATCTATTGCGAATGGCGAGCTAAACCCCCAGTTGCCTATCGCTCCGCTCGTTGGATTTGTATCATTATTCAGATAACCTGCTGTCAGGTTCACATTTGACCACCTGCTGTAACCCTTTCCGAAAGCTTTCACACTATCTTGAACAGGATTAAGCAAAAAAGTATAACTGGCATCGGTGTATAACGTATGAATTTTGATATATCGTGCTGTAACCCCGCTGAAGCTAAACCGATGAACAAGCTTTCCATCTTCTGTACTGGAGCTGAAGGTGAAGGTTGTTATTGGCGAGTAAGTAACATTGTCATCGCTCTTGTACAAAGAATAATTTGCTCCCGTACCCCTTGCGCTGATATCGGTGTCCCGTAAATACACTTCACTCACACTTTTCGAGTTTTGCAGATCCATTCCCACGCTTCTGTTCTGATAATCCATCGCGACAGGCGAGCTAACCCCCCAGTTGCCTATCGCTCCGCTCGTTGGGCTTGTATCACTATTCAGATACCCGACGATTACATTGAATTGTTCGTGAACAGCGCTTTCTGTATATGCAGTCTCATCTGCAATATTGGTTACTAGGGACTGGATGGAGACCTCTTGAACCTCAGTTGAAGTCAATGCGCGATTATAGATTGTAACTCTCTCTATATCTCCAGCGTAATACGACTTCGAACCTGAACTGTTCACGTTCTTTCCCAGCCACATTCCGTTTTTCGAAGATACATTTGAGAAAAATGCAGTGGAAGCGGTTGAAGCATTCAATTCTCCATCCACATACAATTTGGTTCCGGAGCCATCCACAGTGATGGCTGCAACATGCCAATAGCCATCATTATAGGAACCGGTTCCATTAATAGTTGTAAGATTGCTTCCGTTTTGATTCACTTCAAAATTCAATGTACCTGTAAGCAGCGATAAACAAATGTCACTCGAAGCAACTGACGTATTGGAAGCACAAATTAATGCTTTGGCAACTGTCCCAGTGTCTGAGGTTTTGAAACGCGTCACAATAGTTCCCTGTGTCAAACCGGATACATCCTTATCCTTATCCTTATCCTTTTCCTTATCCTTATCCTTATCCTTTTCCTTATCCTTTTCCCTTAAATCAGATGTCTTGTCAACATAATCGCTTACCCCGTTGTAGTTCTTGTTCACTATATAATCTTGAACAATATCGCCCGGCACTACCTGAGCCTGGACTTGAATAATATTTCCGGGACTAATCGCAGCCAATAGCACCAATATAGCTACTATGATATAAAGGATGGTTTTCATAGACAATGTTTTCACCATTCAGACAGCCTCCTATACAATTGAGTGGGGGGAATCGGTTTCCCTCCTACTGCTTATAACTGGAGCTTCTCGTGAAACCTTATCAATCCGGGATGTTATTGCTGAATGCTGCAGCAATTCTCCGGTCAATGCCCGGTTTGAAGCCCCCTTTCAGACCGTATTCCAAGGCCGAATCAGAAGCCTCATAACCGCCTTCTGCAATAATTTTGTCATCTGGAATATACGCCGTCGAATCTGCATAGCCAAGGAACATCAGACGTCTGCCGGCAAATACAGCCTCCAGCTTTTGCTTCACTTCGTAACATGGCTCGCCTCCCATGTAAGCGATGTAAAGACCATCGCTCAATCGCACTATTCCTGCCGGCAGTTGAACTTCATTCGGCAAGCTGTCGTACTGTCGCAGCACTTCGGCGGCAATTCGCTTCAATCCCGATAATCCCAATCCGTCGGCAACCGCCGCGATGTGAGTCAATGGGAATGGTTCCAATTCGAGCGCGATTTTAAATTGGCGAACAGAAAGCTTCATCTCGAACGGAGCAAGGGCTCCGGGAGTATAGAAGAGGCTTTTCATGTGGTGGGTCATCGACCGTGCCATGTCATCCATCTCTGCGAATGTGCAGGTAACGAATTTATTTCCCTTTGCGGTTATTTTCGGTCGTGTATTGCCCCCGGCTCCCTGGAAGAAAATCGCGGTACACCCAAAAAACTCAGCTTCGAGAAGATGGCATATTCTCCCTGGGAAGTCGCTGGACAAAACCATCGTGTCCCTTACTGTCACGGGGTGACAAGCATAGTTGCACATAATAGCTTTGATGCTGCCGGAACGATCGGAAATTTTCAATATATGCAGCATGTCATCCTTCTCACCGCCAGGATTAGGACTGCCTTCTATCTTCCCATCGACAAGACGCCTTCTATTGATGTTCCAATCGCCTTCCACGGCGCCATAAGCTATAACGCCCTCAAACTGGTTAGCGAATGTACGGTCGATACAGCTTATCACGCGCTCCGCCAAAAAAAGCTCATACGCTTCGGAATGTTGACTGTGATCGTCATATCCCCGGACCGCCGGTCCGCTGTGCGTATGAGTATAGGACAGAAACACACACTCCTTTTTCATTCCGTATTTGTGAAAAGCATAGGCTTGCACTTGCTCAGTAAGGATTGTGTCGTGAAACAACAAATCGAGCGAAATAAGCAATATACGCTCCCGTTCATCCTCTAGCAATAAAGCTCTGACATATAAGTCGTCATGGATGCCTGTGTACGGTTTATCGTAAAAGGTTGCATATCCTGCCATAAAGGTCGGCATATTGGGTGTAATCAAATCTTTAGCAACGCCGAATTTCAACATTAGCCTCTCCTTCCACCACCAGGTTGCTGTTTGAATCATTCCATTCCTTATTGTTGAGAAGTTGTGCCAAACCATTTCGAATCTCCGCTTCAATCAAAGGAGAAAACGGTGAAGGATATCCGAAATAGTACATGGAGGTGTCACTTTCATACCCTCCCTCTGTAATCTGGGAGGCTGTTGGAATATAACCAATCATTCCATTGCTGTAGCCAAGCGGAATTACGTTCCCCTTCGATAGCCGTTTGATATAAATTCCATATTCGACTACAGCCTCGCCATTTATCGCCAGGAACGCAACTTCCTTGGCTATAGACAGCAGCCTTAATTCCAGATTCGCATGAGGCAGAAGTTTGCCGGGATCAGCAAGAAGCGATTTTTTCCAGGCGGCAATCATAGGGCTGTCATCGGATAATGGAAGCAGGTCAGACATTTCGGGTACAGTCTGATACGGAAGTTCGAATCGGGATTCCCAAGTGCTGATCCGACTTGCCTCAACGGTTTGCATAGGCTTCCTCAATATCTCAAGCACGGATTCCGCCAACTGGTTCCCCAGCCGTCTTACATCTTCGTCATCACCTTTATAGAAACCATTCTCATTCATCAGGGCAGGGCGGATATCTCCACAGCATCCTTGCATGAAGCAACTGACTCCCCAACCCATCTCTTGATCCAGCCGTTCCATTGCCATCCCACAGAACTCTGAGGTTACCAGATTAGAATCTGTTGTTGTTGGGTGACAGGTGAAATGAAACAGGATCCCTTTTGTTCCTCCATCGCCGGATAAAAATCTGATCACCGTTACCTCAGTGTCATTAATCCCATCGGGATTCGGTATTCCCAGCATGATGCCGTTTACCAGCTTTCTGCGATTTATGCTCAAGCCTTCACAGGATCCACCTCCTTTCTGAATAGTGACTTCCTCCGCATTTCTATGGGCTTTCGCTATGGCATCATATACTTGTTGTTCAAGAAATTCGATGTACAACTGATCAACTCGTCCCAGTAATTCACTAAAGTGTCCTGTCGTCTGCGGGCCTCCATGGGTGTGGGATGCATGAAAAATAATAGAATGGGGTTCAATATTCCAATCCTTGTTAATTTTTGTATACATCCTCTCCATTTGATCGCTTCCCCACCAAATCAGATCACCTTGAATCATTAGCGCTTTTGATAATGTTCCTTCATCATCGCTTTGAACAAACAACCATGCACGTACATATAATCGGTGCTTTGTTTCATAGCACTTCTCTTGGCGATACCCGAATCCCGCAAGGGGAACCGCAAACGGTGGACTAATATCCGATACGCCTATGCCCAACTTTGTTGGAACCATTCCTCATTCCTCCGACCACGAACAAATCAACGATTTGTGAATAAATTCCATCCGCCAAGGACTGGGGGATTTCCTTTGTCACCTTCTAGTAAATCCGTGTAATGTTCCGCTACTTTCCGATAGGCAAGTGCGTATTGCTCAATAACGTCCGGACGATAATGTTTGAACCACGGCACGCCTAACACGCGGGCGGGAAACGCTTCGCTTACGGGCAAATCCCCTTTATACTGCCGGATATCTCTGTCACTGTTGGCAATGCGGGTCGGCCTGCCGTGATTATATACATCCGCTTCCGTGAACAACGGATGCAGATGCAAGGGATTGTTGCAACCAGGTATGCAAGCAGCAACGCCTTCTGCCTTTACAGCCTCGCAAAAGCGGGATACTGACAACCCACCCAATTCTTCAGGCCGATAATGACCATGCGGTGCATACCATCCCCCATTGAAACTCCCAGAACCTCGTTCCGTTCGATGGGCGCGCAGACCAGGCACTCCGTCTAACAAATCCCAAAAATAGTTCATAGAGCGGGCAATTTCATCATGTCTTTGGTCATAATGCTTGAGCTGCACGCGTCCAACCGCAGAACTGACCTGATGCATTCGATACTTGTATCCACCTAAAGGAAGCCCTCTGTAAAGTTTCAATTGTTCGTTCTTCAAGTCAGCACCGAAACGTTCGTAATGACCGAAAGCGATTGCCCGCTCATATATATCCCGATCATTCGTTGCCAATATCCCTCCTTCACCGATGGCAAGCGCTTTGCCCGTCATCAGCGACATAGCGCCTACATCTCCAATCGTGCCTAACTTTTGCCCTTTATATATGCCGCCATGTGCATGTGATACGTCTTCGATTACTTTGATGTTATGTCTCCGCGCTATATCCATAATCGGCCCCATATCCGCAGGGTAACCCATATAATGCACTACAACGATGGCCTTAGTGCGAGCTGAAATTCGATTCTCGATATCGTTGGGGTCAATGCATAACGTAACCGGATCAATATCCGCAAATACAACAGTCGCTCCCAGTGAAAATGCTTGTAAACAGGAGGCCCAGTATGTCACACTTGGACAAATGATTTCATCGCCAACACCGACCCCGCAGCCGTACATAGCCCCTTGCAAGGAGGCAGTTCCTGTGTTGAAAGCTAGCGTGTATGGAACACCTAACCATTCACTAAACTCAGCTTCGAATTGTTGGGTAACTCCTATACCAGACATGGCTCCTCTGCGTAATACGTCAAGTGCTGCCTCTTCGTCTTCCTGCGTAATAATCGGCCAGGTAAACAGATCACCCGCTGGTTCGTTTACCGCCTTCGGCCCCCCGAATATAGCAAGCTTGTGGTTATTACTCATTTCCTAACCTCCTATTGAAAATTAACCTAGCTGTATATGGAATAACGCTTTATTTGCGCATCTGCTCTTACGGCTGCTCTCGATGCACATACAATATCCTTGTGCGAAATATGACTGGATTCGCCCACAATTCTACGGATAAAGTCATTTGTAGCCGAGTCCTCAACATTGGAAAGCTCAACTTGATGCCAAGCCTGGTTGGTCGTTACTTGGAACATCAAATCCCCCTTCCCCACCGCAGGATCGCCTTCCATCCTTAACTCCGCGCAACCATCCGTACCTGTTACGAATATGCGGCAATCGCCCCACGTCCAGCTTTTGCCCGGTGTATGCCAATCTGCATATAACTGTGCAGTAACCTGATTTTCCATCGCTACTTGAAGAGAGACCAAGTCATAGAAATCAGGATGCTCCGGCAGAATACTCTTGCTTGCAAACCCATCCATCTCCGATATTTCACTGCTTGTGAGCCAACGCATTAAATCAAAATCATGGATGAGCAAATCTATTAATATACCTCCGCTGCTTGCCCTGTTAAAATGCCATTCCGGCCGGGACGAAGGGGAAAGACGATGTGGCTTGCGCATGGAAACATGCAGCAATTGACCGAAATCTCCATTATCAATCATGCGCTTCAAGGTTTGGACCGAACGATAATAACGCGCTGCAAACAAACATCCAATCTGGATCTTATCCCTGATTATGACTTGCTCCAATCTCCATACATCCTGTTCATTCACGACTACAGGTTTATCGAGCATGATATGTTTACCGTATTTCTCGCATAATTCGATAATATCGATTTTTTGGTCACTGATATCCGCACATCCGACAATCTGCACGTCATCCTCGAGCAATGACTCCCGTTCTGTGACAATATTCAATTGATACTGATTAGCAATTTGTTCTGTCAAATCTATGTTTTCCGCTTCGTAAATACCAGCACAGCTGTACCCTGCGTGCAGCATCTCAGCAATAAATTGAGCAATATGGGCATGCTGGCAGCCGATTATTGCAAATTTCTTCACCATCTTGTCCTCCAATTTGGCATGAAAGGATCTTCATGTGTGCAATCCACACATGAAGATCGACAGTCAACATGACTCGTTATTTGGCCTCATAGTAGTCTTTAGAGTAAACGATATTGTTCTTATTCTCGGAGAACCATTTTGCATAATAGTCATCCACCGCAATTCCTCCGCCCTTTTCCCACACTGATTTCAGATCAATCAATGCCTTTTCGATAGGATAGGAGGCTCCGCCGACAATTGCCTTGGCAATAGTTTCGTTAACTGCAGTGATTGAATTTGTACGGTTTAGTTGTAAATCTTTTGGAAGATCCGTAATGGAGCTGAAATCGAGATCATGGAAAATCGGACGCTGCGGTGTCAAATAAGCCGCTCTTGCCTGCTTAACAATCTCAATAAATTCTTTCTCTAGCGGTTTGGCGGGATCTAATTTGTTTAGATAATCGGAACATTTAGCGGTCGCCATAGGTTGGTCCAGCATGTAAAAATCGAAAGCCCAATCCAGCTCTTTCTTGTTCTTTTCCGGATCAATTGGCACTGGACAGCCGTTTTTATCCGCTTTCCAGTGTGTCCCTTCTATCCCATATTTCAAAGTCTTCATAGTTGACTCTTTGAGCAGGAAATCGATATATTGCATAACTGCCTTTGGATCTTTTGCCTGTGAATTAACAAATGTTGATAAATAATAAGGCGGGCTCACATAAGGGCTGAATTGACCAAAATCGCTTTTTGGCAGTGGAATCGCAATAATTTCTGCATTTGGATTATTCTGCTTTAGCGTTTGATATATGCCCAGTCCAGACGAGGCCGTAACTGTGTTTATACCGTAAATGCCCAATCTGCCATTAAGGAAATCCTGTTTTGCCTTTTCACCGTTTTTATCCGTCAAGTAATCTTTGTCAACCAGACCTTCGTCATAAAGACGCTTTTTAAACGCTATAGATGCACCAGAACGTTCCCAGTCGTGAACATAATTGCCATTTTGGACATACCAGCCTGCGCCTGAGCCGAACATGTTGTCCACATTTTGACCACCAATGGAGCTCAGATGGTAGCCATAAGTATCCGCCTTCTGATTGCCATCCGGGTCCTGCTTACTGAAAGCTTGAATGACCTTAAAAAATTCTTCCGTTGTTTTCGGTACTTCCAGATTTAACTTCTTTAACCAATCAGCCCGGACCAAGACGGCTATTTGCACATCCAAAGGAGCAACCGCTCCCAATCCGTACAATTTACCATCCGATTTTGTTCCCATTTTCTTCAATACCGGATATTTTTTCAGTATATTTTTGTACTCTGCACTGGATTCAATCAGTTCATCGAGAGGCAATAGCTGTTTTTGAGAATAAAGCTTGTTTACTAGACCGGGAGTCCATGTAAAAATAAGATCCGGAGCACCGCCTGATGCAAACAACGTATTGTACTTCTGATCTTCTTCATTACGCGGCACGGATACAAATTCCACTTCAACCGGAGCATTAGCATTGATCCATTCCGTCCAACGGTTTTTAACAGGAGTACCTTCCCCAGCCGGAACATTGCCCCGATCGTAGATCGATACCGTGATTTTCGACTTTTTGACAGGTGCCTTGGTTTCTGTCGCCCCTTTTCCCTCTGTCGGCCCTGGTTGTCCCCCTTCTTCTGATTTTGAACACGCTGCAATGACACTGAACGATAGTACGATAACTGCCAGCAACCACAATCCTTTTTGCAACTTTCTCTTTTTCATACGCACCCTCCATTTTGTAATTGTTTATTTGAACAATACATGAACTCCGTATTACCGGTCCATGTATGGCTGCAAATCACTTGGAATTATCCCTTTATGGCTCCGATCAAAACGCCTTTAATAAAATATTTTTGCAGATAGGGGTAGACCAGAAGCATTGGAACGACCATGACCATGATCCCAGCGGCCCTTATTCCTTCCGGTGTTGTTGAAACTTGTTCTTGCGGTCTTAAGTTATTCATCTCCTGCAGTATGGTTTGGCTCGCTAGCATCTGCTGGACCAGAACCGCTAAATTATATTTTTCTGAATCCTGGATATAAATGAGTACGCTAAAAAATGTGTTCCAATAGCCCACCGCATAAAACAAACCAATTGTTGCAAGCACCGGCAAAGAAAGACGCAATACAATTTGAGTCAGAAACCGCCATTCGCCGCAGCCGTCTATTTTTGCTGCTTCTTCCATCTCTTCCGGTAAGTTTTCAAAGTAATTTTTGATAACTAGCATATTGAAGGTACTGATGAGCGATGGGATCCAGATCGCTCCATATGAATCGAGCAAGCCCATGGCCTTCACAACAAGAAAAGCAGGAATCAAACCACCGCTAAAAATCATCGTGAACACGATAAACAGAGTAAACGGCTTTCTAGCAAACATGGCTTTTCGCGATAAAGGATAAGCTGCAAGAATCGTTACGGATAGGCTGAGCAGAACACCGACAAAGGTAATGATCAAACTATTCATAAACGACTGGACAATCCGGGTCCCAGTAAATAACATCCGATAAGATTCTAAAGACCATCCTACTGGCCATAAACTTACACTTCCGGACTGAACGGCATGTTGATCGCTCAAGCTTACCGAAACGATATGCACGAGAGGCAGCAAACAGCTTAGTGACACAAGAACAAGCACGATATAGTTGATTCCTATAAACATTTTTTCTCCGAATGAGATGCTCAACTGCTAACCCCCTACCATAATCCTTGACCGTATTTTCGAGCGATCCCATTTGCCGTCAGTACAAGGACAAACGCGACTAGCGACTCGAATAATCCGAGCGCAGTAGTGATACTGAATTGACCACCCTGTAATCCAATGCGATATATATAAGTGCTAATGACTTCTGACACGTCAGAAACGATTGGATTTTGTAAGATATACACTTGGTCAAACCCTATCTCCATCACTCTTCCAGTTGAAAGGATGAGAAGCAATATTATGACCGAACGAATACCAGGTAATGTAATGTGCCAAATTTGTCTCCACTTGTTAGCTCCGTCAATGTTGGAGGCTTCGTACAGGCTTGGATCAATTGTGGAAAGAGCAGCCAGATAAATGATTGCGCTGAATCCTGTTTCTTTCCAGACCCCGGAGCCGAGAAAGATCGCAATCCATGAAATCGGCTTGTAAAGGAAAGGATAGACTTCGCCTGTCGCTTCTTTGATCCAGTGATTAATAATTCCGCTATCCTGCGAGAACATAGTAATTACAATACCGCCAACGATAACCCAGGACAAAAAGTGAGGCAAATAAACCAACGTCTGAACAATTTTCTTAAACCACATTTTGCGCAGTTCATTTAATAAGATAGCGAGTATAATCGGGAACGGAAAACCGACTACAATAGAAAGAATGCCAAGCATGAGACTATTCCTGATGATTTCAAGCGTTTGGTACTGGTTGAACAACAATTCAAAGTTTTTTAACCCTACCCAAGGGCTGTGAACGATGCCATCCACAAAATTGTAATCTTTGAATGCAATAACTGTGCCAAGCATAGGTGCATACTTGAAAATGAGATAGAAAAGAAGCACCGGAATAAACATAATAAACAAGGGAATATTTTGTTTAATTCTTTGCTTGTTGTGTCGGATCGCTCTCCAGGGAGATGCTCTTATACCTTTCTTCGTTTCCTCTTTAATGTTTGAATTCATTGGTGTCTCCTCCAGCAGCGCTCGATTTCCTTTTTTTCATCAGCCACTCCGATTTCAGTTAAGCGCTTGCAGATTCAATATAGAGGTTCGATAATTAATAAATCAACTTACACGTTTCTCAGTCGTAGAGGATATTCTCACGCAAAAAAAATCGCATGCCCTCGTTGACTTTCTGCTTGTTGGCAGAATGTAAACCGAATGGCAATGCGATTTCAAACAAACAATTTTCTCAGTTAACAAATTGCTTGCGGTAATGACCTGGAGGTACACCTACAATTTTCTTGAATACTCGGATAAAAGAAATAGAATGTGTATATCCAACCATCAGTGAAATTTCGTGAATAGGTGTAGAGGGAGAAGCAATCAGAAGGTTTTTGGCATGCTCAATTCGTACCCTTGCTAAATAATCAATAAATTTCTCCCCGAATTCCTCTTTGAAGATGCGGCTTAATGTTTTGATATTCAATGAAAACTCATTATTCAACTGAAGCAGGGACAAGTCAGGATTTGCGTAGTGCAATTGGATATATTCCTTCACTTGGTGAATCAACTGTCGATTGCCTCGATTGTCTCTTAATAAACTGATCTCTCTGGCATTGTCGCCAAGTATTCGGGAGAATGAAGTTTCAAGCTCATGAATCAGATCGAATTCCTGTAATAATCGGTTTAGCTTAGGTAAAGCCTCTCTTTCCCATAAATCCATTACTTCTGCCGGTAAGCCGGACATTTCAATTTGGAGAGCATAAATCAAATAATGCATCAGGTAGATAATATCATCTCGCGGGGAAACCGCTGCTTTTAAACCGTCAAATAGCCGATTCATATAGAGTCTCCATTCTTCATCGCCTAAGCGATAGTACTGCGCCATCAAACGGATGTCTGTCAAATATTGAAATATTTGGCCCTGAGGCAGCAAACTGATCTCCCAATAGCCACTCGTTCTATTCGCACCAAGTGTGGATTTATACTGCATCGTTCTCAATGCGCCATGATACGATTGCGACACATCTGCAATATTATCTACAATATCTCCGAATCCAATGGAAATCGTAAATTTCATATGTTCCGTAACCCAGAGCCTCGAAGTTTCACCGAATCTCAACAGATGCTGATGCGAATCTTCATTATGATCCGTTAACATAATCAAAATACCGATCTGGTGATGACTAACCCATTCACACCATGTTTGTATCGAATGAGATTGAGCAATTTCCTGGAGACCATTCTTCAGGGCAAATTTGAGAAGCTGCTGATCCTGATGGGATTGATTTTGACAAAATTCCGCATATTGATCAATCTCAAGCAATGCAACCGCAAGCTGATTGTAGTTGGAAGGCAATCCTAATTTTTCCGCTTCTAAATACCATTCATCTGTATCAACAGGCCTTTCCCCATCAATGATTGCATTGAAAAACCAGCTTCTTCTAAAGATCAAATTTTCTTTATATTTTTGTTCATAACTATTGGATTGCTCCATCAGATTATCAAGAGCGGCATTAATATAAATAAACTCGTCATTGATCGGTTTATGATGAAGTAAGTTTTCCTTTTGCATCACGTAGTGATCAATTCTATTTCTCATCAATTTGATAGGCTCATAGTTACGACGAATAACATAAATCATACCCGCAATTCCGATGATTACTGTAAATAACACAGCTACTAACCATACCTCTGAGAGAATAGAGAACAAATTGTAAAATTGCTTGTTTTTCATACCGGCTTGTATGATCCATCCTGTGTAAGAGGATTGAATACTTGTCAGTTGTTTATTGTCAGGCAAGCTCTCTCCGAGAAACAGCTTTTGTTCCGAGTCCAGCATCTTCACATAGCTGATATCGGATTCAGATAAATTGTTGAAAATGTCGTTAACCGAACTGACCAGAATATTCACCACTAACAAGCCATCACTGCCTGATCCGAGAGGGACCTTTTTGGCCATGGAGACAACCTTCATTCTGGAATTTCCTTCGTTGAACTCTTGATACTCCCTGTTTCCTGTCCATATATAGGGTGTAGATTGTTTCATTGCTTGATCAACAAAAATTCGGTCACCGAATTGCGACAAAGTAACCATAGAATTCGGCGTAAGTACCATTTGATCATGAACTCGATACAAATAAATGGAACTAATCGGTGGAAAGATGGTACTGAGATCACGAATTCGTTGCGAGATCTCAAAATATTGGAACGAATTAATCGAAGCGTTTTCATCAAAGAAATATCTTAATTTCTCATCTGTCAAAAGCTCCTTAATAATCATTTGTTCCGTAAATTGCAAAGACGAATCCATGGCCTGCATGACATGCTGGGCAAACACATTATACGTCTCAACGGTCTGTTTTTTGGAATAGTTGCCCAACGCAAGAAAAAATATAAGAACTAGAACAGAAATAATGATAAAGAAAATGAGCAGGTACGATAAAAGCCAGCGGAGATATCCATGTATTCTCATATGACCCCCATAATCTACTAAATAAATATAATCATTAAGTATAGCACGGCTATCTGTTTATTGCGCACTATATCGTGAGCTGCTTAAAGGATGAAGGCAAGCGCATCAGCCATCCTCGGTCAGCTTCTCTTTACGGAACTCACGCGGCGACATGCCGCTGAATTTCTTGAACATTCGGTTGAATGAATTAATGTTCTGATAACCGGAGCGAGTCGCGATATCCTGAACCTTCAGGTCAGTCTCGAGCAGCATACGCTTGGCTTCCCGAATACGCACTCCGTTAATATAATCGACGAAGTACTCCCCCGTCTTCTCCTTAAAGTAGGTGGATAAATACCCTCCAGTAATATGAAGATGCTCCGCTACAATATCCAGCGTGATATCCTGAGCGAAATGCTTCTCCGCATAATCAACAACAAAATCAATGATCGGATCCCCATTCTTCTGATTACTGCGAATTTCTTCACAAGCGGCTACAAGCAGTTGACTGAAGAACCTTCTATAGTGACGCCCCGAATAAAAGCTGGGATTAGCGCTTAAACCTGCTAGTACAGGCTCTATCGCCCGTTCGTCGATACGCAACCCGTGGAATGCTTTGCGCACTTTTGACACAATGTCCACTACGAACTCCTGATATTGCAGCACGGTTGCACATTTACGTTCCATTAACGCCAGATGGCGATCAAGCAAATGCAGCAGCTCCTGCGTGTTTCCAGCAACCAGATTCGAGTCAAACTGCTGCTCTTGAGCTGGTGTAAGAAGATGCACAGACTGACGGCCAGCTGATTCCCGGACGACTTGGGTTTTCTCTTTAAGCTTACGTTCCTGCAATAGCTTCACCGTCTGCTCATAGGCTTCCGTAAAGTCCGATAATTGTTGATAGGGTGGCGAGATCGCTATGGTGAAGAAATAATAATCCGCGTCATGCGACAGCACCTGCTGCAGCTCATCGATATAAGCATCCAGACGGGCATCATCAATCTCATCCACCACCGATAGCATTTGACGGCTTTCCACTTGCAACGTTAATGCGGTTGGGAAAACTTTCTGCAAGCTGTGACTAATATATTCATAGATACAGTAGGTTAGAGGCCCAGGCTCCTCTTTCATTTCTTCCCAGAACCGATCCTTATACGTAATCTCATAGACAACGAATTTGCACACCCGCATGACCATCATATCGTCAGCCCCGCGAGAGCCGTTATATATTTTCTTCAGTTTATTGAGGTAGCTATAAGAGACAAGCTGATTGTTCTTTTGCATCAGATCCAGCTGTATCCTCGCATTAGTCTGCTTCATATCGTCGAGCTTTTGACCAATTAACTCGAATTCTTTGATATTGCTCTTGAACAATTCATCCTTCCCGTTAGATTCCTGAATCGAGGATACCATCTTTTTGACAGGCTTGTTGAATCTGACACTGAAAAAGACCGATATTACAACACTTATTAACAAGGCAAGCAGGAGCAAAACAATCAAAGTGAGATTAAGCCGTGAAACTTGTTCCGATATACGCGCGCCCGGTACGATGTTCAGATAAGTGAATCCGCTATGCTCCCCTGTACGGTAGAAATAATAGGTGTTGTCACTAAGAACGTAGGACTTGTCTGAAGGCAGCTCCGGAATGGAAGTGTTGTTAGCCAGTTTACTAGTAGAGTACAAAGGGCGCCCTGATTCATCGTAAATGAAAAAATTCGTATTAACCGAGCGGTGAAATGCTTTAAATAACTGATTCGCATCCAGCATAGCGACCAGATAGAAATCATCATTTTGCCAATGCTTGTTAATATACGGGATAAACAGTCCTTTGAGCGTCGCCTCTTTGGATTCATGAAACGAATGCTCATAGAACAATGACATCGGGAATAGCTTCGACGAGTATGTTTCCTTGAATTGGCGCTCCCAGAAATAGTCCGGATAATCCTTACTGGCATAAAACTTCTCGAACAGCGATATGCGATCATTAGTCCCTGCCTTGCTTAAAGTAAATGAGCCTTCATTGAATACAACCACCGCGTTATCTACATAGATCAACGGATTACCGACTACCCGGACAATTTCCTGTTTGATCCGATCCAGCAGTTGGTAGCGTTCATTGCCGCTGCTAGACTGCAAGCGTGCCACATCATCATTGAAGTAAAGCGCATACATTTGTTTTTGCACCAACTGAAAATGTTCTTCATAGCGTTCAGAAGTGAATCTGATATTTTGTGCGTTGTAGCTAATGATTTCATTGCGAATGTTGCTCTGGAAAAAAGTAAATGACAAATAGTTGAAAGATACAAGAAGTACAATTACGGTCAAAAAACCAAGCAATAATCGAATGAGCAAGGAAGACGTTCTGGATTGAAATCGTGAAAGTAGACGTATAACCCACTCACCTCCGAGAGCCCTGTTTCATTTAATGATGTTCTTATCATACACGACAAGGGTTGTGACATAAAGAGCGCTTATAATCACAACAATGTGCAAATTCACGAATACTTAACAAATTTACGAATTTCGCAAAATAGGGGATAATCCGGAATTGCTATGGATTCCAATACACCCGAACCATGCTAAGCTGATGTCAATATCACGAACCCGGCAAGCAGGATGTGGGGCGTGACACTAAATGATGAAAGCGCCATCAGGCTGCGATCAGGATGGAGGAATACACACATGAACAAGCCTGTGCCTGTCGGGAATAGGCCGGAAGCAACCATGCCGATTGGGACTAAACGAAGCGGATTAAGGTGGAGAAGAGTTGCCAAAAGTAAATATTTGTTACTTATGTTTTTACCCTGTTTACTGTATTATGTGATTTTTAAGTACTTGCCCATGGTTGGAATTGTGATTTCCTTCAAAGATTACAGCTTGTACAAAGGGATCTGGGAAAGTAATTGGGTTGGATTGAAATACTATAAAATGTTTTTTAACAGTCCCGATTTCTGGGTTTTACTGCGGAACACGTTCTTACTTGGGATTTATAAGCTATTATTCGGGTTCCCTGCCCCTATCATCCTTGCGCTTCTTCTTAATGAAGTTAAGAATGTTTTGTTCAAACGTTTCGTACAAACCGTCAGCTATTTACCGCATTTCATCTCTAACGTTGTCGTTGCAGGGATGGTCGTTATGTTCCTCTCCCCTTCCACCGGCTTCGTGAACAAGATGATTGAAGCACTTGGCTTTCAACCGATCCACTTCATGATTCAGCCCGATCTGTTCCGCTTCATTTATGTCGGCTCAGAGGTTTGGCAGCATATGGGCTGGGAAGCGATCATCTATTTGGCAGCGCTTACTTCCATTGATCCTTCTCTATATGAGGCAGCGGATATTGACGGCGCCAGCCGCTGGCGGAAGCTTTGGAACGTAACCTTACCGGGGATTGCCTCTACCATCATCATATTGTTCATCCTTAACGTTGGACGTGTTCTCGAGATCGGCTTCGAGAAGGTGTTTCTATTGTATAATCCGGCTACGTACTCCACGGCCGATATACTAAGCACCTATGTGTATCGTACCGGTCTAGTAAGCGGGAACTTCAGTTATGCCGCTGCCATTGATATGTTCACTGGTGTCGTGTGTCTCTTCTTCATCTATACTACTAATGCTTTAAGCCGCCGTATTTCTCAAACGAGTCTATGGTAATACGCCTAAATTTTCACGCCGCTTAAGGAGGATTGCCCATGAAACGCCGCTCCATATCGTTTTTTTCAGTCATAAGCACCATTATTCTGCTAGGCGTCGTGTTGGTAACATTGTATCCATTCATCCACATGGCCGCCGTGTCCTTGAGCAGCAATATTCACATTCTGAAGGGCGAGGTCAGCTTTTATCCCAAAGGCTTTCAGCTGGATATGTATAAGCTTGTGTTAAAAGACCCCCGAATAGGGACTGCTTATTGGAATACAATCGTCTATGTTGTAGTAGGGACCACGATTTCCCTGATCGTAACCTCTCTCGGCGCGTACGCTCTGGCTAAGAAAGACATGCTGTTTCACCGCGGGTTTACGCTTATTATCATTTTTACGATGTTTTTCAGCGGCGGTATGATCCCTACGTTCCTGGTTGTCAAACAATTAGGCGTCATTGATACGATTTGGGGCATGGTATTGCCGGGTGCAGTTAGTACATGGAATTTGCTCATTATGCGAACCTTCTTCTCCAATATTCCCGCTGAGCTTGAAGAATCAGGACGTATTGATGGTCTCAATGATATCGGGGTATTCTTCCGCATCGTTGTTCCGTTATCCCAGGCCGTGTTTGCGACAATAGGGTTGTTCTACGCTGTAGGATTATGGAACAATTTCTTCCTGCCGCTCTTATATTTGCGGGATCAGAGTCTCTTCCCTCTTCAGGTCATCTTGCGCAATATCGTGCTGGCCGGTCAGATGAATCAGGCAGGTACAGCAGCAGTCGGAGATGCCAATGTTGTTCTGGAAGAGTCGCTTAAGTTTGCAACCATTATGGTTTCCACGGTTCCCATCCTCTTGGTCTACCCGTTCCTGCAAAAATATTTTGTCAAAGGCGTTATGATCGGGGCGGTCAAGGGGTAGCGATATATAACCTTACAAACAACAACCTGCTAACGCTTGGGACAACAATGAAAACAAAAAAGGAGAGGTTATTGCATGAAGAAATGGACAGTAATGCTAGGTACTCTCGCAATTTGCACTTCGCTTTTGGTCGCTTGCTCAGGGAAAGAGACAACAACAACACCAGATTCAAGCGGATCGGACAAACCGGTCTCCACCGAGAAAACCAAGAATTTGTTCACCATGCTCTTGGAGCAGCACCCCAACTGGCCTTACAACAAAGACGCTGTGGTATGGAAATGGATCGAAGAGAAAACAGGTGCTACCTTCAATGTTCAGCTTCCATCCGGCGAACTGAAGGATACCATCAATCTGAATGTCGCTTCGGGCAACATGCCGGATATCACCTTCTTCGGAAGCCGTGCTGATGCCGATAAATTCGGTCAGCAAGGCGTTCTGGCCAACATTCTTCAATATAAGGATGTTATGCCGAACTTAACCGCATGGTTGAAAAAGTATCCAGAAATCGCCAAAGCTTCTCTTGCCGCTGACGGAAAAATGTACATGCTGCCTAACGAAGGCTTCGGTGAGACGAATCGGGTTATCTGGATGTACCGTGACGATATCTTCAAGAAACACGGCTTACAGCCGCCTGCTAATTATGAGGAGCTCATTACAGTGGGCAAAAAGCTTAAAGAGCTATATCCGGGCAGTTATCCGTTCTCCTTCAGAAGCGGTGCGAATCTGGCTATTCTTAACTTTGCTTCCGCTCAATTTGGCACGACAAACTCCATATTCCAAGATACCAAAACAGGTAAAGCCCGTTATGGTCCTATCGAGAATGAATACAAGAAAATGATAGAGTTCTTCAATCGGATGCACAAAGAAGGCCTGATGCCACCGGATTGGCTGACCTTCAATGTTCAACAATGGCAAAATGCAGTTTCAAATGACCAGACCTTTATGATCCTGGATTATATCGGCCGTCTTGACTTATTCAACATCCCAATGAAGAAGACGAATGCTAACTTCAATCTGGCATTCATGCCACCTCCTGAAGGCTTGCCTGGCTTTAAAGTGAATCCTTATATTCATTTTATTGAATCCGGTATGACGATCTCCTCCAAGTCCAAAAAAATCAAGGAAGCCTTGCAAGCTTACGATTGGTTCTATAGCGAAGATGCCAAGACTGTCCTAAGTTGGGGTAAAGGCGACGAAATCTACACAACGGAGAACGGCAAGAAGAAGCTGCGACCAGAATATCTCGACGTAACCGATCTGCGTAAAAAAACAGGACTTGCAACAAACGGCGCTTATACATGGTTCGATTATGATGCCCACCTTGTTCCAGCTACTCAAGAACAACGTAACGCCTATGACCTGGCTCGCAAGCATGATAGCTTCTACCCTGTGAAGCCGCAATATATCGAAAGCGAATTGTCCAATGTGTCGTTGCTGCAGACCGCTGTAGAGAAACACCGCAATGAACAGATCACACGTTTTATTCTCGGGGAACGCCCATTGGATCAGTGGGATCAATACGTTGCAGAAGCAAAGAAAATCGGTGTGGATGAGCTGATGAAAATTACGCAGACCGCTTATGATCGCCTCAAATAATTGATTCGTATTGTAAAGGAAGGAATTAGGCGCCATACTGGGAACTAGCATGTCCCGGTATGGCGTTCTGCTTGTCTGCAGCGAACAACCGACTTAAGGAGGAACCACGGAATGGTTATTCAAATGAATCAGGAATTAACGAAGGATGGGGCTTGGTGTTTCTTCGCCGATCCGCGAGCTCTCTACTATCAAGGTCAGCACAAAAGAACTTATGTAGGCTGGCTGAGTGGTGTTGGCGATGTGTGGATTGGCTGCTACGATCATACGCTGGATGTAATCGAATCTACCCTGATCCGCCCTTCTTTGCAGCAGGATGATCACGCCAACCCTACGCTGTATATCGATGCAGGGGGGCATGTTACGATTTTTTATTCCGCCCATAACGGAACGACCATGCATTACCGTCGGATGGAGCAACCAGAGGATATCACTTCCTTCGGAGAGGAGCAGCAGCTGCCGACGAATACAGACGGCCATCACGGTTATACGTATCCCAATCCGATCTACTTGTCGGATGAAGAGCAGCTGTACTTGTTCTGGCGCGGCGGCAATTTCAAGCCGAACTTCAGTACTACGCCTGATCTGGAGAGCAATCAGTGGTCCTCTGTACGCACTCTGATCATGGATAGCGGCCAACGCCCTTATATACGCTATACGTCGAATGGCAAAGATACGATTCATTTCTCATGCACGGACGGACATCCGAATATTGAGCCGAACAATAGCATCTATTATGCCCGCTACCAGAACGGCAGCTTATATCGGGCAGATGGATCGTTAATCAAACCATTCACCGAGCTCCCCCTTCAAATATCCGAGATCGATGTCGTGTTCGATGGTAAGGCTGCCAACCGCAACACTTGGATCTGGGATATTGCAACCGATGGTCAAGGCCATCCTGTCATTGTGTATGTCATGTTCGAGTCCACCGAGGATCATCGTTACTACTATAGCCGTTGGAACGGAGAGCAATGGGTGACGAATGAGATTGTTGCAGGCGGCCACTGGTTTCCTCTAACAGTAGATGGGGCTGTTGAGAAGGAGCCTTATTATTCCGGCGGCATCATTCTTGATCATAGCAATCCATCCATTGTGTATTTATCCCGTGAAATAAACGGGGTGTTCGAGATTGAGCGTTGGCATACGTTGGATTTAGGCATGACCTGGTCCTCCGCTGCTGTGACCTCGAGCTCTTCTTGTCATCAGGTGAGGCCCTATTTGACACGCGGCAGCGATGATGGACAAGCTGTACTCTTCTGGATGAGTGGAGAATATGTACACTTTACGGATTACCGCACTTCGTTGCGGGCTGCGGTTCCTCTAGGTTAATCTGATGCAATTTAACTGTAAAGGTATGCAAAACCAAAGCCTCTGGATCACTCCGGAGGCTTTTTGCGTCTTTTTCTTTTGAGCCTACCCGCTTTACAGCAGGTGGCGCGGCCTGCTTCGCGCCTGTTTTTAGCATGCATAACCCTTCCGATCCATTATTTCTTGTATTTATGTTGCAAGACGTAAATATTTGATACAATGTATTCAATTATAGGGTTCGGATGCTCAATCTACCGTAGGAGGGACGAGGAATGCGAATGACACGGTCATGGTTTTACCGTTTGTTATTGTCCTATTTGCCTGTCTTCCTATTCATTGTTACGATGCTGCTGCTCGTTTCCTTTTTTATCCTGAGTGATCTTTCCAGGAAATCAGCGGTCAAAGCGAACGATGTTTTTATTCAACGGGTGCTGCAAACGATTGATAACTCCCTCCAAGACATCGAGAATATAATGCTTCGCGAAATATTTTCTGAAAGTGAAATCCATACCTTCATTAATCCGCTCACCAGCAACAGCGCCTCAGCTTATGATGTCGGGGTCAAGCTGATGCGGATTCGGGATGACAACCCTGCAATAGATTCGCTTTATGTCGTTCGCATGAGTGACGGCATCGTTGTTACGGAGAGCACCATTACGCGGCTGTCACAATTCCATGATACGCCTCTTTTGGACTTGCTGAAGAAAACGAACTCCCCTTATTATTGGAGCGGGATCAGGGAATACACAGGATTCCAGAACAGGAAGACGAATGTGATCTCGCTCGCCAAAGAAATCCACCTGTCTTCCGGCGGCTTCCTCATCATTAATGTAAGCGCTAGCTATATGAAACAGCTGCTCCAGGAAATGTCTGACCCGGGTATTAACGATGTGATGCTGCTGGACCAGTTTCACAACCAGATCGCATCAGTAGGGTCCCTGGCTGCAGAGCCGCGTGAGCAGGATGGGCTGTCACAATTGGTATCCGGGTATACCGGTTATGAGATTCGCAGCGGGTTCAGATTTATTGCATTGCTCGACAAGGTTTCTACATTCACTTACATTTGTATCCTGATCGGATTTTTATCTATTTGCACTGGAATCGCTTGGATTGTGTTCGTCAGCAGATGGAATTATAAACCGATGGAAAGAATTATGGAGCGGATTCACACTTTGAAGAGCAGGAAGAACGATATCCCTGCCGTACGCCAAGATGAGTTCAAGATGATCGAGGCCGCTATCGATAAAATGGCGGAGGAGTCTAGCTTTTACGAGAAGCAGGTGGAGGAGAACAAAGTGTATCGGCGGCAAGTCCAGCTGCAGGATTTGTTGGAAGGACGGCATCCGACAGCGGGACACATGTGGTTGTCCGAGCGGAGTAAATCGGAGAACGAAATCGGCGCTAACCATCAGCACGTGGTTGCCGTTGTCGAAATCGATCGGTACCCTATTTTCAGCAGGAGCTTCCCTGCTCCAGATCAAAATCTTTTGAAATATAATTTAGAAAAAACGATAAGTGAAGTTACTAGCAGCCATTCCGTTGCATTATGGACCGAATGGGTTGCGGGTAACCGTCTGGCTATCATTGTAGAGCTGCCTCAGACCGACCACTCCGACAGTCTTCCCCACCGTATTTGTGCAGAAGTCCGGGTATGGGTGCAGGACAATTTGCCGTTTACGGTTACCTTTGGTCTGGGGAATATCGTGGACGGGCTGCAATTCGTGTCAAGCTCCTACAAAACAGCTTTGTTGTGCCTTGACTATAAACCGTCACTCGGAAACAACCAAGTCATCACTGCAAGTGATACGGAAATCAAGCCTCAGGCGGATATGTTCAGTCATGTCCAGCTCGTCCGGCCATTTGCGAGCGCCTACAAACGCGGTGAGGAGCAGTGGAAGAACGACTGCACCCATTTTTTCTCAGAACTCCGAAAAGGTGCTTTCACCCGCGACGATCTTATCAGCATGATGAATTACATGGTTTATTATTTCCATAGAGAGATGATGGAGCATACGGTTGAGTTTCGCACACTTTGGGAGACCGAAGCGATGCCGGGACTTACATCCATGCTTGACGAAGATGAGACGCTTATGGAGATCGAGCAGCGATTTACCCGTATCTTAACAGACCTTTACCATCATATTGGTCTAATCCGCGAGCGAAAGAACAATCATATTGTTTTGAAGCAGGTCAGGGATTATATTGAGGAGCATTACGGGGACACCAGCATGTCCTTAACTTACTTAAGCGATCAGTTCGGGATAAATGGCAAATATTTGAGCCGATTATACAAAGAGGAATTCGGGGAGAATTTCGGGGAGCATCTTATGCAAATCAGAATGGAGCATGCCAAAAAAATGCTGCTCGAGTCTGCGTCTTCGATCCAGGACATTGCAGAGAAGGTTGGATACACAACTTCAATCGCCTTCATACGCGTGTTCAAAAAAGTAGTCGGGACAACTCCAGGAGATTATCGGAAACAAGGGATTAGTTAAAGGCTACTTATAGTGTCACGGCCAAAAGTAGAATTCGATTTATTGGTATCCATCGGTTTATTCCTGACGGTCTTCTCCTGGTATGCACGGATGCGCTACTCCGATTGCTGCATGCACAGAGAAGGACGTTTTTGGGCGCTTCAGTTTATTACTGGCCTGCAAGAATGACGCCGCTTCCTACTCGAGGAGCTAATTGATTTATGTGTAGGAATGATGTTTATTGACGCTCCTTTCCCCTCCAGAGTAGAGTAAAGGCAGTTGCGCAACCAGCCTTATTAAATATCCAAGAAAGCGAGGTGGAACTGTCAGGAGCATATGAAATCAACTCTGTTCAGAAGCGTGATGCGGCACCGATGGTTATATGTAATGATGCTCCCCAGCCTGATTTATTATGTGGTATATAAGTACATTCCCATGGCGGGTCTCTCGATTGCCTTTCAGGACTATAACATTATGGATGGTTTTTGGAACAGCCCTTGGGTCGGTCTGAAGCATTTTCGTGAAGTTTTTACCAATATGGAGTTTATTAATTTACTACGCAATACGTTATTGATCAGCTGTTATAAAATTGGTTTTGGAGCACTGCCCGATCTACTGTTGGCGATTCTACTCAATGAGGTTCGTGTGCGCTGGTTCAAGAAGATCGTGCAGACCGCGGTATACTTCCCTTATTTCCTATCCTGGGTTATCGTGTACGGGATGATGCTGATGTTTCTTTCTCCTGGTACGGGATTGGTCAACTTTATTCTTAAGGACTGGGGATTCGAACCGATTAACTTCCTCACTTCCAATGATTGGTTTCGCAGTCTGCTTGTGTCCTCAGAAATTTGGAAGGATGTCGGTGTGGGCTCGATCATTTATTTGGCGGCCATTGCTGGAATTGATCCGCAATTGTATGAGGCTTCCGTCATGGACGGCGCCGGGAGATGGCGACAAGTATGGCACATTACACTGCCGGGTATTCGGAATGTGTTCGTCCTTTTGCTTATCTTAAAAATGGGCGGTGTGCTCGACGCTGGATTTATGCAGATTTATGTGATGTACAATTCACTCGTTTATGAAACCGCTGACATTATAGATACATGGGTGTTTCGACGAGGATTGGAACAAATGCAATATGGGTACGCCGCGGCTGTTGGCATGTTCAAGTCCGTCGTCGGGCTGATTATGATCATCGTCGCGAATCAAATCGCCAAACGGTTCGGCGATCAAGGAATCTGGTAAGGGGGATAGACGGATGTCAGCACTTGTTCATCAAACAACCAAAGACAAGATAGAGAACGTATTGATAGGTACTTTGCTCGGGCTGGTCGGTTTTTCCGCACTGTTCCCCCTTATCTACGTTGTTATTATTTCCATTACTCCGCTCTCCGAATTGGCACGAAATGGCGGGTTCAGCGTCTTTCCGCAGGATGTTACATTCAAGGCTTATGAAGCTGTATTCAAAAGTCCGTTAATTCCGAAAGCGTTGCGAATTACTATTATTATTACGCTTGTAGGTACAATCTCCAATTTACTGTTTACGGCTCTGCTCGCTTATCCTTTATCGAAGAAAAGCTTGCCGTTCCGCAGCAGTATTCTGCTCTTCCTTCTATTCACGCTTGTATTCAACGGGGGGCTCATTCCGACTTATCTTGTCGTTCATGCCACAGGTCTAGTGAATACGCTCGGGGCGTTATTCATCCCGACGTTAATCTCCACGTTTTACTTGCTGATTATGAAAACGTTTTTTGAGAATTTGCCGGAAGAGCTCATGGAAGCGGCACGAATGGATGGTTACGGCGAATTCCGCCTGCTGTTCCGTGTTGTGTTACCGCTCTCAGCCCCGATTATCGCTACACTCGGATTATTCTATGGGGTCGCGCATTGGAATGAATTTTTTGCAGGCATTATCTACATCAATAATCCCGATCTGTTACCTCTACAGGTTGTACTGCGCAACATGCTGTCCGGGGCGACAATGAACAGTGAACTGCAGACATTGAACCCGCAGCTAGTTGCTCAGCTCCCTGGGGAGAGCTTCAAGATGGCGCTTGTGGTCGTCTCCACGCTGCCCATTATTCTGATCTATCCTTTTTTGCAAAAATACATGTCGCAAGGAATGCTGCTCGGGGCGATCAAGGGATGACCGTTCTGATAAGACAAACATCGAAGACTGGCTGAATATATCAATGATAAGGGGTGCAGTCGATGAAACCGTATAAATGGAACGTGGTATTACTATTCGTTGTTTGCTTAATCTTGGCAGGGTGCTCGAGTAAGGAGGAGAACGGCCAGACGGAGAAGACGAGTGATCCTGCCGCCACTTCTCAGCCTCAGCCTTCGAACAATGAGAAACGCGAGACGATCGAAATTTACAGCTATACACCTAACGCTAGTGCAGCCTTGCCGTCAGGAAATGATGATTTCGTAAGAATGGCCATTGAAAAGAAGCTCAATATCGAACTTAAGTTGAACTACAACATGTTGAATGGTGAAGACCGTTACAACAAGCTGAACGTACGACTCGCCTCGAACGATTCACCCGATCTCATATTGTCTGGCGGGCTCAAAGCGTTGGAGTATAAAAACAATAATATGCTTGTTGATTTGAATACTTATGTAAGCCCAGAGAAGCTTCCTGGTTATTTCAAATGGTTTACACAAGATGTTGTTTTCAAGCGGTTTTCCATGGATAAGACGAAGCCGGAAATTCAACGTATTCCCATTCCTACTCTGGTAAAATCTCCTGTGTCATGGTATGTTCGTCAAGACTGGCTGGATAAGCTCGGCTTAAAAGTTCCTACCAATCTGGCGGAGTTCGAGAAGGTAGCGCAAGCATTTACTAATGATGATCCGGACGGCAATGGCAAGAAGGATACGTATGGCTTCTCTGTTTCCGCAGGAGGGAATGGAATTACAATCGACTGGCCCCAATTCGTGGCCAACGGCCTTGAGGGTGCCTTGTATGTAAAGGACAACAAGCTCATTCACTACCAAATGGATTACCGCGCTGAGGCCGCGCTCCGTGATATTAACCGGATGGTGAAGAACGGTTCTGTGGACCCTGACTGGTTTCTTCAAAAAGGAACTGCGCATATTGATAAGGCAATTCAGGGCAGAGTCGGCATGATTCGCGATTACACGGGCAAATTCGGCTTAACGAGCATTCCTTCCTCCCCTGCATCTCAGAGCAAAGGAATCAACCCGAATGCCAAATGGACTGCTTTTAACGCTGTTGACAAGGTTCCGGGCTGGCAGGAAAATCTGCCTTCCATGTCGGCTGTTGTAACCAAAATTGCCGCCAAGAACCCTAAGAAGGTTGAAAAGGCATTACAAGTAATAGATTATTTACTTAGCGAAGAAGGCTATATCCTTACCCACTACGGGAAAGAGGGCGTGCACTATACTCGCAGCGGCAATAAGATTACACTCATCCCTGACGCGATCAAGAGGGACATTGAGGATAAGAACAACTGGCTCGGAATCTATCAAGTGTTCAGTCCGGAGCAGCCGCAAACACTCGGCCTTGAGGTCATTGATCCGCGCATGACGGAAGAGGAACGAGCTATGCTGAAAAAGGTTGACAGTTATCCAATCTCTGCACCGATCGGCACTAACGTCTCGCCTCCTGAAGGTGTTGATCTTGTAGCTCAGCAGAAGCTTGAGAATGAAACGATGGCCAAAATCGCTCTCGGCGAGCTGCCTTCGACGGAATGGAAGAAAGTGCTCGACAAGATCCTGAATGAGTTGGGCGGTCAAAAGCTGCTTGACGCCTATACCGAACAGGTCCGGGCAGCGGGAGCCATCAAATAGTAGCACAATGTACGAGGAGGTTAGTTAACAATGGAACCCGTAATAGTACCCACAAACTACTATCAACATTTTGATGCTGACCTCACACTGGATGTTCCAGGCGAAGGATACGGCGGTTGGCAGAAAACCGATTTGCCGCTCAGTCTGGAGCATACCGCCGTTGTGGTGATGCATGCTTGGGACATCGGTACTCCCGAACAGTACCCTGGTTGGCGCCGGGCCGTTGAATACACGCCTAGATCGTATGCCATTAGCAGACATATTTTTCCGCAGTTGCTAGGTGCCGTCCGCGGGTCCGGACTCAAGCTATTTCACGTTGTTGGGGGCCGCGACTACTATTCTCACTATCCTGGTTACGGTATAGCTGCTCAGCTCGCAGGTGAAGAACCCCCTTCACCCGAGAGGATCGCGGGAGATCCGGTGCATGCACAATTACGTGACTTTAGATCCGCCAAAGTGTTCCCGGGGGCTCACAATCAAGCAGATATCGCTAAGGGCTCCCCTCATGTTCGCTTTCTGAAGGAATCCGAGCCGCAAGGCGACGAGGGTATAGCTGCCACTTCGAGCCAGCTCTTTGCCTTATGCAAAGAGCATGGAATTAACCATTTGATCTATACCGGGTTCGCGATCAACTGGTGTCTGCTGTTATCCCCCGGCGGCATGGCGGATATGACCAAACACGGGATCATCTGCTCCGCGATCCGTCAGGCCGTGACAGCCGTGGAGAACAAAGAAACGGCACGGCAAGAGCTTAATAAAGAGCTGGCATTATGGAGGGTGGCTCTTGCGTTTGGGTTCGTGTACGATGTAGATGACTTCGTGCAAGCAGTTAGCACAGTGTGACATTCGATCTCGTCCTCTTGAGGGCGAGATCTTTGTTTAAAGTAACCAGAAAAGCAATTTGGAAATTGTCCTTACAGTTCTAACTCTAGTATAATGAAAGCATTCGTCAGCTGCTAGTTTTCTGGAATCAAGGGATACAAACAACCCTATCAATCAAGAGAAACGGGAGGATGAATGATGCAGTATACCAGCTTGGGTAAATCAGGATTGAAGGTAAGCCGTTTATGTCTGGGCACGATGAATTTCGGACCGGAGACAGAAGAACGAGAAGCATTCCGCATTATGGATGCCGCCCTGAATGCAGGGATCAACTTCTTCGACACTGCCAATGTGTATGGAGGTACAGGCAAGCAAGGTTGGACCGAGGAGATCATCGGGCGCTGGTTCGCACAAGGCGGCAATCGCCGGGAGAAAGTTGTGCTTGCCACCAAAGTGTACGGTACAATGGGTGACCCGAACGATGGACCGAATGAACCCCGCGGACTGTCCTCCTACAAAATACGCCGACATCTGGAAGCCTCCCTCCGCAGGCTTCAGACTGATCATATCGAGCTCTATCAAATGCACCATATCGATCGAAATGTATCTTGGGATGAGCTGTGGGGCGTATTCGAGGCTGCTGTGAACAAGGGTTCAATTGGCTACGTCGGCTCTAGCAACTTTGCAGGCTGGCACATTGCAGTTGCGCAAGCGGAAGCCAAAGCCCGCCATTTCCTTGGTCTCGTATCGGAGCAGCATTTATATAATCTCACGCAAAGGTTGCCTGAACTGGAAGTATTGCCGGCCGCTCAAAGCCTTGGCCTAGGTGTAATCCCATGGAGCCCGTTGGCGGGAGGTCTGTTAGGCCGCAATGCCTTATCCGGTTCGGGCGCAAGGAGCACCCGCTCCGTAGAGCGGATCGAGAAGTTCCGCAGGCAATTGGAGCAATTCTCCGCACTCTGCGGCGAGCTCGGCGAGAAGGAAGATGTCGTTGCACTGGCGTGGGTATTAGCTAACCCGGCTGTTACTGCTCCGATCATTGGACCGCGTACGCTTGAGCAGTTGGAAGATTCTCTGCGGGTACCAGAAGTAACACTCAGCGAAGATACTTTGAAGCGATTGGATGAAATTTTCCCTGGACCTGGCAAGCCAGCACCTGAAGCTTATGCCTGGTAGTCTAGCTCCAGATTGCTCTATTAGAACACACCAAATATGAGATGGTTGGTTGAAGGTAGGATAATTGTCCCTGTTCGAGGGAGGGTCAACGGATAAGCAATCTTACTATTGGTTATTTGAGCACATTCATATCTCTCTTGGCAAATAGCCTATTCTACTATCCTTTATTTGGGTGTAATTGATAGGATTCCCCCTAAAACAAACTAAATAAGCCATAGTATCATTTGTTATTTTCGTTCAAACCACCTATTCCCGTAAAATAACCTACGTTACAACTGGCTATCTGATCGGAACGGACTCTCCCCTCTCCAAACAAGTTCAGAGACAACCCAACATTAATAACCTGGCCATTTGTGGTCAGGTTTTTTGTTTTGTACACTTAGACACTGGCGTTAACAATATCTTAAGCTGCATTTCACACTCCTATTACACTTGACCGCTACAATAACTACATATCCCGCCCAAGTATCGGGAAAATGAGGAAGGGTGAAACCATGGAAACGATTAATCGCCGCAAGTTTCTATCTTTTTTGGGTCAAGGAACGGCTGCTCTTGCTGTTGCTTCTGCAGGTTTAGGTTCATTGACGGAAGGGAAAGCGGGTGCTGCCAGCGCTGACCATCTTTTTGGCTATAAAACGAATAAAGTTTCAGGTTACTTCGATCCGATCAACCCTTCCAAGGAAGACCATCTGCTGCTGCCGAAAGGGTACAAATACGATGTTGTCGCTGCATTCGGCGACGTGATCAATAAGAAAGGCGACACCTTCGGATTTAACAATGATTTCACGGTCTATTTTCCCATTGAGGGCTCCAACAATCGCGGTTTGCTATGGGTTAACCATGAGTATTCCAGCGAAATATTCGTTCACGGCAAGAAGAATGGCAAGCTGACCCAGGCACAAATCGAAAAAGCTCTCTATGTACAGGGTGGATCCATCATTGAGGTATATCGTGATGAGAACGGCGTATGGAATATGGATACAAGCTCCAAATATGCGCGCCGCGTCACCGGTCTCACTCCTTTCGAGTTAGAAGGTGTAGCCGCCGGGACAAGCTCCGTCAATCATGCAACGACTGTGCAAGGCACATTCGCCAACTGTTCAGGCGGGATGACGCTGTGGAATACACTGTTGTCCTGTGAGGAAAACTTCGAAGAAACTAGCGCAGAAGCTGGCCTCGACGCCACCCATTACGGTTGGGTTATAGAAGTGGACCCGTTCGACGAAAACTTCCATCTTCGCAAGCATACAAGTCTCGGCCGTTTCAATCATGAGAATACCGCTATGGGCTTGGCCAAAGACGGCAGAGCGGTTGTATACATGGGAGACGACAAGAAGGATGCCTGCATTTACAAATACATCAGCAAGGGAATATTCGATCCGATCAAAGGTAAAGCGAACACTCAACTTCTAAGAGAAGGCACCCTTTATGCAGCTGATTTGAAAAAAGGCAAGTGGATCGCTTTGACGATTGAAGCGGTGCAGAAGCTGCTTAACGACGCCAATTATAAAGTACCTGCCCTGCTCGGCAAGAAAAAAGAAGATCTGCAAGCCAAGTTCAAAACCCAAGCAGACGTTGCCGTTTATACTCACGAGGCTGCTATTATTCTGGGGGCAACTCCGACGGATCGCCCTGAGGATATCGAGATTTGTCCATTCGATAACACATTCTTCGTTGCCCACACGAATAACGATAACCACGGCAACATTCATGGACATATTACTCGCTTCTTCGAGAAGGATTCCGATCTTGGCGCTATGGAATTCGATTTTGAGATCTTCGCAGCGGGCGGCCGTCAAAGCGGCTTCAGCGCACCGGATAATCTGACCTTCGACAGCAACGGGAATCTGTGGACCGTAACAGACATCTCCTCCAGCAGCATGAATAAAGGAGTTCATACTTCCTTCGGAAATAATGGCATGTTCATCATTCCAATATCTGGTTCCGCCAAAGGGGACGCTCTTCAGTTCGCTTCCGCCCCTACGGATGCCGAATTGACCGGACCTTGGTTCACACCGGATGAGAGCACCCTCTTCCTTGCCGTTCAGCATCCTGGAGAAAATACTACTGATCTCAGCAAGCCAACCAGTATGTGGCCGCATCGTCCGGGAGACAGCATGCCTCGCCCTGCTGTAGTTGCTATCACTGGTTTTAAATTCTAATCAGGAAGGAATGAAGCGTCATGCCTTTTGGCAATATAGGAATTCCCGGTCTGATCTTGCTTCTGATCATAGCTCTAATTATATTTGGGCCTTCCAAGCTTCCAGAACTGGGCAAAGCGTTCGGACGCACCCTGAGCGAATTCAAAAGCGCGACCAGAGGTTTGATGAGTGGAGAGGATGAAGGGAAAGCCGAGGAAAAAGCGGCACTCAAGCAGTCCTCCACTTCCATCGACCCCAAATAGCCTATGAAAGAAAAGGACATGCATTTGTTAGGTCATTTGGAAGAGCTGCGCAAGCGAATCATTATTGTGCTGATTTCCTTCCTCATCGCTGTGATCGGAGCTTTCTTATATGCTCCCAAGCTGTACAAGCTTCTAGCCAAGGACGCGGGCGGTCAATTGACCGTCCTCGGACCAACAGATCTGCTGTGGGTTTACTTCGTGATATCAGGCGTGTTCGCCCTAGGAGTTACGATACCCATCATAGGCTTACAGCTCTGGCAGTTCATCAGACCCGCGCTAAGCAAGGAAGAGCGCAAAGCCACACTCGCTTATATTCCTGCCTTGGCAATCCTGTTCGCAGTCGGCATCAGCTTCGGTTATTTCGTGTTATTTCCGATGGTGTTCGACTTTATGAAAGAAATGGCGCAGGGGCAAGTGCTAGCGATGTATACAGCCGAACGATATTTCCGCTTCATGCTCAACCTGACCCTTCCGTTCGGGCTGCTGTTCGAGATGCCGGTCGTCATCCTGTTCCTTACCAGGCTAGGTATCATAGACCCTTGGCGGTTAGCCAAAGCACGCAAGCTCGCTTACTTCGGTCTGGCTGTGCTATCGATCACCATTACCCCGCCTGATCTGATCTCCGATATACTGGTGATTGTCCCCCTCCTGATTTTATATGAAGTTAGCATTACACTATCTAAGATTGCTTATAAGAAGAAAGCAAGCATGTCCGCGGAACGCTAGTTTCGCGGTTTTTTTGTGCGTTGTTGCTACTAATCAAGTGCCGTCTACTGGAAATGTCTTCTGCAAAGGATGCGCTAATCTACGGCGTGGTATATAATACGGGTGTCCCCATCTGCTGCTCTGCCTTACGGTGCGACCTAATCGAACGATAGGAGAAATCAAATGGACATTATCCAGATTGCTACACATTTAATTGACGAAGATAAGGATCAACCCAGATATCAGTTTGATGAAGATTCTTTGCAAGAATTAATGACCAGCATCGGGGAGCTCGGCTTGCTATCTCCGATCAAGGTAAGATCAACCCATGACGGCCGTTACAAAATCATATATGGCAACCGACGATACAAGGCTTGCAGCACGTTAGGGCTACCGACCATTCCCTGCATCGTTTCCACCCTTACCGACGAGACCGAAATTTATTTGGAGCAAATTGCCGAAAATTTGACCCGAGAGGGCTTTTCTCCCATAGAAGAAGCCGAAGCGTTCAATAAACTGCTCAATGATCCCAAGTTCAAAAGCTCTATTAAATTTGTTTCTAGCAAACTCGGCAAGCCAGAAGCCTATATCAAGAACAAAGTGGATTTGTTGAAGTTCGGTAAGGCTGTACGAAAATTGATCATCAGCGGTACGGAAATTAAGAAAGATAGGCTGACGGAAGAGCAGTTGATGCCTCTCAAGGATTTGGCAATCGAGCATCGCGATACCTTGGCCTTGATTGTGGCAAGAGATGAGATGTTCGTGAGTGATGTGAAGAAGATCGCCAGCTTGTTTAAAGATAAGGATATTTCAGATAACACCAAGGGGAAGTTATTGTATAAATCAGGACCTGAGCTTCTTGAGACCTGGTCCGTGTTCAGGCAGAATCGTGCAGAGAGGGAAAAAGCGGCAAAGGCGAAAGAAGTTGCGAAGGAAGTTACAAAAACAGCAAAGAGTGAGAAACCCGTAGAACAGCTGAGAGAAGCTCCACAATCAGTGGCAATTTTGACCGTTACACCACTGGAGGACAGGCTGCAGCGATTAATTGCTAATTTGCCGCCTTTCACCCCCTTGGCACCCGAGGTAATAAACTCCTATGGAGCGATCAAGTCAGGCGACAAAGAAAACTTCGTGCAGGATCTGGACGTGGTTATCGGGATTCTAGAGAAGCATATCGCGGAGTGGCAAAAAGTTAAAGCGTTATCTAATCAAGAAGGAGGGAGTGATTAACTCCCTCCTCTTGATCCAAAACTACCATTCTCGTTAAAAGAAAATTCTCTTGGTTAACGAGACAGTCCTTTCATCTCAACGTGAACCAGCTACTCCTTCAGCCTCATCTTCCCGTTCAACAGTCCGATTACGCTGTCCGGATGCTCGGACACCATCGTGCGCGCCCCATTCGTTCCACCGCTGCGGTAGCGGACTTCCCGCGAGAACGGCGGTTCAAACTTCAACAGAGGGAACTGTTCCCGGTTGTTCGCGAACCTGGACAATGCCCGCTCCGCTCCCTGGCGAATCCGTTCCCGAGCAATCTCAGGTGCGATATGGATCGCTCCGTTGTTGCGATCTTTATATTCGTCTACGGTGCATTCGTCCCCGCTTCCAGGCAATATCCCACGTTTGACGCTTACCGTCTCGATTCCCGGGATCAGCTCTGCCGCTTCCTTCGTGAAAGCTTCATCGCCTGCCCCGAAGATCGACCGCACTCCAAGAGATGCACCGCACAAAGCCATCTGCCCGAATTCTCCGACGGATACTCCGTTTATATTGTAATCGATGACGTCGAACCAGCCGGTATGGGCCATTTGTGCGCATTCGGTGCCAGCCTTCGCATGCTGTCCTACCCAGGCCATGGCGTCGAACGTTCCATCCAGCATGAACGGATAAGGTCCGGGAAGCGGCCCACGCACAAATTGAGCCCGCTTGTCGAGCATCAAATGATTAATGCCTCCGTAACCATGCCCGTCCGCAACGAGAAACTCCGTTGCCCCCGCAGCAGCAAACCCTTCAATCGCTGCATTCACTTCCAGAGTGAGCAACTCCTTGCCTTCCGCATAATACCGGCCCTGAGGTGTAACCCATTCATCGTGACTAATCACGCCGCATACGCCTTCCATATCGGACATAATAAAGATCTTCACCGTATCTCCTCGTTTCTGCATCGAGTTTTTCTCTTCCATTCTCCCCCAATGGATTCCCCATGTAAATAGCTTATAGAGAATATTATCGCTTCTGCTTGTGTTCTCATCCAATATGAGCTATACTAAGGACCTCCGGATGAAACTGGTGAAACTTAACGAATGTCGCGGGGTGGAGCAGCCCGGTAGCTCGTCGGGCTCATAACCCGAAGGCCGCAGGTTCAAATCCTGCCCCCGCAATAATTAGCTAACACAAGTCCTCGACGCATCCCGTCGAGGATTTTTTGTATGCCAAATACTACCTATGATTGCAAGTCCATAGAATCAGGGAACCTGGCTTATCATTCTTTCCTTTCCGCAATCGACATTTCACTAAATATATCGCTGATGACAAAAGAAACACAAGGCAGCTTATCTGAAGTTACCTTCTCATTGCCTTCAAATAGATTGAAGAGCTCGTAAAGCTCACCATGAAGCCGATACTGCTCCAGTATCCTCGCATCGGAATCTACAATCCAATACTCAGGAACCCCATGTTTGGCGTAAATCCACATTTTGTCTATTTTGTCCCGCTTACGGGAGCCCGGTGAAATAATTTCCACTACCAGGTCAGGCGGACCTTCAATTCCTCTCAAAGTTACAATATGCTGTCGACTGCGGTGAATCATCATAATATCCGGTTGCACGACATTCCTCTCACTCAATATCACATCAAGCGGCGCATGATAAATGATATAATCCGATCTGCAGCTCTGTTTTAACAGGAATTCAAGTTCTCCGCTTACGGATTGGTGAGTCGTTGACGGTCCAGGGGACATCATCTCAAGCTCCCCCTCGAAAATCTCATAACGGTGTCCGTCATCCGGCATAGCCGCATATATATCGTAAGTGATCTGCTGCTCCTTGATCTGTTCCCCATCTTTTTTGTTCCTTCTCATTATGCGATTCGCCTCCTCATCCAAACAAATAGCACCTCACCAAAGCAACACGTTTGGTGTTTGGCTTTGTGAGGTGCTTCCCCTAGTGCTATTGTCTTTATTATGATCCATTACTATTACTCTGTCAAACCGATCCCTGACCTTCCAGCCATCGTTCTAATACTTCTCGATGCCGATGAAAGGCAAACTGCTCAAAGGGAATATCTAGCGGCGAGAACCAAGCCAGTTCTAACGATTCCTCCGACTTTTGGAGGGAACCGCCCGTGATACGGACCTCATAGAAGACAATGCAAACTTTTTTCCCGCCGATCACATCCAATAATTTCGTTACGGCAACAACGAGACCCGTTTCTTCCAATACCTCTCTGGTTACGCATTCCTCAATCGATTCTGCTTGTTCGGCCATCCCACCTGGCAATGCCCACAATCCATAACCAGTTTGAATTGCTCTGCGTTCTAACAAAACACGTCCCTGATCCGCAATAATTGCTACTGCTCCAACTGACTGATTCGCATAATAAGTGTAATGCCCCGTGGGACAGTGAGGATAGCTTTTTCCAACTTGGTACTCCCCTACCAACTTTTCTGCACACAACGGACAATATTTGAATGAACCCACAGAATCCTACCTCTCTCAAGATGACGATACTTAGAATCTTATTCTGCTTTTTTTCCAAGCAACACCGCAGAACCTCTCAAAAAATCTATCCTTATACTCACACGGTCCTCATCAAAAGTGCATGTTAACACATCAATAAAAGGCGACTCCACAAATCTCCAATTCATGATAAAAGTGTTCTCACTTTCCCACTTGCCGCTTGCAAGAATAGGGATTATTGTGCCGTGATCCGGCATAACTCCCTCGAGCCAATTTCCCATTCCGCAAAGTATCTTCATCTCACCTTGCTTACCCCCGACTGTAATCTCACACGCATCTTCTCGGAAATGGATTCTGGTATACCGCAGATTCCGTTCGTTGTCCTCCAGCTCATAGCGTTGTCCACTTACTTGCTGGGCAAGAGGAGATATATAGGCTGAGGAAAGCGGCGGGTACGACAGTGAAGCTATTGCATTCGTGTATTTTTGATACTCTCTTTCATTTGTTGGCCATTCACCCTCAGCCATAGCAGGCAATAAATGCTCCCACACCATGTCCAGTATTTTCTGCATATTGGTCGTTCCTGAGGTTATGGCAAGCACCGCATTTTGCTCCGGCATGACGATACAATATTGCCCGAATGCGCCGGCCGCACGATAGGCACCATTTCGACACCGCCAGAACTGGTAGCCGTACCCTTGATGCCCATCAATTCCGCCCTCATTTCCGTTAGAAACCTGATAGGACGTAGCTGCCTCAACCCAAGCCGCTGGTATGATCTGTTGGCCATCCCATACTCCATTCTGTAAGTATAACTGTCCGAATCGGGCAATATCCTCCGTCTTCAAGTCCAATCCCCACCCCCCGCAGCTTATCCCTCGTGGACAAGCTTGCCACGAAGTGCCAGTGATACCGAGTGGTTCAAATAACCGTGACTGTAAATACCCGTGAACAGATTGTCCAGTCAGCCTGTCGAGAATGGCGGACAGCATATAACTGGCCCCGCTGTTATATACAAAATGAGTTCCAGGCTCGTACTCGACTGGCACGTCCAGCATAGCTTGAACCCAATCACCATCTTGGCGTTGGAATACAGTATCCATTGTATCCTTCGCATGCCCTGCTGTCATCGTGAGCAAATGCTTGACTCGCATCTCTTGGAGGTAAGCATGCTCGATGACTTCCTTATCAGGGAAAAAGGATACCACTCTATCTTCAATAGTTAGTAATCCCTCATTTATCGCCAGCCCTACCGCTGTTGAGGTGAAGCTTTTACTGATGGAGAATGCCATATGTTTACGCTCTTGACTGTAAGGCGACCACCAAGCTTCAGCTGCAACCTTGCCATGACGCAGCAACATGAAGCTATGCAATCCGAGTTGATTCGCTTCCACGGCTTCGATAAAAGCAGTTAGACCAGCAGAAGATACACCAACCGTTTCAGGGACACACCTTGCTAGTAATGTAGATAGAGACATTTGATAATTTCTCCTTTGACGGATCCGTATTTGTTGTTTTCTTACAGGTATTGAAATTAGCTTCACTTATCTCAGGGCATCGAAGAAATACAAGTAGTCCCCCCATTTACTGACCATGCTAACCTCCTTAGGGATCAGCTCGAACACAGCGGTACTGCCGCTATTCTTATCCACGATATACCAGTCTTGGTCATGCTTATGGCTTAATAATCGGCCCTTCCCTATATCTAACATGGTCCCCGGCAAGCCTGCATCCTGGATTCTCTGTTCCACTTCCTTTTTGGCCCCAGTAGACAGATTGAGCATATAGGCAGTGTGCCGTGGAGGATTCTCCTTGTCCAGATAGGATTCCATATACATCTCACCATTCTCGATCATGCGAAGACTATATAAGAAACAAGGCCCTTCATAACAGGAAAAAGTACCGACATTCGGAATCCGCATGGGCTCTTTTCCAAGATTAGAAAGAACATAGAAATCATAAGTGAACTGCCCATCTTCATCGTGAGTGCCCCAGCCTACCACCAATTGCCCAGTCTTAGGATCCATATCCAATGATACGACTCTCGAATGTGTTGCTTGATCGGGAGGCGTCCATAATACCTTCTGTTCACCGCTGTTCATGGAGTATTGCATGATGATATTGTTGCGTAAATAGTAAAAGGAATTGCCGTCCGGCGACCACTTCGTGAGATGAATCTCATCAATGCCAAATGATTTCAGAATATGGCCCTTCATGTCAATGAGGGAGTATGCATAGATCGAGTGCATCTCATTGGAAGCTACTTCAACGGCCAATCCATAGCTCCCAGAGGGGGAAACATCAATTCCATCATAATGCATGGAGGAAGAGAACAAGCTTGTTTTGCTTAATTCAGTCAGATTGATCTGGTACAAGGATTGAGGGCGAGATGGCTGGATACGTATTGCTCTCTCGCTCGACAGCCTATATCCTTCTTTATTTCGGACTCCGTTCAGATAAATGGGGATAAAAGGGGAATTGGCTTCCTCCCTGAGATCCAGTTGAAGCTTTAGCACCTTGTCATTGTCCCAGCTCCACTCATAGCTGAGATTCTTGCTGCCTTTCAATGAGCCGAGCAGCTTTTCCTGCACACTATCCCGATTCATATCGTGAGTGAATTGAAACCGGTACGTGTAACGCTTGCCCAACTCCACATAATGATTGATGTAAAGCCCCTCCTTCAGCATGGACATATATTTCTCTAGATGCGGATCATCTGCTGAAGTAACCGTGTATCCAATCGGTTGCGAATATCGTAAGATCAGCTGTTTCTCTTGCTTACCGTCCACGGAGAGGAAGCGGATAAGCAAATCCTCTTGAGGCACGTCCTTTAATATCAGAGTGAGGGGAACGGATGTAGAGTCGCCCGGTTTTAATGGAGTGGTTGAGAACGGAATCTCGGATTTAGTGGTAGATGAACTAATCTTCACCCTGTTCGGAAGCTGAGCCAGATCCTCTGCGGTCCAAGGATGAAGTGTCCTGGGGAATATCATAACGGTTGGATCCGGAACGGAAAAGAAAGGTGTTTCATGAGCTGAATAATCCTGCATCGATCTTTCGAATATTCGGATGGTCCGAATATCGTTCTGTATGATTTCATCGACAACGTTCTTAACAGGTATCGGGGAGGGTCTCGATGTTATTGCAGGAGCAGCAGTAGGAATTGGAAGCAGTGTTTCAGTTGCAGTAGCAGTACTCTCTGGGGTGACGATCACAAGCTCCTCATCGATTCGTGACGTTGAGTATAAGAAACCAAGCGTGATAACTATTAGGATTGCAGCTGCTAATAGAATCATTCTATTCCGATAGCTCATCATACATATGACCCCCAAATCATGGAACATATTAGATTATATCCTTTTTGTGGGAATAAGTTGCGGTGTCCTGCACACGGCTTCACAAACACTTCACTTCCCGTTAATCCTGTCATAACGATACTCTCATAAGATGGAGCTAACCAGAAAAGGAGGGATTGCATGCGCATCGCTCTATTCACGGACACTTTTTACCCGCAGGTGAACGGTGTGGCACTTACGCTAAAGCGTTTGACACGCCATTTGGATCTGCGGGGAGTACCCCATGAGGTGTTTGCCCCTGATTGTGAGGGAGAGCACTTGTTTACCGGCAATATTCACCGTTACGCCAGTCTTCCATTCTTCATGTATCCAGAATGCCGACTAGCACTTCCGAATCTATTTGCTGTCCGCAGCAGGCTTCATTCTTTTCGACCGGATCTTCTTCATCTCGCCACCCCATTCAACTTAGGACTCGCTGGCTTACACTATGGCAAGAAACTGGGCGTTCCTCATGTTGCCTCCTATCACACCCATTTCGACAAATATCTGGAGTACTATCGACTTTCGTTTGCAAGTCCTTGGATATGGCGTTATATCCGCTGGTTTCATGACACTTGTCTGACTACCTTCGTTCCTTCAGAGGAGACACGCACGCGGCTTAATCAGAATGGCATCCGACACGTTGAACTATGGAAGCGTGGTGTCGATTGCACTTTATTCCATCCGAACAAACGAAACACCAATATTCGAGAGCACTACGGGATAAAAGAA
The DNA here is from genome assembly GCF_059692235.1 of Paenibacillus sp. J2R1T-4. Taxonomy (NCBI): domain Bacteria; kingdom Bacillati; phylum Bacillota; class Bacilli; order Caryophanales; family Paenibacillaceae; genus Paenibacillus; species Paenibacillus sp. J2R1T-4. The sequence goes on along the minus strand of NZ_JCAUBA010000027.1, from coordinate 4,041 downwards.
CCTTTACTGTTCCTTTATGTGGGGCGACTCGCACCCGAGAAAGATCTGGATCTGCTGCCTGTGGCAATCTCCATGCTTCCTGACGATGTCCAACAAAGAATACATTGGCTCATAGTGGGGGAAGGTCCGATGAGAGCAGAACTCCAGCAGCATATGCCAGAGAATACAACATTCACCGGCAACAAGTCCGGCGATGCATTGGCTGAGCTTTACGCTTCTTCTGATCTGCTCGTTTTTCCCTCAGGTACAGAAACATTCGGCAACGTCGTTCTAGAGGCACTCGCATCCGGTATCCCCTCGCTTTGCGTAAATTCCGGCGGGGTTCAAGAGATTGTGACCGACAAAAAGACAGGTAGGCTATGTACACCTCGCAGCGCAGAATCACTTGCATCAACAATTCAAGAAATCGTCGAGGAACCTGGGCGTCTGCTAGCATGGGGACGCAACGGACGTTACTATGCTCTGACACAGTCGTGGGAAGCCGTCTTCGACCGTCTGTTAGAGGGTTACGAGCAGTCTCTGAGCAAAGGTAGAGAACCAATCGAAAAGACAATGGCATTATAAGTTGTGATTATGCTTAATGAAGGAGGAACGATTGATGAAGGTATCCGTAATCGGAACGGGTTATGTCGGTCTGGTAACAGGGATCGGTCTCGCCAAGCTGGGCCATCAAGTCATATGCTGCGACAAGGATAGAGGGAAGATTGAGGCGTTGACCGCAGGACGCCCAACCATATGGGAGCCTGGAGTTGATGACACGCTGGAGTACGTTCGCAGAGAGAACAGAATCCGGTTTACCACCAACGTTGCCTTTGCCGTACAAGAATCCGAGGTTTTGATCATCGCCGTGGGTACCCCTTCTCTGCCTAACGGGGATGTCGACCTTTCGCATCTCTGGGATGCAGCAATAAGCGTATCCGAGCACATCACTTCCAGTAAGCTTCTTGTGATCAAGAGTACGGTTCCCGTTGGAACGACGGACTCTGTTGCTCATTTGATTCAGGTAATGCATACGAAAGGACAGCAGCAAATCGATGTTGTTCATAATCCCGAGTTTCTGAGACAGGGCAGTGCCCTGCATGACTTTTTCCATCCGGATCGAATCATCGTTGGCTGTCGTTCGGAAGAAAGTAAAAAGCGGATGAGTGAACTATACTCCGGCTTAGCAGCCCCCATCCAAAATTGTTCGCCTCAAAGTGCGGAGTTGATCAAATACGCGGCGAACGCTTTTCTAGCGATGAAAATTTCTTACATCAACATGTTCGCAGAGCTCTGCGAGCAGCTTGATGCCACCGTGGATGATATCGCACGCGGCATAGGAATGGACCCGCGAATCGGCACCGCCTTCCTGCAGGCAGGGATCGGATACGGCGGTTCATGCTTCCCGAAGGACATTCGTGCATTGCGGAGTCTCGGTGAAGGGCTCAATTGGAATACGCAGCTTCTTGAAGCAACAGAGCGTATTAACAGAGGTCAGTCTGAGCGTCTGGTACAAAGAATAGCAGACGCCCTTGGGGGACTGGCAGGCAGACGTATAACGCTGCTCGGCCTCGCTTTTAAACCGAATACGGACGATATTCGCGAGGCTCCCTCCATTCGCATTGCCGCACTATGCTGTGCGGCAGGGGCCGAGGTTCATGCTTACGATCCTGTCGTCAGCAGCTTTCCAGACCCCCGTATCAAGCTATATCCCGACGCCTGCTCCTCTCTCTATGAAAGCGACGCCGCAGTACTGCTTACCGAATGGCCGGAGTTTCGTGACCTCGACTGGGCTGCATGTAGTGTCATCATGCGAAACCCTATCCTTGCGGACGGTCGGAATTTATATAGTCAAGATGAAGCTCGGCAACTCGCAGCGCAGTACGGAATGCAAATCCTATCGGTCGGCAGGCCTGTCGAAGGGCAATTAATCAAGATAAACAACTCAGCTCACTCGCGTATCGAATCCGCTTGAACACCAAAGCTGCAGGCGCCCCGCGCCTGCTGTTTCATTTATGATGCACTGGGAATCGTAACCGTGAATGTTGTTCCCTTCGCTCTTTCGCTTGTCACCTTGATCTCTCCATGCAGAGCTTCAATGATTCGATAAGTTACCATTAGCCCGAGTCCTGTCCCCTTTGCTTTCGTGGAATAAAAGGGGTTGCCAAGTAGAGACATTTGTTCACTGGTCATGCCTACACCGGTATCTGAGACTTCGATCACAACATTCTTATTTTTATCCATATAGGCTGTCACCTTGATCGCACCGCTTTCCTCCATCGCTTCAACGGCATTTTTGAATAAATTCACCATCACTTGAGATATTTTTTTATGTTCTCCATCTATAAATAAAGACTCTTCCAATTTGTAGGTAAGGATATGGCCGTGGGAAATAACATAGGATTCCATTATATTAATAATATTTAATAATTGTACTTTCACATCAATTCTTTCGATTTTTCCGGCCTCAGGCTTGGCATAAGTGAGATAATCGGATATAATCGTTTCCGCTCGATCTATTTCGTCCAGAACGATGTTTGAATATCTTATATCGGTATCATCCCGTGAACGAGTTACGAGCAATTGGATAAACCCTTTGGCAACCGTAAGCGGATTCCGTATTTCGTGCGCGATGGTTGCTGCAAGCTCTCCTAGAACATGTAATTTCTCCGATCGTTGTATTTCATCCCGCATTCTAATGTTTTCTCTCGTAGTCTCAATAATATACAAACATACCCACATACATACGGATACAAGAACGCAATAATAAACAAAAAACGATGCATGTTGTTCACCGTCTACATCGTTCATCATTAATGTGCTTATAGACACGCTCAATGACGAAGTCAAAGCTAGCGCTGTTCCAAACATGATGTATAATTTGTTAGGAAGACTTCTTGTTATTTTGAGAAACAGCATCGTTATTACAAACATTGGCATATAGGCAACCACTGTCACCTCAAAACCATCTCCGCCTAGCATATACCTAAATAAGAGGAGCACTATGGATACAAGGAAACCAGATGTAAATCCGCCGTATAGAATAGAGATCAGGAAAGGAACAATTCTTAGATCGTAGATGTAACCTGGGAATACCGTGAAGGGGAATGTCATGCAGAATACTACGGCACTACTGCAGAAGCCTCCAATGATGAGTTTGAAACTTTTCTTCTTATAAAGACCGAGTGAAAAAAAAACAAGAACGGCCATCAGAATAAAAAGAAAGTTTAGTAATAGGTTATCAACTCCAAACAATCGCATACCCCCCGGATTACGCATTCGGTATTAATGTATCTTAAATATTGGTAGATGTCACGATAGAAATCGCAAAAAAGTGCAGGTTCCATGGAATAATAGAAAACGAGAGCACCGGATCCTATCCAGCCCTCTCGCTGCTCTCAAATCTGACTCTCGATTTCCCTGCAATATTCTTTGATCTTGGATAATTCGTTGCGGATCGCCTCGTCGGTTGTCATATTCTGCAGCTTGCCGCAGCTTTCCATTATTTTCTCTGCATGTCGTTTTACTTGATCGCTAGCCACCCCGCTCACCTCCCTCCTTGTGCCACACCTTTTAGTATGTCATCTGGATTGGAAGTATATGTATGAGTGTAAATTGGCTAAAACAATACCAGAAAAAGCGCTAAAGAAGATCACTCTAGCGGCCCTTCACGGTTGAGTTCAGTTGTGCCTATGGCAGGACAGGAAGGTGGGCTCCGATTGCTGTTGTGTTTGGGTTCCCTTGATTATATTTTTAGAGGTAGGAACCCAAACACAAAGGCAAACACTTCGTTTCTCCGCTCCACCTTCCTGTCCTTTCTGTTCGACTTTAGAAGAGAAGCTTCTTCGATCAGATTATTGCAGGGTAGATGTATACGAATTCGACATCTAACCCGGAAAACAGGCCGTTTACTGCTCTATATGTCGAAGATTTATACATCTAAACCCTCAAATGCACCTAGAATAAAAAGTGGACACCCATAACTCGGTAAACAGATAATGAATATACCAAAACCGAGAGGTGTTAACGATGGGCGACAAGAGACAAAGGTATAATGAGACC
>NZ_JCAUBA010000026.1:0-80224 GCF_059692235.1 Paenibacillus sp. J2R1T-4 | reverse complement strand
ATAAGAGCGCCTCCTTGATGGTGTTGGGTATGTAACCCTTGGACAAACCCATCATACCGAGGCGCTCCTTTTTTAGCAAAGACTGTTTCTTAGCCTTAACAGGAATGTTTCTGTTCCACTTTTGGACCTAGGAGTTACATCGATAAAAAGGGAGGGGGGGAAACACTTCCCCCGATTTTGCACGTTCAACCTTCTTAGTCACATCTAAAGCGGATATTCCGCTCTACAGCGATCGTTCAACACTCTGAGTCACCTCTAAAGCGGATTTTCCGCTCTACAGCAATCGCTCAACCCTCTGAGTCACCTCTAAAGCGGATTTTCTGCTCTACAGCAATCGCTCAACCCTCTGAGTCACTTCTAAAGCGGATTACCGCTATACCTTGAGTAATAAAAAAACAAGCTTAAGGATGATGTCCTTAAGCTTGTTCGACTTTGCGTTCTTGTTTGGCCCCCGTGTGCTCGGCTCGGCCCTGTTTGTTGTTGGCATTTCCGTTATTATTCCCATGGTTATGTGAACGGTTATTCGGTTGGTGGTTCTCGTTCTTGCGTTCGGCAGCTGGCTGCTCTGGCTTAGGAGCATTCTTGACATTCACTCGCTCCAGAACGAAGTAGGCGCAACCAAAGTTACAATACTCGTTCAAATAATCGCTCAGACAAGCCACAGAAGTATCACGGGAAGATTTCTGATTATTCTCCTTGAAAAAACCTTTCAACCGAAGTTGATTGTAGCCCCAATCGCCTACAATGTAGTCGTACCGCTCCAATACTTCGCTGAAGCGATCGCGAAACGCTTCGAAGTTATACGCATTCCGATGATCCATTACAACTTCGTACGTTCTGCCTCCAATGTGAATCAATGACTTCCCCTCCCCTGCTCCTATAATCCCGTCCATTACTCTCTAATATACCCAAGTTACGCCTTGACCGCTGCTTCTGCGGAACGAACTTGTTCATGAGCATGATACGAGCTGCGCACTAGCGGTCCGGACTCAACATGGCTGAAGCCGCGTTTCATCCCTTCTTCTTTGAGCAAAGCGAATTGCTCTGGTGTATAGTACTTTTTAACATCCATATGCTGCTTCGTTGGCTGCAAATATTGGCCGATGGTCATGATGTCGCACTGCACCGCGCGCAAGTCATCCATTGTCTGCAGGATCTCATCCCACTCCTCGCCAACACCGAGCATGATGCTGGACTTCGTTGGAATATTGGGCTGCATTTGCTTGGCTCTTGCCAGCAATTCTAAGGAGCGGCGGTATTTCGCCTTAGAACGGACACGGTCAGAAGTTCGCTCTACGGTCTCCATATTGTGGTTCAAGATATCCGGCTTCGCATCCATCACAATACGCAGCGATTCTTCGTTCCCCATAAAATCCGGAATCAATACTTCAACTCCGCACATTGGAAGACGATTACGAACAGCCTTTATAGTTGCCGCGAAGATGGAAGATCCCCCATCCGCCAAATCATCACGAGCTACAGACGTGACCACACAGTGGCGAAGACCCATCTGTTCTGCAGCCTCAGCTACACGATCCGGTTCTTGCAAATCCAGTTCTGTCGGGAGACCTGACTTCACTGCACAGAATCTGCAGGCACGGGTGCAAATATCTCCGAGGATCATAAAAGTAGCTGTCCGATTAGCCCAGCACTCATGAATATTGGGACATTTGGCTTCTTCACATACGGTATGTAGCGTCTTCGAACGCATCATTTGTTTCAATTCTTTAACATGATGGAACTCATCAGCTGACGTCAATTTGATCTTGAGCCAGTCTGGTTTCCTTTGTATGGGTTTGGTAGCCATAAGATTCCTGCTTTCCACATCGAAGTGCACTAGCTATTTTCTATGAGTATTATACCATGAAAGATACGACATGCCATAACCAGTCTAACATTGTTGACAAAACCGTTCTTTCTGGGTTTCGGTGCCGTCCTGCTTTATGTTACACTAAGGCTTATAGAGAATGAAATGTCTTAAACGGACAGGGGAGATGGACATGAACTTGAAACTGGGCAGTAGGATTACCGATGGGCAAGCATTGCTGCAAAAAGACGATCAACTGGGCAGCATACTTAAGGAAATGGGTCGCGTAATGATCGCTTTTTCTGGAGGCGTCGACAGTACATTCGTGCTTAAACGAGCCCATCAGGTTCTTGGCGATCAGGTAATCGCCGTAACAGCTGCATCCGAGACATTCCCTACGCGAGAATTCAATATGGCCGTTCGAATCGCAGAGGATATGGGTGTGAAGCTGCACCGTACAGAGGTCAAGGAATTCGACAATGCCGATTTTGTTGCCAATAGACCAGACCGCTGCTATCACTGTAAAACCGGACTTTATTCCCACCTACAGACGCTCGCTAGCGAAATGGGTTATCCCTTTATCGTCGACGGTTCTAATATGGATGACCTTGGTGATTACAGGCCAGGCCTGCAAGCCAAGAAGGAGCAAGGTGTACGCAGTCCGCTCCAGGAAGCGGAATTTTATAAAGACGAGATTCGTCATTTGTCCAAAGAGCTTGGACTTGTAACATGGAACAAGCCCTCCTTCGCCTGTCTATCTTCACGAATCCCTTATGGGACGAAGATTGAACGGTATAAGATTGATCAATTGGACGAAGCAGAGGATTATATGTATCAGCTGGGCTTCTGGCAGGTTCGAGTACGTCACCACGATAAAATCGCTAGAATCGAAGTTATGCCTGATGAAATAGAACGAGTTATTCAACATAAAGAAGACATCTATACCAAATTTGCAAGTCTTGGATTTACTTATGTCACATTGGATTTGGCGGGGTATCGGACGGGCAGCATGAACGAGGTGCTGAAGAAGGAAGCGAAATCGCCGGAGAAAGAAGCGGCTAATTAATGGGACAAGAAGAGCATATTGAGCTTGAACGCATATTGAAGCTCGTCCAGACAGGCGAGCTTGATCTGAATGAAGCGAAGCGCATGCTGGAGGATAAGGCCCGTAGGGATGCTGAAGGACGTGTCGACGATCTCGGCTTCGCGCAGCTTGACTTGGATCGCGAGAAGCGCACAGGCTTTCCTGAGGTCATTTATGGCCTTGGGAAAACGCCGGAGCAATTGATCGCGATCTTCGAGCGGCTCAAGCTGCACTCTGACCGTGTGCTTGCCACACGGGTCGATGCAGCCAAGGCCGACAAGGTGCTTTCCGCTGTGGACGGCGTCATGTATCACGCGACCGCGCAAGCGCTCACGTGGTTCAAGAAGCCGATCCTCAAGGTGAATGACGGCTATGTTGCCGTCGTCTGCGCCGGCACGGCCGATTTGCCAGTCGCCGAGGAAGCGGCGATCACGCTTGAATGCATGGGCAATCACGTCGAGAAAGTATACGACGTGGGTGTCGCCGGCATTCACCGGCTATTCCGGCGCCTTGCTGTCATTCGCGAAGCGAATGTAATTATCGTAGTCGCCGGCATGGAGGGCGCGCTCGCGAGTGTTGTCGGCGGCTTGGTGGCCAAGCCCGTCATCGCTGTGCCGACGAGCGTCGGTTATGGCGCCAGCTTCGGCGGATTATCAGCCTTGCTGACTATGCTCAACTCCTGCGCCAACGGCATAACCGTCGTCAACATCGACAACGGCTACGGGGCTGGGTACAGCGCTGGCGTGATGAACAAATTAATGTCGAAAAGGTCGTGACGAATCATGCGTATCTTATACTTGGATTGCTTCTCCGGTATTAGCGGAGATATGACGCTTGCCGCACTCGTAGATGCGGGCGCCGACCGTGACTACATTGAACAGGAGCTTAGCAAGATTCAAATAGAGCCTTTCCATTTGGAATGGAAAAAGGTGAACAAGAAGGGCATTTCATCGCTCAAGATGGACGTGGTGTTAGATCCGCACAAGCACCCTGACCATCATCGCCACTACTCGGAAATCGTTCGTATGATCGAAACCGTCGGCTTCAACGATTATGTCAAGGCGATCAGTCTGGCCATATTCGAGAAGATTGGCATTGCAGAAGCCAAGATTCATGACATTCCGCTCGAACACGTACACTTTCACGAGGTCGGTGCGATCGATTCCATTGTTGACGTAATCGGAATAGCATTAGCACTCGATTCCTTGCATATTGAACGAATCATCTGTTCTCCCGTCCCGCTTGGATCCGGAACCGTTCGATGCGATCACGGCATCTACCCGGTCCCAGCTCCTGCAACATTGGAAATGATGAAGGGTCTACCTATCGCACCTACTCCTTACTCCATGGAGATGACTACTCCTACAGGTGCTGGTGTAGTGTCTGGAATCGTGCATGAATTCTCCAAAGGATTGCCCCCAATGGTTGTAGAGTCCATAGGCTATGGCGCCGGAACACGCGACTTGCCGAATCAGCCGAACGTGTTGCGCGCCATTATTGGGTCTGCAGATCCCTATCTACCCCAGTGGCAAATCCAGCACGGAATCACACAGCTAGCCCAGCAGGAGCATGCCCACACCGAGCATCATCATCATCATCACGGTCATGATCATCAACATGGACACGATCATGGGCACTCGCACGATCATGATGATCACGGACATTCACATGACTATGGACATAAGAAGAACAACCCGATCATTCACGAACGCAAAGTTTTATATCGTCCTGACCACAATCACGGCCACAGTCATGATCACGACCATCCGCACGAGCATGACCACAACCACAAGCATGCCGATGATGATCATCGGCATACTCACGGGTCCAATCCCAAGCAATAAGCTTGTGAAGCAAGTAACATACCAAACCACAACAAACACCGCCAGTAACATGGCGGTGTTTGTTTATGATAGACAACATCGGTTGGTATAACGAAACCACCACCCATTCCCGAACAAATCAGTTTACATTCTCCTGCACATACTCCAGCTCCACCTCGGGATCGGTTACTATATTGGCCATTTGCTGAGCATCACTCTGAATCTGCACATAATATTTCTCCAGATACTGGCCGCCGATTAGTTGATCATACTGCAGCTCCCGATACTCTTCCACCGTCTTCTTATATGCTTCCGGAACGGTTCGGTACATTTCCCCTGACGAATCCACGACCAAATTACTTAACAATCCAGGAAGTTCAGCCGACAGCTTACTATTGAATTCAAATTGCGGGGACTTCTCGTACTGAAGGTGGTCCACCATGAGCGAACCCAGGAATGAAGCACTGAGCGTCGGCCAAGTCTGGTTCGGCATGGAGAAGTTGGACCATGTCACGAACGGTACACTGTGCATGCTCTTCAATTCCTCTAATGACCACTGCGTCGAATCCTTGGATCCAATAAACCCGCCTTGCTTGTAGACATCGTAATCGTACCCTAGCATAGGAAGATGATCACCGAAAAATACAATCATGGTTGGCTCATCCACTTGCTCGAAGTGATTAATGAGCATCTGCAAGCTTTGATCTGCATCATTTACACCCTGCGAATAGATCTCGAGAGCCAGCTTCGCCTCCGCCGTCAGATCCCCCTGCACTTCAATAGTATTACTCGGATATCTAATTGTGTCATAAGGACCGTGATTTTGCATCGTGACGGCATAAATAAACATAGGCTTCTCTGATTGCTCAACTGCAGCCGCTATACTGCGAGAAACTTCCGCATCCGCGATGAACGGCCCCCTGTATTCCGGGTCCTCGAACTGCTCCTTGCTCTTGAACTGCTCGAATCCGAAATGCTTGTATACACTCTGCCGGTTCCAGAACCATCCTTCATAAGAGTGAATCGCTGTAGCGCCATATCCCAAACCCTTGAAGTAACTGGCTAGAGTAGACACGGATTTACGAATATACTGCTGATAAGGCACGGAGCCCCCCGGAAGAAAGCTCATGGATTGTCCTGTCAGTACCTCAAATTCCACATTGCTAGTACCACCCCCGAATTGCGGTGACAGGAGATAACCTGATGTGCTTTCATTATAGAGCCGGTGAACCGTCGGAAGAGGATCTGCGCTGAAGCTGACATTCGGTAACAGCGTTGGATCCCAGAATGCTTCATTCATAATGAAGATGACATTCGGCTTCTGTCCGTTTAATTCTTCTTTGTGCATAACCTGCACCGCTTGACCGCTAATATTGTGGGCCAATGCCGACATAGATGGTTCTCCGTATCCTTCAGGCTTTGGAACTTTGGTATTCTTCACATTCATGGTAAAAGCTAGCGAAATCCCGTTGTAAGCATAGTTGTACTTTTGATCCCAGATCGTTTCGCTAACTCCTGCTCGATTCAGGATCTGCGCAACCCACTCTGCTCGAGAACCGAATGAATACAAAGTAAACAAAGCTAGAAACCCAAAAGTAAGGCGGCTGACTAGGCTCAATCCGAATTTTGGCAGCACGAGGCGCAGCATGAACAATAGAAGGACAACCGTTCCCAGGATAACGATTCGCTGCAACGCTGCCGATCCTGTTATCAGCGGTACCATGTTCATACTTTCTTTATTAAGAAATACATCCCAAGGATAAAAGGGTTGGCCAATCATTTTCATCTTCAAATAATGAATGATCGCTGCAAAGGACATGACAGCTGTCGTTGCCCCCGTGGCCAGAAAGAGCGAGCCAATCAAACAGTACATAACAACCAAGGCTAGCCACTGCAAAATCATATTAAGCAGCAACAGCTTCGGACTAGCGAGCATCCAGGTAAACGTATCGACCATGGAACCTCTCTGAACGAGCTCAACACCATATACAAGCAAAAAGGACATCACAATGAGAGTGGAATGGATCATACCCCATTTGGCTAACTTATTTTGTTCTAACCAGTTGTATTTTGACCTGATCTTCCTCCTCAAATTTAGCATATTGGAATACACTTCCTTTGCTTTATATTAAATTGTTGTAAACCTGTTACCTTCATGATACACACTGAAGCTTAAGAGAAGCTGAAAATGACTCTTATAGATACAATTCGGATCAAATAAAAAAACTGCCTACAAGCGCATTTCCTCGCCAGAGACAGTTTCCGATCATGACAATCTTTGTTTCATATCCTTACAACGAATGCAATTGGCATCCTCACAGTGTGAGAAATACAGGTCTTTCTTGATAGCTTCCGTAGCAGCCTCGAATACTTTACGCGCCGGACAAATCGTCCATGTGCTTGAACCAACCTGTACTTGATGAACAAGCGGATCCGCAACAGATGCAAAATGATTAAAGCCATACGAACAGCTGCCAATCGGAACTTCCTGTTTATTGCCTTTCCCGTCATTCACCCATCGCACGAATAATGGACGGCCTGCCTGCTGCTCTGCCAGATGAAACAGCGTCATACTTGTATAACCTACTCCCATTAACACTACAAAACCATTCAGCTCTACGAGAGCCCTGAGCGGAGCCCAGATGTCGGCTGCTGTTTGGGTGCTTACTAACTGCTCGGCAAGCGGACCGATCGCACTGAAGGAATTAGTCGGATGCAAGCCTCTTCGCCTCCCAGCCCTTCGGAGAACAGCTGCAGGGATAGCCCCCATCGTCCGCACATCCACCGAATCCGAGTCCGGGTCATACACCTCGTTATGCTCTGTGTACTCGTTAAGGCTGTAATCAATCCCATTAAAAGGCGGAAGCTTCCGGCCTTCTGGCGGCGGCACCCGCATCGATGTTGTGAATGTAGGTACCATAACCGATGAGCCTGCCTCTAACAGCGCCTCAACAATCGCGTTCGGTCCCCCTGCCACATGACCAAATGAACGATAAGAGGAATGTACGCACAAAGCCTTCCCGTTCAACCCTTCCCTATATAAGCAATCCAGTATATGGCTTTTATTCATGATTGGGTTGTCTCTCTTCCTCTTGTTTGCGCGCAAACGATCGTCGCACTTCGTCATACACTTCTTTGATCGGAACACCGAACGACTTCGCTGCCTGCTCACATTCCTTGAATTCAGGCGAGGCTTGCACCAATTCACCTTTATAGAATCCGACCTTGACAGTAATCTGTCCCCAAGGTGTAGCCACTTGAATGAATTCCCTTCCCAAACGATGACAATCCGCACGTAAATATCGCAAGCCCAAAGTTGTCGTCTCAGTGAATATAACGTTTTCCATCTCTTCGATCCGCTCTTCCGAGCATAATACGTTCAACATAAAGCCAGGTCGGCCTTTTTTCATTACGATAGGAATCCAGTACACATCATTGGCTCCAACCTCGAACAGCTTGTCCATCACATACGAACACCACTCCGGGTTCATATCGTCCAGATTCGCTTGAATAAGAACCATGTCTTCTTCCGTGTGCTCGGAACGATGGTTGAACATAATAGGCCAGGCTCCCTTCTAATCTTTAAGACCTCATAATGATCCCATCGTAGCAAACTCCGCACGAACTTGTAAACAATCGCATACAAACGTTTGAATTAAGCCATTCTATACATAACCAATACTTCCACAGGAGGAGAAAAATGAACATCGCAAGATGGCTCAAGCTATGCATCATCGCTTCTATAAGCCTAGTTCTAGCCATTCAATCCCCTATTTACACCGCTTCAGCCACGCGGGAAGTGGCGGATGATCCTGTTCAGTCAGCGGAGTCAGCGGAGTCAGCAGAGTCAACTGAGTCAACTGAGTCGGTTGGTGCCGAAGTAAAGCCGATGGCCGCAATATATGCGGAACGAAGAGCTCTACTGGAACAAGCGAGTTCAGCAACAGGTATCCCTTGGACAACCCTGGCCGCGATTGACCAATACGAACGTTCTATTACCGTTGCTAATCCCAAGAAAAGAACGCCTAGTAAAGGACTCATTGGCATTTATTATTCGGACCAGGAGTGGGCAGGCATGCTTAACCCTAACCCGCAGGATACGGACATCCGGAGCATAGCCATATTCGGCGGAAAAGGACGGGACGGTTCAGGAGATGGGGTGGCGGATCGTGAGAATGATCTGGACTTACTATCAACAATGGCTTCCCGTTTGCTTGGAGTTGGTACAAATCCTGATAAACTGCGAAAGGCCTTATCCAGCTACTATAGGAATGCACGGGCTGTAGAACGAATCGAGCAATTTATCAAGCTGTATGAAAACTTTGATCGATTGGATTTACACGAACATGCTTTTCCGCTACCCAGACGCTCCATTTATTCCTATAGAAGCACATGGGGAGCCAACAGGAGCTGGGGCGGGGCAAGAATGCATGAAGGAACGGATCTTTTTGCAGGACATGGGTCTCCAGTACGAAGCACTTGTTACGGAATCGTGGAGGTAAAAGGGTGGAACAATTACGGAGGCTGGAGAATTGGCTTGCGGGACCTGAATAATGTGTATCATTACTATGCTCATCTATCGGGATATGACAAATCCATTAAGCAAGGTGACATCGTCCAGCCTGGACAGGTGCTTGGCTGGGTTGGGAGCTCGGGGTACGGCAAACCGGGAACCCAAGGAAAGTTCCCGCCGCATTTACACTTTGGGTTATATCGCGATAATGGGAAAACCGAGTGGTCATTTGACCCCTACCCCTCGTTGCGAAGATGGGAGCAGGAAGACCGCCAAAGATCGAAATAACTTTCTAAAATCGGCCATTTCAGGGCTTAGATGTCGATGAATGATACATCTAAGCCCTAAAACTCGGGAGAACGGGCAGAAACGTCCAGTCTATGTATAAATCATCGACATCTACTGTGTAGGAGCGACTGCCTAATGCTTCGCTTTGGTGTCTGTGGTCTGACTTTGACCCGATACGCCTGTCGAGGTACTCTCACTCACACCTGTTCCTGTACTGGATACACCGCTGTTGCTGTTAGTTGAGGAATCGGTGCCCGTTCCGCCTTTCAGACTAGGCAATGCGATGCTTGGCGGGACGGCTTGCGAGTTTCCAGTCGGATTTCCTTGGTTGTCCATGTAATACATCGGGACATCTCCTACAACGAGTACATAAGAGATCGGAATCTCGGTCTCTACAACCTCAGGCTCCGAGTCGAACGGAATAATGATCGATACTTCAGCGACGATCCGAATATACACCTCAACCAGGATCATATTGATTCCGGCATTTTGCTGACGCGTGCTCAAATCCACCTTTACAAGTCCTGCAGGAACGAACTTGATTGGAATTTTCGGCCCGAAGGATGCTATGATCGCACTGTCCATCGCCTGACCGAGCGGGATATGCTCCGGCATTTCCTTCAGGCCTTGAAGCGCGCCCTGCACGGTGGAGACTGCCTGAGAACGGATTTTCATATGTTCCGAGTAGTTGAGCATGAACCCGTTTATTTTACCGTCGCGATCCATCTTCCAATCAATAAGTTTGGCCAGGTCTGTCCCTTGAGAAATCCGTTCTGAAATCGCATTATTAATCGATTCAGTTGCCATCTGTTTCATCCGTACTTTGGCCAGATTCATAAGCGGCGGCCACAAATGACGATCGATATAAATAAAAGATTGCACGAAAAGCAAAAAGGAAATGACCAGCGCAATAAAAAACGCCTTTCGCTTCCCTTTCTTAGTGGAGCGGCTTCGCCAACGGCGCTTCATCACGGGGCATCCCCTCCGAGAAAGAATCGGTCCGGTTGTTCTTACCCAGTGTATGCGCGTGTCCTATAAAATAACCCCACAAATTAAGCAGAATCGTCCGAAGCCTAATCGGATTACAATACAGACCCTGCGAGGGAACCTAGCTTATAGTCTCAGCAGCAAGCTTTCTCAATTCCTCATCGTTCAGCGCTCGATTGTACACGGCTAATCCGCCTAATACTCCGGTGAAGAAGTTGCCTGGTTCCCCTGAGCGGTCGACTGCCCCAACCGTGAAATCGGCTCCGTCCAATCCCCCATCGAACAATCCGCCTTCATAGTGATAGGGGTTGAACGTGTCCCGAACATCCAGTCTGCCATTCAAATATGCCTTAGCATGAGCCCCATCGTATGTAAATGCTACGAACTGCCATACGTTCGGTATGATACGCGTTTGTCCAATCGCCGCATCCATACAGTACATGTATCCGTCGGTCGGACCGCCAACGGACGAGATATGTCCGCATACCTGCTCGGCGCTATCCCATATACGCAAATTAATAAACAGACAGTACTGCCGCTTCAACCTTGTTTCATCCCACATTCCGGCTATCGCTTCGCAGCGGATGAAGTCTGTCTGGTCCCATTTTATCCATGCGGCTACTGTGACTTGAGCATTCGGACCGTGCAGATTCAGCGCAGGACAATCGCTGCGGCTAATGCGAAGCCATTGACCGAAGTCAAGCAGCATGGCATGTTGGCCGAACACACCCTCATCTACTCGTGAAATAGGCCCATTCATCTCCGAAAGTCGATACGGGTAAGGTCCCTTGGCCTCCCTCTCCTTGCCTGCTTCCTCCTGGAAATCCCAGAAGCTGATCAGATTGGGTGTGGAAAGAACTGCTTTTGCTGCGGGTATTAGCTCGTTCGTTTGTTGGACGATCTTTTCATTCTGCTTCTCACTCAATTGTTATTCCCCCATTCCATTTCCTCCCTTATATTTTAGAGAAGATCATCCCACATTTACATACATTTTTTGGTGATCGCCATAACTTTTTTTTGTGTAACCACATAAACAACAACACGCAGGTCCCACGGAAATGTGAGCCTGCGTTTATTAGATGCATTATGGAGTAGATCGTTCCACTACACTGTTGTTACATGGATTGCAAGCAGTGCCAATCGTTCAAGCGACTCACTCGAGATGAGGCGATCGGTAATGATAGTATCGACATCACCCAGATCGGCCACGTGGGTGAATGCCTGCGTGCCGAACTTGCTGGAGTCAGCGAGCAAAATAACCTGATCGGCCATGCCGATCATCTTCTGCTTGACGCGTGCCTGCAGCTCATTCGACTCGCTGATACCGCGCTCGAGATGCACACCCTTGCACGATAGGAACGCTTTGTCGACATGATAAGCATCGAGCGATCGTTCCGCCAGTGGGCCCACATAAGACAAGGAACGCGAAGCAAGTATCCCTCCCGTCGAGATGACCTCGATCTTCTCCTTACCGCTTAGCTCTATGGCTACTTTGATTGAATTAGTCAGCACCGTAAGCGGGATATCAGGCACGGTCGAGGCCATATACCACGCTGTTGAACTGGCATCCAACAAAATACGATCATGGGGCTGAATAAGCTTGATAGCTTCCTGAGCGATGAGCTTCTTCTCTTCCGCCCGAGTAATCTCGCGTTCCGTATACGGGGTCTCCGCCTGCTGCTGAGCTTGCCGATCCTTGACACTAACCGCTCCTCCATGTGAACGAAGCAGCCGCCCAGCACGCTCCAGCCGATCCAGATCGCGGCGGATTGTTTCTTCTGTCACCTGGCACAGCTCGCTCAGCTCAGAGACGCGCATACTTCCCCGATCGTTCACCAGTTGAACAATTTTTTCATAGCGCTCCGCAACTAGCATAGCTGACCTCATTTCCTTTTTCATAACCGTCTATGATGATACACCTGTTAGGGTACTGAACTTGCTATATGCTTGATCCCAGGCTTCCCTGTCATTAGGCACATAACTGGTAACCGGGAATGATTCCCCAATCACCCTGCGGGCTTCCGCAATGTCCGACAATTGACCTTGTGCAATCCATTGCACAACAAGATTCCCAATAGCGCTTCCTTCAGCAGGACCAGCCCACACAGGCTTCCCGATTGCATTCGCTGTCCATTGACATAGAAGGGTGTTATGAATGCCGCCGCCAACCATATGCAGCCCATTGAACTTCTGTGTGGATAGCTGCTCCGTTAATTCCAGTACATAACGGTATTTTAAAGCCAGGCTTTCCAGAATGCAACGAACGATCACTCCTATATCTTCAGGAGCTTGTTGTCCTGTCTGCTTGCAATAGTTTCGAATCTGCTCCGGCATGTCCCCGGGGTGCAGGAACAAGGCATCATCAGGATTTATCAGAGCTGCGAATGGCGGCGCCTTTTCCGCTAATCCTACTAATTCAGCGAACGAATAACTCTCGCCTTCCCGCTCCCATTCCCGTCTGCACTCTTGCAAAATCCACAGCCCCATTATGTTTTTGAGCAGCCGATAAGTACCGTTCACTCCGCCCTCATTAGTAAAGTTCATCTCCCGTGCCTGGTCCGTAATAACAGGCTGATCGACTTCGGTTCCCATAAGCGACCAGGTACCGCAGCTCAAATAGGCGAACGAACGCTCCAAGGCCGGAACGGCGGCAACTGCTGAGCCGGTATCATGCTCTGCAACAGCATACACAGGAATCGAATCGATGCCAAGCTCCTCGCAAATGGATGCGCGAATGCTGCCAACACGCGTTCCCGGGTGCACCACTTCCCCAAACATAGACGTTGGAATGCCTATTCGACTTAAAAGTTCGGCATCCCACTGTCCCTCGAGCGGGTTGAACAATTGAGTTGTTGTCGCATTCGAGAACTCATTGTGCATCTCGCCTGTAAGGAAATATCGCAGCAACTCGGGTATCATCAAGAAGCGATCCGCTTCCCTTAACCAAGGAGAATCGGCCCGTTTGAGCGCGTACAGCTGGTTAATCGTATTGAAGGGCAGAAATTGAATCCCGGTGCGATTGAATATTTCGGCAGCAGGAATTTCCTCGAACACCTTTTCCATCACCCCGTCCGTATGGTGATCCCTATAATGATAAGGATTGCCGATAAGCTCACCGTTCCGCCCGATCAATCCAAAGTCAACTGCCCACGAGTCTATACCCAGACTAGTAATGCGAATGCCTTGATGCTTTGCCTTTAGCAATGCTTGTTTCAGCTCGTGAAGCAAGCGCAGTATATCCCATTGGAGCCGTTCTCCAACTTGCACGGGGTCATTCGGGAAGCGATGAAGCTCCTCGACTTCGATGCGGCCTTCAACAAGCCGGCCCAATAATGCCCTGCCGCTGCTGGCCCCAAGGTCAAATGCTAGCACATTCGTCATATCCCGTTACCCCCGTTTCATCAGCACTTCCTGCTCGTAGGCTTTGACTTCCTGAAGCCACGCTTCGCGGACGGGAACACCCATCGAGGCACAGTAGTAATCCCAGATCACGCCTAATGGATAGGATTTGAACTCCTCAAGCAGCGCAAGACGAGTCGTATAATCTCCTTGCAGCTCAGCTTGCTTCAATCGTTCAGTCGGTTCGAGAAGCGCCGCAAGCAGGGCTTTAATCGTATTCCGTGTCCCTATGACCCAGGCAGCCACACGATTAATGCTGGCATCGAAGAAGTCAAGACCGATATGGGTCGTCCCTAGCAGGTTATGACGAACGAGCTCCTTGGCAATTTCCTGCAGCTCGTCATCGAAGGTTACCACATGATCACTATCCCAGCGCATAGGACGGCTTACGTGCAGCAGAATCCCATTAGTGAATAAAGATAAAGAGGACAGCTTGCCCGAAATGACTTCTGTAGGATGGAAATGTCCTGCGTCCAAGCAGATCAGCTTGTTATTCTGGATTCCGTAACCCATGTAGAACTCATGCGAGCCTACAACGTAGGCCTCTGAGCCTAAGCCGAACAATTTGCTCTCCACAGCATCCAGATTGTGCGCGGGGTTGAGCGGTTCTGCGAAGATTTCATCAAGCGACGCCTTCAGCCGCTGCCGTGGAGCAAGCCGATCGACTGGCGTGTCCTTGTAGCCGTCTGGAATCCACACATTCGTGACGCAGGTCTGGCCTAACTGCTCTCCGAAGTATGCACCGATCTGACGGGATCGCTTGCAGTGCTCAATCCAGAACTTACGGATCTCTTCGTCTGGATGGCTCAATGTGAAGCCGTCCTTCGACTTGGGGTGCGAGAAGCAAGTAGGATTGAAGTCAAGCCCGAGCCCATGCGCCTTCGCCCAATCTACCCAGCCTTGGAAGTGACGGGGCTCCAACTCGTCCAAATCCACCTTCTCTTCCGTATCGGCATAGATTGCATGCAAATTCAGCTTATGCTTGCCCGGGATGAGGGAGAAAGCTTTCTCCAAGTCACTCCGCAGCTCAGCAGGGGTATTAGCAGCGCCAGGATAATTACCGGTAACCGAGATGCCCCCGCTGAGCGCCTCTTCTTTAAACAAGAATCCCCGAACATCGTCGCCTTGCCAACAATGCATAGATATTTTGATTTGTGCCAGCTTCTCAAGCACTTGATCTACGTCGATCCCATGCTGTGCGTAAAGGCTCTTGGCCCATTCATACTGCTGCTGCAAGCTTTCTCTCACCATCGTTGTCCCGTCCCTTCTTCGTCTACCTTAATGGATAAGCCATGACTGACATCAATGCATTCTCCGCTTGAGTTGCGTCCAAACGGCTATATTGAATAATGACTGGAATCGTACTAACAACCTCGATAGCATAAGGAACGCCTACCGGGATGTATTCACCATTGCTATGGAGCCCGCTCGTTCGAATATGCTTCGTGCGGCGAGCGGGAACGATGACCTCGATATGTTCAAGCGGATTACGATCCTCGAAGAATATCGTAACCGTTAGCCGCGCGTCTTCCGAGGACGTATTCAGCACGCATATCGACTCGTGACTTTCCAGGCTCCCCGACTGGGCGCTCGTAGGCGGAATGTAACCGTCCGGGATGAACCAGGTTTGATCTCCATGTGCTTGATGCATATAATTCCACCTCTCTTTATTTGTCAGCTTGAGTAAACAGCAGGCTAATCTGTCTTTATCGTGTAAAAGCAGCCGGCACTCCGCCATCAATCGTAAGCATGCAGCCTGTAGTTTTATCAGCCTTGGAGGATGCGAAGAAAGCAATGCCTTCTGCAATATCCTTCGGAAAAATGTTCACTAGCAGTGTTGTCCGCTTCCGATAGTACTCTTCCAATTGATCCGGCTCAATGCCGTAAGCTGCTGCGCGTTCATTGCGCCAGCTGCCGTTCCAGATCGTGGACCCTTGAAGAATCGCATCAGGCAAAATCGTGTTAACACGAATCCCGAATTCGCCGCCTTCAGCTGCTATACACCGGGCGAGATGTGCTTCGAGTGCTTTGGCCGAGCTGTAAGCGGAAGCGTTCTTTCCTGCATACACAGAGTTCTTGGAGCCAATGAACACCATATTCCCGCCAATGCTTTGCTCCTTCATCAGCTTGAACGCTTCGCGAGCAACCAGGAAGTACCCTGTGCCTAACACGTTCATGTTCAAGTTCCATTCTTTCAAGGAAGTTTGATCGAACGGACTGGAAGTAGCTAATCCCGCATTGTTAACGAGGATATCTAATCCGCCAAATGCAATCGCAGTCTCTGCGTAGGCGTCTACCACTTCATCTTCCTTTGTAACGTCCATTTTCACAGCAATTGCTCGATTATCTCCATATTTCGCATTGATATCGGCCGCCACCTTCTGAGCACCTTCAAGATTCAAGTCAGCCAATACTACATGCGCACCCTCAGAAACAAGACGTCTAGCCGTTTCGCTGCCAATGCCGCCTGCACCGCCAGTTATGAAAGCCACTTTTCTTGAGAACTCTGCTTCAGCGGGAGCCAATGACAATTTATACAGCTCTAGCGGCCAATATTCCACATTGTAGGATTCGTTCTCGCTGAGTGAAACGAAGTTCCCAAGCGCCGTTGCACCTCTCATCACCGCGATTGCCCGATGATACAGAGCCCCGCTTACCTTGGACATTGCCCAGCTCTTGCCGGTATTGATCATCCCTACGCCTGGGATCAGAATAACCCGAGGCGCGGCTTCGAACATGACATCGCCCTCATGACGGTTTCGCTCGAAGTAAGCTTGGTACTGTTCCTTATAGGAAGCTATCCCAGCTTTTAATCTGGCTTTCAATATGTCCACGTCTTCACTGGCAGGCGACCAGTCAATATACAGCGGCACAACTTTCGTATGGACCAGATGGTCCGGGCACGCTGCACCCACTTGAGACAATTCAGCCGCATGACGTCCGCTTACGAATTTCAATATGTCTTCCGCATCATCGAAGGTTAAGATCATCTTCTTGGCATCACTTACCGATCCGCGTATTATCGGCATGACTTGAGCGGCTACACTTTTACGCACATCTGCTGCTAATGCTTCATGCTTCACACCGCCGAACAGATTCGCTTCGTCCACACGTGCTTCAATAAATGCTTCAGCCTCACTAATAATCTCAATTGTTTTTGCATAACAAGCCTCAGCCGTATCTCCCCATGTGACTAGTCCGTGCTTCTCCATGAGGACGAGCTCTGCATTCGGATTGGCTAACACGCCTTCTGCGATCATTTTTGACAAAGTGAATCCTGGACGAACATAAGGTACCCATACGAAGCGATTGCCGAATATCTCCTTAGCCAGTTCCTTTCCGTTATCCGCACAACAAAGACTAATAATCGCATCAGGATGCGTGTGATCTACATGATTAAACGGAAGAAAAGCGTGCAAGAGCGTTTCAATCGAAGCTCTCGGATGCTTGTCATCAATCATACAATTCGCTAAGTAAGCAACCATTTCCTCATCCAGCATCTCAGCACGTTCGAACAATGGACGGATGTCATCCATGCGCAGACCAGTGAAATTACCAGCCTTCATCGATGCCAAGTCGGAGCCGCTGCCCTTCACATACATAACTTCAACATCACGTCCGCGAAAATCCTTCACCGTCGTCTTGCTGGAAGTGTTGCCGCCGCCCCAATTGCAAACGCTGCGATCTGTCCCGATAATGTTCGAGCGATATACAAGCTCGTCAAGCGTGCTCTTCAGCTCTGCAGCTTTCGAATTGTCCCACAAACTTTGCGCCATGATTGAACCTCCGATTGTTTGTTTGTTTTTGTTTGATTTCAGAATATCATGTTTGTTTGTTTTTGAATACCATTAATTCAAACAAAAACGGTAATCGGATTACTAGATTAAAAAAAGGCCTACTTCTGCTCTAACCAGCAAGTAGACCGAGAGTTCTATTTTATCAGTTTCGCTTATCTTTCAGCTTTTTCATAACCGGATTCATGTCGCGTCCGAAATAATCATGCAGCCGGACATACTCCGAGTAGAGCTCACTGTAGATCTCCACATGTTCTGGAACCGGCTCATATACAATACTCGGAGCGCCCACCATATTCTTAACGGCTTCCTCACATGTATTGTATCCGCCTCCCTCCGCTCCTGCTGCTACCGCTCCAAAGATTGCGGAGCCTAAAGCCGGAGTTTGCGTTGAAGCAGCTACATGGATGCTGCGGCCGGTTACATCCGCATAGATCTGCATCAGCAGCTTGTTCTTATGCGGCAAGCCCCCGCACGCATACAGCTCGCGCACCTGCTGCCCGCCTTGCTCATAGGCGTCAATAATCTTCTTGGTCGAATACGCAGTTGCTTCCATAAGGGCACGATAGATTTGTTCCGGCTTCGTAGACAGGGTAAGACCTACAATCAACCCTGACAGGCCTGCATCTCCCAGCACAGATCGGTTACCGTTCCACCATTCGAGTGCAATCAGTCCTGTTTCGCCCGGACGAGAGGAAGCCGCTGCCTGCTCTAACCATTCATGCACGCTTACGCCTTGCTTGGCCGCTTCCTCATGAACGTAGGGCGGCACATTGCGCTCGACGAACCAGCCAAACAAATCACCTACAGCCGCTTGCCCTGCTTCATAACCGTACAAGCCCGGAATGATCCCGTCCTCTACAACACCGCAGATTCCTTCCACCGGCTGTTCGGAATGTCCCAGCAGCAAGTGACATGTGGAGGTGCCCATCACCATCACTAGCTTGCCTGGCTCCACCACTCCGCAGCCTGGTACAGCCGCGTGGGCATCGATCGACCCGACGGCTACTGCAATTCCTTGTGGCAATCCGAGTAAACCGGCCATCTCCGCTGTCAGTGATCCTGCTTTTTCACCTAGCGGATGAATCTCCCCTCTGAGCTTTGTCTCGGTTAAAGACGCCAGCTTAGGATCCAAGGATCGGAGAAACTCAGAAGAAGGGTACCCTTCCTGCTTGTGCCACATGGACTTGAAACCACTTATGCTTCCGCTGCGAATCGGGATACCTGTAAGCTGATATACAACCCAGTCGCCTGCTTCCATGAAGCGATCCACTGCGTCATATAACTCCGGGGATTCATTGGCTACCTGCCAGATCTTCGGGATCATCCACTCGGATGAGATCTTTCCGCCGTATCTAGCGAGAAAGGCTTGACCTTGCTCGAGCGCCAAGGTGTTCAGCAGGTCCGCCTCCTCCTGGGCGGCATGATGCTTCCACAGCTTCACCCAGCTGTGGGGATTCGCGGCGTGCTCGGCCTGAGTGCATAGCGGATTCCCGCTAGCATCCACAGGCAGCACCGTGCACGCTGTCATGTCCACGCCGATGCCTATGACATCGGCGGGATCAATGCCGGCCAGCCGCACCGCGGCCGGCACCGAGCGCTTCAGCACCTCGACGTAGTCGGAGGGGTGCTGAAGCGCCCAGTCGGGCGCGAGCCGCTCGCGCGCGCCCGGAAGCTGCTCTGTGATTACCCCGTGCGGGTAATCGGTGACGTGCTGGGCCAGCTCCTGCCCGGTGGCCACATCAACCACGAGCACCCGCCCAGAGGCGGTGCCAAAATCAATGCCAATGCTATACTTATGACTCATTATAGTACTCTCCTTTAACCGAATAGCGGACCGAAGTTCGCACATGCCCTGAAGTCCGCTCCAATTGGATCATCCACTCCGAAGGCCGACCAGCTGCTCGGGCGGAACACCCGGTCAGCAGTCACATTATGCATGCTGACTGGAATACGCAGCATGGAGGCCAGTGTAATCAGATCGCCGCCGACATGACCATAGCTCACCGAGCAGTGATTGGAGCCCCAATTATTCATAACCGAATATACATCCTTGAACGCACCTGCACCGCTCAGATTCGGTACGAACCACGTCGTTGGCCAAGTGCTGTTGGTTCGTTGATCCAATTGATCATGCACCTCTTGCGGAAGTTCCACCGTATACCCTTCTGCCAACTGCAGCACTGGTCCAAGTCCCTTGATCAGGTTGATCCTGGTCATCGTAACCGGCATACCGCCGCGTGTCTGGAAGTCCGTGGAGTAGCCGCCGCCCCTGAAGAAATCTACAGCAGGGCACCACTTCGTTGCTTCAAGCGATTGTCGTACTTCTTCCTCCGTGATGCTCCAGAAAGGTTTCATCGCAGGCTGACCATCTACAGACTGTTCACCGGTTCCATCCAGCGCAGCCGGTCCTGAATTAATCAGATGGATAACACCGTTCTCCGCTAGCCCATTAAGCGTATGTCCAGTTACACGGCGGACTGCTTCAGGGCTCCAATACGTTCTGACATCGGCGAATATTTGTGCAGCATCGGTTAACAAATGCCCCATAAGCATCGTAACACCGTTCAATGTATCATTCTCGGTGGACATGACGAACGCCTCCCGAATCCCGTTCCAGTCGAACGAACTGGACAGAATAGCCTCCATGAAATCCCCATTAGGGTAATGATCCGTCCAGGCACGCTGTCCCTGAAAGCCTGCTGCTATTGCATTCCGACCTAGCGCTTCTTCTCCATAGCCAATTTCGGCCAGCTTCGGATTGCCTATCATGAGGTCGCGCGCAATGAGCGTCATTTTCACAACCGTCTCCCAATCATGATCTTTCTGTTCTCTCGTCCGCTGTAAGCTAGGAGCATTCACATCTGGACCTTCCTTACAATTCGCCTTCGTCCACTGAAGCGCCAGCTGGTACTCTTCCTTGTCATAAATCCCTCGATCGATACGGCGAATGAACTCGCTCATGTCTACGTATTCGTTCCTCATGCCGAGATAGTCTTGAAAGAACGGCTCATCCGCGATACAACCGGCGATCCCCATCGAGACATTGCCCATCGACAAATATGATTTTCCTCTCATCGTCGCAACAGCCAAGCCAGCCTTGGCGAATTGCAGCAGCTTAGCCTGCACATCCTCTGTAAGGGTCAGGTCTCCGATATCCTGCACATCTCGGCCATAAATACTGAAGGCAGGCAACCCTTTTTGATTATGCGCAGACAGGACAGCCGCCAAATACACGGCTCCCGGACGTTCTGTCCCGTTAAAGCCCCAAATAGCTTTCGGTATGAACGGATCCGTGTCCATCGTTTCGGTGGGATAACACCAGGATGGTGTTACTGTGATCGACACCCCCACATTGTCGCGCGCGAACTTTTCGGCTGCCCGTGCCGCTTCCGCAACCCCGCCAATACATGTATCTGCCACTACACATTCTACAGGCAGTCCGTTAGAATGACGCAGCTGCTCCGACAGGAACCGGGCTACGGTAAGCGCCATTTCCATCGTAACCTCTTCCAATGATTCGCGAATTCCTCCTCGGCGCCCGTCAATAACAGGTCTGATCCCAATCTTCGGCATACTACCCTGCAAGCGATTTCTGAATTCCTTGTTCTGCACCATACAGAATTCCTCCTAGAATTATAATTGCTTTATAACAGGTTTGAAAAGGATTTGCTGCTGCTCTTCATCATGTGCATTCTCATCCTTGCGTCCTAACAACTTAATCAGCAGGAGCTCACCTGCTCGCTTTCCCATTTCATAAGGGGTTTGGCTCACATACAACAATCCTGGCTCTCTCAACAAGCCTGCTGCATCTACTTCTCCATAGGAAGCAAGCAAGATCTCGTTTGGAAGCCGTACTCCGAGACTTGTGAGCTCGAGCAGTACACCGAAGGACATCATATTGTTAAACGAAATCAATGCCGTTGGGCGTTCTGTTAAGCTCATGAAATATTGCACTGCTCGCTTGCCGTCCTCAATAGAGAAATGACCGTGAAAAACCAGGCTTTCATCCAGTTGCTGACCACCTGCTGTCATAGCCTGAACAAACCCTTCGTACCGTTCTTTACCTGTGTTTACGCTTAAAGAGCCATTAATCACACCGATACGGGTATGTCCGCGCTCTAATACTTGTTTGGTTAGCTCATAGGCCCCCTGTCTGTTGTCTTCGGTCACGCTTGCCAGCTTAAGTCCAGCATCGTCACCCAGATTTCGATCAAGCAGGAGAAGCTGGAGACCCGCTTGCGACAACCTCCTGATCACGGCTTCATTATGTCCGGCAGTAGCGAGCACGACAGCATCAACCCGCTTCTCCCATAACACTTGCAGCAGTTCCTCTTCCTTTGTTGGTTCCTCATCCGAGCTGCAGAAAATAAGATGATAGCCTTCCTGACGCACAACATCCTCCAATCCTCTCGATATCGCTGAGAAAAATGGATTCGATATATCAGGAATCACCACTCCGATCGTGTGCGTCCTGTCCTGCTTCAAGCTTCTTGCTACCATATTAGGCTGATAATGAAGCTTCTGAATGGCCTCTTTCACCCTTGCCGTGACTTCATCGCTGACAAAACCGCTGCCTGTTAATACTCGCGATACCGTAGCCGTGGAAACATTGGCCTCCCTGGCCACTTGCTTCATCGTAGCTTGTGACATTGTGCGTAACTCCTCATGTAATCGATTACGTAATCGTTTACATAAAGTATAAAGCTAAATTATTACAATTTCAACCTAAAACTAGCTCATGATTTAATAATTATTTCATTTGTATTAGTGGTATTTGGAAATAAAGAATAAGAAAAACAGTACAAGAAAAACAGAGCAACCATGCCAATAATGGTTTTTTGTGATGAGTTATGATCCCAATAAAAATGAAAAACCAAACAACTAACGACCACCAAAAGTTCCATCCATTGTGATAAGACAATAATTTCAAAAATAAAAATAGGGTCTCGATGACTATAAATAAAATACTCCAAAAGGAAATATAGGCAAGTTGTTTAATGAACTGTGTCTTGTATGGATAACGTGAAAGAAAAATTAATACGATTAAAGGAAGGTTTGTGAAAGCAATAAAAAAATCAGCTATAGTATGATTCGGAGCTAAAAAGGCTTTATGGAAATACCAAAGTGAGTGTTCATATAATACAATAGAGATAAAAAAGTCAATACAAATGGCGAATATTATTGTAGGGTAGTATTTCCTCCAATTTTTCCAATCGGCGTATATCAAAGCGAAAATCAAAAGTATTACTGCAAACATTAAAGGAAAATAAATCGATAGTTTATGAAGCATTATATACCTCCTACAAAATTCCCCTACAGGTCAACCCTTAAAGTAGTTTCTTTTAAATGTGGAATATTTATACTCAGTGCTTCAATGGTCCGTATTTATTAATAAGCACTCCTATAGCTAGTAGTAGTTGACAATTGCCAAAACATAATAAAAAGACCAGAAATCGATCGAATGAAGTGCCGATCCATTTCGGGTCTTTGGTTTTTGAAATCAAGGCTTTGAGCAGAAACTAGTAACTGCTTACAACAACCGCTGTCTCGAAGCCTCGAATAACAGAACGGTCGCTGCCATTGCAACGTTCAATGACTCGGCCCCGCCCGCCATAGGAATAATAACATGCGTATTCACGATGCTGGCGACAGAATCAGACACACCGCGGCCTTCGTTGCCGACAACGAACCATGTGTGGAGCGAGAAATCCACTTCGTAGCAAGATTGCTTAGCTTGTAAACTCGTGTTGACGAGTTGAATCCCGCGCTTATGTGCTTCTTGAAGCAGAGGCTCCAGATCTGCTTCTATAATAGGAAGATGGAATAAGGAACCCATTGTAGAACGGACCGTCTTGGGGTTGTACAAATCTACGGTACCCCGACCTAATACAACAGCCGTAGCCCCAACGGCATCTGCACTCCTTATGATCGTCCCGAGGTTGCCCGGATCCTGCACGCCGTCCACAACTACAACGAGCGAAGCGTGATCCGTCCTTTTAATAATATTTGTGCCCTCTGCTTCTCCCGCAGCATCATTATTCAGACCTCCGCCGTCTGAACGGCAGCCCCACAGCACATTAAGCGAATCACTCCGCTTGTTGACCACCGCAAAAATCCCTTGCGGCGTCTGAGCATCCGTGCATTTGGACAGCACCTCTTCGCTTACGCTCACCCAATCATAAGTGTGCCCTGCAGCAGGATCTTCTGCACTTATCACTTCCCGAATTTCCTGTGGAACACCGCGAAATTCGGCGTAGACGATCGTCTCAATCGAAGCGCCTGAGCGAATGGCTTCTATAACAAGATGTGTGCCTTCTACCAGAAATTTCCCTTGCTGATCCCGCCCCTTTTTCTCCAGCAGACGGCTCCATTGCCTCACTCTATCATTATTGACTGATACTATATTCAACGTCTTGTCCATAAGACCGCTATTCTGAGAACGTCCGCTCGAACTGCTGCAGGTTTTCATTACGGCCTACGACGACGAGAACGTCATTTTCTTTTATTTTATCCTCTGCATAAGGTGCAATATTCATTTTATCTCCTGTTTTGAGCGCCATTACATTGCAGCCATACTTAGCTCTTATGTCTAACTCCCGCAAGTTTTTACCAATCATTGTGCTAGTTGCCTTGATCTCCACAATGCTGTAATCATCCGAAAGCTCGATGTAGTCCAGAATATTAGGCGAGATCAGATGGTGGGCCACTCGGACCCCCATATCCCGTTCCGGGTATACTACCTTATCCGCGCCGATCTTGGTTAACACCTTACCATGCAGCTCGTTCTGAGCTTTCACAATAAGTGCCGGCACACCCATATCCTTTAATATTAAAGTAGTCAGAATACTCGCTTGAATATCTTCTCCAATGGCAACGACCACCACATCGAAATTCCGAATGCCAAGAGCACGCAGCGCTTCCTCGTCTGTTGAATCTGCTTGTACAGCATGGGTAACCATATTCACGACTTCTTGTGTTCGTTGCTCACTGGAATCGATAGCCAACACCTCATAACCTAATCCGTGCAAAGATTTGGCCACACTAGAGCCGAAGCGCCCCATACCGATAATGGCATATTGTTTCGCTTTCATTCGCTTGCCCCTTCCCACGCGCTCTCGATTAATCTTCATTTTTTCCAACATTATACCATATTTCAATCCTTTCCCCTATCCGCATTAATCAGCCACATACATGTTCTACCCAATAAAGCACATCCTAAACAAGGTTGCCGTATAAAGTTTATTTAGTCTGGAGGAATCTCTTACGTGCAAATTGATTTGAGGCAGGCCATCTTTCAGCGTGTCCATGATAAATCCACCGATGAGCTGCACGAGGTGATTCAACTATCCATTCACGGGCAAGAGCTTGTGCTTCCAGGACTCGGAGTCTTGTTTGAAATCATTTGGGAACACAGCTCTTTGGACGTGCAGCATCAGCTGGTCGAGACCTTACACACTCAATTACAATTAAGGCAATAAGCACACAAGTCGCTTTCCCTGCTATTAACACAGTAAAGACCGTCCTATTCTGCACAATAGGACGGTCTTCTTTATTCAGTATTTCTATCTGATTCAATCGCCGGCCAACACCACAAACTTAAGGAGCGGTCTCCAGGAACTTGGCCTTAGGCATTTTCTCCATTGCAGTACGCATCGCATATTCATTCTCGAATAAGGCTACATAATTGTCCTTCTTATCCTTTACAAGCTGAGAGTTGATGCGGAATTTGGTAGGATCCAAGGAATCGTCCACTACCCAGCGAGCGAATTGGTAAGGCAGACGTTGAAGAATAATGTCCACGCCGTACTCACTGCGCATACGATGCTCCATTACCTCAAACTGCAGCTGGCCGACTACACCCAGGATGATCTCATCGAAACCAACGGTTGTATGGAACACTTGAATCGTGCCCTCTTCCGTAAGCTGGTCGACGCCTTTGAGGAATTGTTTCTGCTTCAGCGCATTCTTAATCGTTACTTTGCTGAATAACTCTGGAGAGAACGTTGGCAATTCATCGTATACAATTTCTTTACCCTGTGATAAAGAGTCGCCGATGCGGAATATACCTGGATCGAATAGTCCAATAATGTCGCCTGGATAAGCAGTGTCCACGATATCTCGGTCCTGTGCCAGGAACTGTTGCGGCTGCGAGAGCTTAATATCTTTACCTACACGAATATGCTTGACGGTCATTCCCCGTTCGAACTTCCCGGACACGATACGCAGGAAAGCAATACGATCGCGGTGAGCCGGGTTCATGTTTGCCTGAATCTTGAACACATATCCGCTGAAGCTTGGATAGCTCGGGTCGATTTCCCCTTCACTGCTTTTACGCGGGGCCGGTGTTGGTGCTAAGGAGAGGAAGTTTTCCAGGAATGTCTGAACACCGAAGTTATTGATCGCACTTCCGAAGAAAACCGGTGTCAGCTCACCTTGACGCACTTTCTCTATGTCAAATGCATCGCCTGCAACGTCCAGAAGCATCAGTTCTTCTTGCAACTGATCGTATAAATAATCTCCGGCAATTTCTTTGACCAATGGATCCTCATACCCGCTGACGGAGGTTACGCTAATTTCTTGATGGTCGTCACCCTTGAATAGCTCAACTTGTGTCTTCTCACGATCATATACTCCACAGAACTGTTTGCCTGAACCAATTGGCCAATTCATTGGATAAGAGCGAATACCTAATACTTGCTCAAGCTCCTCTAACAGCTCAAAAGGGTTACGTCCCTCACGGTCCATCTTATTGATGAATGTGAAGATCGGAATGCCTCGCTGACGACATACCTGGAACAGCTTCTTCGTCTGGGTCTCGACCCCTTTAGCGGAGTCTATAAGCATGACGGCGCTGTCTGCGGCTGTCAGAGTTCGATAAGTATCTTCACTAAAGTCTTGGTGACCCGGTGTATCCAGAATATTAATCCGGTGACCGTTATAATCGAATTGCATCACACTTGAGGTTACAGAGATCCCCCGCTGCTTCTCAATCTCCATCCAGTCGGAGGTGGCATGCTTGCTTGCCTTGCGGCCTTTAACCGTACCTGCCAACCGAATGGCGCCTCCGAATAATAACAACTTCTCGGTAAGCGTCGTTTTCCCGGCATCCGGGTGAGAAATAATGGCGAATGTGCGCCGTTTCTGAACTTCTTTCTCAATTTCGTTATCAATCGCTTTGTTACTCATGCAGCCTATCCCTTCATTGGTTAACTTTTATTGGTCAAGAATCATACATTACATGAATGTATAAGTCTTGTGACTAGGTTTGTGTGGGCAAGAACGTCTGGACATGCCTTCACTTGCGGTACAGAATATTGCTTTCTTATTATATCCGTTTTATGGATCAAATGTAAGGGAGCCCTCCGTCCTCATGAAAAAAAGCCGATTCGTCAAATAACGAACAGGCTGGATATACTGGAAAGCATAAGTGCTATTGGAGCCTTATTTCCTAACTAACTTCGTAATTCTTCCGGTTGGAACCCATTCCGCAACATAGATAGATCCCTCGGAATCCACACATAACCCATGCGGGGAGACAAAGCGGTCATCCGCCCATTCCGTCTCTGGCCGTCTAGGCCAACCTTCTTTCTTCCATGCTTCCGCGTCTTCACCAAGGTGAGCCAGAAACTTGTCATCTTTGTCTAGTATCGTAACCCGACTATGCAAATCTGGTATGTAGAGCTCCTCGCCATGTGTGTAGAAACAGCACGGCAAGTCTAACATCTCTTGGACAAAACGAAGGTGCTGTCCTTCAAGCGTGAATACCTGTATACGATGATTGCTCCGATCGGCAACATAAACTTCTGCTTGATCCTTGCCTTTCCGCGTATCAATCCAGATGCCGTGCGGACAACTCATTTGACCGGCATCAGAGCCTTTTCCGCCCCATGAGCGAATATGTTCTCCATCCTTGCGGTATTGGTGAATCCAGCTCTGGCCATAGCCGTCACATACGTAGAAATCACCATTGGGAGCTACAGCCACATCGGTAGGCGAGTACTTCAAGCCCTCTCCATATACATCTGGCAAGTCCGGAATACCCAGCTCAAGTACAATTTTGCCATCCAACGTTGTCTTTACAACCTTACCGCCGTTACCCGTGTCAGTCAAATAAAGATACTCTCCATCGCTTTCCTGACTCAGGAACAAACCGTGAGCTCCAGTACCGAACCCAATGCTCCAGGAATTCAAGAATACACCATCCGGACCTAGTACAACAATCTGCTCTTCCCCAGTATTATGTACGTAAAACCGTCCCTGCGAGTCTACATCAATCCCGTGCGTATTCCCTAACTTCAAGCCATCCGGCAGTTGACACCATCCAACCGCAACCTCATACGTGTGTTTGCCTGTCCCCATTGTTGCCACGAAGAGCACCTCCCAAGACTTTTATCCACATCTTGGATAAGTATACCACCAATCACGTTCTAACTGGTATCATCTCATATGACAAAAACCTTTGGAGAAAATCACTGAAATAAAAAGACGCTAGAAGTATTGCCCCTTCTAACGCCCCATAACATGTTATTTCGCTGTTCCTGTTGAGCCATCAACAGGCTCTAAAGGAACGATCTCGCCTTCGTGCTGACCGTTCACCGGCCACCAACGGAATCCATCGCGTTGGAGCAGCTCATGCGACCCTTTCGGCCCCCACGAACCGGCAGGGTACAAGTGCAGTTCGTTGCTCTCCGCTTTCCATGCTTGCTCGATCCGGTCTACGAACTTCCAGGCTAAGGCTACCTCATCCCAACGCGTGAAATAAGTGGAGTCGCCTCTAGATGCATCATACAACAATCTCTCATAGGCTTCCGGCGTGTTGATCCCTACTTCACTGCTTTGGCAGAAATCCATGGCGATTGGAACGATCCCCCATTGCGAACCAGGGCGCTTGGCATTCATCTTCAGATAAATACCCTCGTTCGGGTTCACACGGAAGACCAACAGATTCGGTTCAAGCGGTGTCTTTTTGGCAAAGTAAATATTATCCGGCATGTTCTTAAATTCGACAACAACTTCTGTCGTCTTCACTGGCAGCCGCTTGCCTGTCCGAATATAGAAAGGGACTCCAGCCCAACGGAAATTGTCCACGAATACTTTGGCAGCGAAATAAGTTTCTGTCGAGGAATCATCTGGAACTCCCTCTTCTGAGCGATAAGCCGGTAAAGGCTTACCCTTATGAGAGCCGGATGAATATTGACCGCGAATAACGTTCGCCTGTACTTCCTCATCCGAGGAGTACGTGCGCAAGGATCGCAGCACCTTAACCTTCTCATCCCTAATATCTTCCGGGTGCAGGCGGCTTGGCGGCTCCATAGCCATCATCGTCACCATCTGCAGCATATGGTTCTGCCCCATATCCCGCAAAGCGCCTGAATGGTCGTAGTAACCTCCGCGCTCTTCAACACCGACCGTTTCGCTTAGTGTGATTTGAATATTAGCAATGTATTTGTTGTTCCAGAGCGGCTCGAAGAATGCATTGGAGAATCGCAGCACCTCAATGTTCTGAACCATTTCTTTACCAAGGTAGTGGTCAATTCGATACACTTCTTTCTCACGGAACACTTCTCGTATCTGTTGATTCAGTTGTTCTGCAGAAGTGAGATCATACCCGAACGGCTTCTCGATCACGAGTCTGTGCCAACCTTTAGATTCCAGCAATCCGCCAGATTTGAGGTTGAATGATACATTTCCGAATAACTCGGGTGCTAGAGCCAAGTAGAATAGTCGATTGCCTCCAACCTTGAATTCCTCGTCCAACTGATCTGCCAGAGTTCTTAGTTGTACAAAACCATCGACATCATTCGTATTCAGGGACATGTAATGAAAATGACTGGCGAACTGATTCCATTGTGATTCATTATCAGCCTTGTAACGAGCGAACTCCTCGATAGAGTTGTATAGATCCTGCCGGAACTGCTCGTTCGTACGACTGCGTCTGGCCAGTCCAATTACAGCAAAATTCTCTGCGAGCTTGCCTTCCCGGTACATACTGTACAAAGCAGGAAATAACTTACGTCTAGCCAAGTCTCCGGTTGCCCCGAAGATGAAATATACAGCGCCACCAGATGGTGCTGACGCATGAATTGGAGTATTATCCATCAGATTCATCACTTTCCTATGTATGATAAAGGAGCTGCCTCACATTTGTCAGGCTATGTACAGTAGTTTAGCATATCCCAAGCGGACAATCCATTGTTGCTTCAAAGTGAAATTGGGCGGCCATCCTGTAGGCATCTATCCATACGCAACAGCCTTGATGAGAATAGCCTAATCCTATATCCTTATGGAGGTGCTAGTGAGCACATGAGATTGATAAGCCCCATTAAACAGGAACAATGCAGCCGACTGATCGGGTTACCTGT
Source organism: Paenibacillus sp. J2R1T-4 (assembly GCF_059692235.1). Classification (NCBI taxonomy): domain Bacteria; kingdom Bacillati; phylum Bacillota; class Bacilli; order Caryophanales; family Paenibacillaceae; genus Paenibacillus; species Paenibacillus sp. J2R1T-4. Next base: position 50,164 of record NZ_JCAUBA010000026.1, on the reverse strand, counting down.
CTGTACCATTCTTCAAGATGGATCCCGCCATTTCGGAGTACTGAGTCGAGCTCAGAATGGAAAGCTCTATCTGAATGATGATGGAGAAAAAGCCAAAACATCTGCTAACCCAGAGAAGGCCATCTCAGCAGTCAACAAGAAATCTAGAGTAACCTCGAAAGCCATTATTACGAATGACGCTCCCACTAAAATAGTAAATTCACAGCCCTTCGACAATGGATTCCCGGATTTTGGAGCTTATGGCCTGTCAAGAAGTTTCAATAACAACAGTAGGAAAGTAGTAGATCTAGCATCCGTCTCCGTATTGTTCCCGTTGTGATCTTTCTCGCATGAATGGCCGGCTGTTCTCACAATGGATCGCCGGCCGCTTTTATTTTAAAGTCGTTTATCCATGGAAAAGCACTCAATGGCGGCTATGTGATCACGATAAGCATACCCTTTTCCCAGGTAAAATTGTTGGGCTAACCGATTGGACTGATCCACGTAAAGAACGGCATAATCGCATCCTTGCTTTCTACCGTAGCGTTCTGCAAGCTTCATGAGTTCGGAGCCTTGCCCCTTTCCCTGCGCCCTCCGTTTAACAGCGATCATATCGATGTTCAGCATTTTTTCGTGAATCAGACAATTGACAAATCCAATTAATCGCATACCTTGACCTAGTAATACAAAGGTCGAGCCACTTGATAACCTTTTGGACAGCAAATCGCGATTTAACGCAACTTCAGACATATTCCGTTTGGAATGGGGCAGCAGCTCATTACGGATAAGATCCATTATTCCCCGGTCATCCCGCCCTGCAATCCGTTTCCTTATCATCCGCTTCATCCCCTGTGTTTCTTGGTGCTTCCGCTTTATCCTATGCTAATTGTCTTGGGAAGGATCGGAAATGGGATGTTATAAACAAAAAAAAACGGCTGTGCGCCGTTTCCCCAGGTGGAGAGAACCCGACATTGCCGGGCTGCAATCCTGACTAATTCTATTACTTACGCCACTTATTGCTCATCGCCCAAGTGAATAACACCGTCAACACGATAAACACAATAAGGACTATTAACTGCATGCCGCTCATTCGTCTACGTTCTCCTTTGATTCCCGTTACCCTGATTCTGCTAATGTGTATCCACTGTCAGGGCTTGCCAACCATATGCTACTATTGTAAAGCCTGCGCAATGGATAGTCAAAGCGTTCGCCATCGAATTATTCAGCTAACCCATTTTTGAATGCATAGATGGCAGCCTGCGTCCGGTCCTCTACTCCAAGCTTGGCCAAAATATTTGTGACGTGGAATTTGACCGTCTTTACACCTATGTAAAGGTCATCTGCCACTTCTTGATTGGACTTGCCTTTGGCGATCAGCCGAAGCACCTCCATCTCACGATCAGTTAGCTCTTCGTGAGGAGCTGCTTCTTGCTTAGGTTGGCGGAAGCGGTTCATCATCTTAGCCGCTACCTGCGACTCCAGAATGGACTGCCCCCTAGCCGCAGCTCGAATGGCTTGAGCGATCTCGGAAGCACGGGACGTCTTCAGCAAATAACTGAACGCGCCTGCTTCGATAACCGGATACATCTTTTCATCATCCAGATAACTGGTAAGAACAATGACTTTGCATTCCGGGTATAGCTGTAATAGCTTGCGCGTAGTCTCAATCCCATCCATGCCTTCCATGACTAGATCCATAAGCACAACATCCGGTCGGTACTCTTGAGCTAGACGAATGCCATCGAGCCCATTGCTTGCTTCCCCTACAACTTCAATCTGGTCTTCTGTTCCCAAGACGGCAGCCAGTCCAATGCGGACCATCTCATGATCGTCTACTAGCAAAACTTTAATAGAATCGTCCATCGCTTAAGTTTCCCCTTCCTCTTCAACCAATAATATCGGTACACGAATCTCGATCCGAGTGCCCTTCCCGGGGGCTGTGATGAAATTAATGGTACCGCCGATTTCGTTTACACGTTCTTTCATGGACTGAATGCCGTAGGAGGCTAGCTTGCCTTCATCAAGCTTGAATCCGACACCATTGTCCCGGATCGACAGTCGAATATTATCTGAAGGTCGGATCAGCTTGAGCTCCATAATCGTAGCCTTAGAATGTCGAAGTGTATTAGATAGCGCCTCTTGGACGATGCGGAACAGATGGTCCTCAATCCCTTTTGGAAGCCGAATCTGCTCATCCATATCCCATGAAATATCGATAGGCACCTTCGCCTGCAGCTCTTGCAGCAGGTCCATCAACCCTTGCGATAATCGCTTTCCTTCCAGATGGACAGGACGCAAGTGCAGCAGTAGAGCTCGCATCTCCGATTGAGCGACAGATGACATCTCTTCGATCAGCGCAATTTGCCGTCGAGCCTTCTCGAAATCCTTCTCTAGCGTTCGCCCAACTGCTGTTGCAGTCATCGAGATCGCGAATAGCTGCTGGCTTACTGCATCATGCAGCTCACGCGCAAGTCGTTGACGCTCTTCCACAATGGCGGATAGGCGGGCCTTCTCGGCCAGCTCTGCGTTGTTGGTCGACAGCCGCTGCAAGGAGGACACCTGCTCCTCCCACTTCGTGCTGATTCGACCTAATTGATAGCCAAGGCGGCCTATCTCGTCGTCCCCGAGCTTAGGAATCTGGCGGCTCAGGTTGCCCTTCTCCAGATGCAGCATGGAATCACCAAGCAGCTCCAGCCTTCGCTTCATGCGGCTGCTCGACCAGAAGCCGTAAACACCGCCAATCACAACCACGATGCCTATTAACAGAAGACTGAACTGTAGCCCCTCCCACCATGATGGGAAAGGGCGAATATAATCGTAATAATACAGCGGGTAGACGACCGTGCCAAACATCGCAAGACTCAGAAGAATCGATTCGCCCATACTGCGCCATATCATATTGGTCAGTTTTTTATCCAAAGGACGATCCTCCGTCTACACGATTTTTATATCAATGTCCCCTACCAGGTAGGAAACAATTAATTTCACTTTTTGGTCGCTCGTCTCATAATTGGGAGATTGCCAGATGATCTTATTCAGAACCCCGGTATCTTTCTCACGAGCTACATCAATTTGTCCGACAATAACAGAGGCCGTGACACTTACACCCAAATCCTCCGGTACGATAATGTCCACATCTCCCAGAACACCTTGTAAAACTAGTGTAGTTTCTTGCTGCTCCGGCAGGGCCAGAGACAAATCAATATAAATTTCTCCAATCAGGTTCCACATACTCGAACTCTTAAGGACCCAAGATTCTTTGTCCCATTTGATACTCTCGATGAAGCTGTGCTTCTGGAAATGACCTTCTCCTCGATGTGCGCGCTTGGAATTCATATAAAACAATCCCAGCGAAATCAGCACAATCGAGAGTATAAAGGTAAAATGGTTGCTGAAAAAAATAACGATCCCGATACCCAATATCAGATAGCCGGATTTGTCCGGGGCCGTTCGGATCTTATACAAGCCCAACAACACAAATACGAGGGCGGCAGTGGTGAAGAAGCTTACATAATGATCAATCAGGATAAACAACCCTGCTGCTATTAGCACCAAAGCCGTATTCCGATTACGTTGATCCATTGCCGCACCTCCTTAACTTTTTTGTAGAAAATGCACTTCGTAAGCATACCTATTAAAACCTATTCATATGAGAAGAGCCATAGCGGCGACTAGCGGCCGTCCTATGGCTGGCTTCCATTAGAATATCACAGTTACATCATTGCTACCAAGCTTTTGTTCAAGCTTATTCGGCAACACTCACACCTGCTGGTTCACTCTTTGGAGATGTAGCAGGAGCTGCCGTTCCGATTGACAACTTGGCTTTTAACTGTTGCAATTGCTGATCCACCTTCTCTTGTTTGGAAGCATCCAGGGCAGGAACCGAATTGTAGGACGATGCCGGGATGAATGGCTTGCGGGAAATTTCAGCTTCCACTTCGAGCTGCATAATCTTCTCTTCCATACGGTGGAAGCCGCGCGATGCACTGCCGCTCTCGATCGTATTCGTGTAGCTCACTTGTGCCATTTGCTTCTTGGCTTGAGCCAATTGCGCACGGGTTACAAGCTCATTCCGTTTGTTGCGCATTTTGTAGAACTCATCTTTCATCTCATGCAGCTGTTGCAATAACTCTTCAGCTTGTGCTTTGGATTGAACGTGCATTTCGCTGTACTCTACAATCTTTTGATCGTAGTACAATTTCTCTTCCAAAGCTTGACGTGCGCTTGCTTCATGGCCGTTCTTCAATGCCTCGCCTGCTTTTGCTTCACGATCTGCACTCAGGCGAACCGATTCATTCAGACGCTCTTGAAGCTTGCGTTCATTTGCGATTTGTCGAGCTACTGTGACCTCAGCTGTAGCGATTTCCTCCTCCATATCCCGAATGTATTGGTTCAGCATCATAATCGGGTCCTCTACCTTATCCAGCAGTTCATTTACCGACGCCTTCGTCATATCTTTAATCCTTTTAAATACTCCCATTGTTTACACTTCTCCCTTCTCATAGTTAGACAGTTTAGTTTTTAAATCTTGAATTTCTTTCCACATAGCTTTCTTCTCAATATCCTGCATCATATCATCCAGGTGAGTGGCTTCTGATACAGGTGCTGCTTGTGACCCGTGGTTGCGACTAGGGTTGTAGGCCTGGTTGTTCATCCCGTTGTTGTAGCCAGCTCCATGCGGGTACCCAGCTGTACCATGGGACATCGGTGCTCCATGGCCCATTCCCCCGTACCCATTCCAGCCGCTCATTGGCGGTGCTGTGAAGGTAGGCTCTTTGGGTATCATCAGAGCGGCGATGAAGTAGATCGGAATCATAAGACCGCCCGTAAAGAAGATTGTAACTACGACAACCAGCCTGAGCAGGGTAGAATCCACACCTAACATCTCGGATAAGCCACCGCACAAACCGAATAGCTTCTTGTCCCTCTGCGAACGATAAAGTTTACCGGTCATTTCAACCAACCTTCCTTCTCCAGCTTCTGCCGCAAGTTCTGCATTTCTCGCTCAAGCGCCTGCCCCATTGCGGCTCCGGCGTGGGCTAACTCTTGACCTACTCGTCGCACATCTCGCAGGGATTGCGCCTCTACTTCCATATCCGAGATGCGTTCCTCCAGCCGAGTAAACGCTCTACTGCCTGATCCTGCGCTCATGCCGTTCATTCTGGCATTCATCTGCTGCTGCAATCGTACGGATTGCAGTCGAGCCATGTAGTAGTGACGCTTGCTGAGCACCTCGTCAAAGTCTCGTTTCAACTCTTCTAATTTATCCTGCAGCTCAACGATAGAGTGTTTACTTTGTTCGTACAGGCTTGAGTATCTTTCATAGGTCTCCTCATGCTGGAGCTTTTCTTGTAGCGCCATCTTGGCGACCTGCTCTTCACCGGCCTTGAGAGCCAGCATAGCTTGTTGTTCACGCTTGTCCTTCATTTGTTCGGCTGTAATCACTTGTTGACGAATGGTCTGTGCATGCACCAGCATTTGTTGATACAGCTTCTCGGATTCCTGAATTTGCTGCTTCTGCGCTGTTAAGTACTGATCGATCAAGCGTACTGGATCTTCCGCATGCTCCAGCTTCTCATTAAGCGTTGCAACCGTTATATCTCTCACCCGCTTCATCAGGCTCATCCTTCTACCTCCTCTTAGTATGAATGTTGAATAGAAACTGGATTAATTTGTGTTTGGGCTTCTCTTCAGTAATGTAACTCCGTACCCGATCAGCCCAGCTGCTATAAGAATTGCGAACAAGCCTGAGAATTTGCCAAGAAGAGCTAGCAACCCAATGACCAGTACCGCCCATCCGAAAAATTTACTTCCATTCCGAATGCCGATGTACCCTAGGCCTATCATAGCAAGTGGGAACAATATCCCCATCAGACTGCCAAGACCGAACCCAAGCTTACCTAGAAGAATCAAGCCTCCGCAAGCGATCAGGAACAGTGCCCAACCTGTATTCCGATTGATTTTCATCGTATTCACCGCCTTCCTTTATGCGTTTCGTTCATGTCTTTATTCTAGGTTATATTCCAATTGTCTAAAACGGACCACCGACGGTTTCTGCCCTAGACCTTGGTCGAGTCCATGAACCGTTCTCAGGGTACCATTCAGCGGGGCTTGGGAAGGGGACAAGGCATTTGTTATTGTGCAGGGTGTGTCGTAACGCAGAAACGAACAGTTATAATTAAAAAGAGCAGAAACCCAAATGGTCTCTGCTCCCGCTGCTTCAACTTCCATCCGATATCTACTATAACCGCTTTTTGAAACGATCAAACGCAGTCTGCATGATGGTTACAGCTTGATCGATCCCCATCAATTTGAGCTTCATTACGTAATCGTCATACCTATCGATCTGTTCGACACCCATAATAAATTTAACGATCATCTCGTCATTGTAGGTGTTGATGTCGTTCATTATTTTTCCGAGCTTATCGTTCTCTTCGGCAGTAGGGGTTACTGGTGGCAATATGTTCTCACCCGTCGCCTTTGCCCAAGTTTCTTTGGCATCCTTCTGTTGCTGCAACCCTGTCATTTGCTCCATCACTCTGCGATCATATTCGAAAGGACCGCTCGAATTCGATAAAGCGTAACGCGCCAACGCATGCGTTTTTGGCAGATTCTTCGGATTATTCATGATTTCGTTAGTTAAAGTCGGATATCCATTGATCATCTTATAGCTCACTTCAGGTACGCCGAAGTTAAACATCATATGTCCATCCTCGTTGTAGGCGTAATCCAACCACTTCATAGTCTCGTGCGGATGTTTGTTCGTTCCTGAAATCGCAGCGCCCAACCCGTTATATGTCGGCTCCGGAGCCCCGAATTTATTCGTTTCCCCTGTTTTCAGCACCGGGTAAGGTGCGCCGATCAGATTAAAGCCAGGGTTTATTTTCGTTAACATGTCCAAATATTTGCCCATACCGCTAGCCACATAACCGGAAAAAGCGCCAAGTACATTTGACGTTACTTTCTGGTCACGTAATCTTGTATCGGTTGCAGCAAAATCCTTATCGATTAACCCTTCTTTATACCATTGTGACATCGTTGTGATAAATGATTTGAATCCAGGCTCGATGGGGCCGTATTTGATCTTCCCGTTATCTTGATAGAAGGAGTTGGGAGTTACCCCAAAAGCACTTGAGAACGTCAACATTTGATCCAGTTTGTTAAATACCAGAGGTATTTCATCCTTCTGGTTGTTGGAGTTCGGATCCCGATCCTTGAACGCAGACAGCACAGTGTGCCATTCATCGATAGTGGTCGGTGCGTTAAGAGCCAATTTATCCAGCCAGTCTTTGCGCAGTATTGGACCGAAAACAACCTTAGACCAATTGTCAAGATTTAAAAACGGAATCACGTATATATTGCCTTCGTCGGTTGAGATAAGCTTTTTAATATCAGGATGCTCCCTCAAAAATTTGCTGAAATTCGGAGCATTGATGTCGATTAACTCGTTTAAACGAAGGATAGTTTTATCTTTAATTGCATTGTCAGGTCCTTTCGGAACATCCTTCCATGAATGAACAATGATATCAGGCAATTTACCCGTTGCTATTATCAGACTAAGCTGCTCATCTGCTTTCATGTTTTCAGACGGATGCTGAAAAACAACTTTCGTTCCTGTGATTTTCTCCAGTTGTTTGTAGACGCCAATTTCACTATAATTTTTTAACGTTGCCCCTGCTTCCGCATTTAACCAAACCCAGTATGAAAGATTAGCTGGATATCCGACTTTATCCGGTACATTGGACTCATCAGATGCAATGTTGCTTATACCATCGGAACCTTTCTTAATTCCGCCCGTGCAGCTTCCTGTAACGAGTGAAGCTGCACAAACAGCAGCCAGCAGCTTGATTATTTTTTTCATTATTCCTCCTCACCCTCTGAGATGAAGCTTAGTCCAAGAGTCATATTGATGCATTATCCTTTTACGGGTTCGACCGTTATCCCATTTCACGATACATTATCTGTATGACTGTTTTTATTCTTACCTTTGGAAATCGCCCCTGAGTTTTCCCTGTATTTCCCAGGTGTGATGCCCTCAAATCTTTTGAACACTCGAATCAGACCAACATCGTTCGCATATCCGACCAATTGAGCAACCTGGGAAATCGTCAGCACCGGGTCAGATAATAAAAGTTTCGCATGCTTCAATCGAACAAGCGTGACGAAATCCGTGATGTACTGGCCACTATATTTTTTGAAGAAGGCAGATAAATACTGCGGTGTAAGTCCTAACTGCTCGGCCATTGCGGTCAGGCTAAAACTGCTGGTTGTCCCGTGCTCTTCCACGTATTCTCTGATACTATTGAACAACTTCTCTCCATGATCGGAACGCTTCTCATTGACGACGTTACAGATCAAAGCATACCATTCCAACGTTCTATCCAGCATTTCTTCCGCAGTGGGGCAGCTTAATATGGATTTGGCTGGATCGCTCTCGCCATTAACCGACTCCCAATTCTTAAAGTGAAAGGAATGGAACAATTTGTGCAAAGTGCCCACCATATCGAAAAATAAACATTTACCAGTATGCGGACTTAGTTTACGATTCTGAAAATTGATCTCATAAACTTGCTGCAATAATTTCAAAATGCTTGCATAATCACCGCTCTTGGCCAAATTGATTAATTGAGTTTCCGTTTCCAGAGGATAATGATACCCGCCTACCTCAAAGTCATCGATTTCCCCGAAAAAAATGACTGTATCTTGCCCTCTAATAATTTTATAGTCAAGCGCTGATAACGCTTCCCCGTATGCCCGACCGATCCGTTCAAAACCTTGATGAACGTTGCTTGTGGTGATGGTTGTACGAATTCGGAATTGTTGATTAAGTATTTCCTTCATTCTCACCACGAACGAACGCAAAGTGCTCATCCATGAATCGGATTTCATTTCTTCGCGCATATTGATTAATATGGCAAGCCGCAGGCGATCCAACTCAACTACATACTCACATCCCTTCAACAATTCGGAGCTGAGGTTTGCGACAATAAAACGAACGAGCGCCCACTCCCGTTCAGAGTCTTCCTGTACGAATCGGCTGAAATCGTCAATATCAACGATAACAACTGCAAATATGTCTGAAGAAAATTTCACTCCCATAAATTCAAGCGATTCATTCATCTGAACCGTATTGTCCGTATGTCCCCGGATCAGGCGGGACAGGAAGTTAGCTTGAATAACAGGCGCCTGTTGTGACAAAGTGTCACGTAAATGCCGTTCATCTCGCATCGTTTGCTCTAACGTCTTTTTGATTAATTCGAACTCGTTTCCCTTTATTTTGTCTGCAGACCCTTTGCCTGTCCGGATCGATTCGACCAATTCCCGAACTGGGCTATAGTTCCGATAAGCCATAAAATAACAAGTAACCCCGCCCCCTAAAAGACAAACAAGCAACAGTGTGAAGGCCCACAACTTTGTAGTAGTAACTTTTGATAGGACAAAATCTTTTGGGAAAACAGACACGTACGTCCAGCCGTTTAATCCGGAAACAGTGTAGGACAAAATCATCTGTTCTCCCGCGATTATTGAACTGTTGCGGTCGGAGGAGGGTGACAAAGCTATTTTACTTATAACTTCTCGGATCGTATCTTGATTATCCTCTGTCGTCATGACCACTTGTTGATTTGAATTTATGATATAAATGCTTCCGTGGTTCATCTGCTCAATCGGAAGCAGCATTTTTTTGATTTCTTGTTCATCCATTAATATGGCAACTGCCCCTTGCGGATGCGTTTTTTCTTCTATCGGCAGGGGTTGAATGTAAGTAATGACATTTGTGCTCTTCGAGCCTACTATAATCTCCATAGATGGTAAATATGTCTTTGTAGTGCTGTTTAATAGCGCTTCTTCCATCATACGTCTATTGTCGGCATTGGGTATAATGCTTATATTATTGTGATAAATCGATAAATCGGTTTTCATCTTTGTCGAAACAACAACTTGCGAGTCGCGGAAATAGGCAAAATAGTCGTCGATGAAACTGTTCGTCGTACGGATTCGAACTAAATCGTTATAAAAATCGATATAATTGTAAAGATCCTGACTTTGTTGCGAGTCCTGATTATTCAGCAAATACCTAAGCTTTGGGTTCAATCCAATCTGCACCGCTAACCTTTCAATTTCTTGTGAGCGGTTATCCGTTACTTGTCTCACTTGTTCCAAAAGCGCTAAGTTCGATCGATTGGCGTTTTCAATCAGAACCTTTTCCACTCTGTTATATAGAAAAACACCAACGATGACTGGAATCAACAGAATAGAGAGATAGGAGAGCAACAACTTAAGAAAGAGACTTGTCTGGGTTAGTCGTTGGTAGTTATTCCTACGTGTGAACGTGATCATACTTACCCTCCCTATTAAAAAGACACTTTAATGCTCCTGTACTCTCTATTCTGTACACCCGATTATTCACTTTGGTAAAATAAAAAGGTATCCAGCTCCTCGATTGGAAGTAGTTATTTTTCAAAGATAACCATTTCCTGAGAAACGAATTCCTTTTGTAAAAAATTCAATATTCACCGTGAAAATCCTCCTTCTCCTTCTCCTTTTTCATTTATTTCGTTCCTCATCTTGAATTGTAATAACCGTCACGCTGTCGGGACCCTTGTTTGGGATATATATGAAAATACTCTTGAATAAATGTACGCAACAGACGAGACTTAAGCTTTCTCGCTCCTTGGACGATTTTCTCGGGAAAGGGGAGGCTGTTGATACCGCCATGGCCGATGGAATGACGCCACCATTCGAAAGAACCTGTATGCTGATCGGCGTCAATATACACATGCCGCTCATTGCGTGGGCAACGAACGGCATGTGCGCTCTCTTGTGCGACTATCAGAATTGCATGTTTCTCTAGCGTGTTAATCGATCAATACCACATTATCTATCTTGTACACGCCTAAACAATATTTGGGATTGGTAACCGCAGCAGTGATCTTAGTTACGTAACAATCAGGTTTAGGATTGACCCACTCCAAGTCATACAGGGAAATGGTCTGAGAGTTTACATCGGCATGAAGCAGAGGCCTTGTGCGATAGCTTACCTTGTGTAGCCTTGTATCCGTATCATATTGATGTGTAATAGGATTAAATTCATGGTTCCACTTCACGGATTCACAACTAATATTTATATCCATAATCAAATCGATTTGCTCTTGATCGCCGTTATCGAAGTGTACTGTATAATAACCAATGCGCTCACCGGATTTTGCAGAACCCTGATCCGCTTTAAGGGAATGCCTGATCATAACACTATCACTTGATTGCTGGATATCGGCAATCGTCATTTGTTCATTGAAATGAATGATTGGAATCGGTTTTCTTGTAACAACATCCCTGTCATTATTTCTAATAAGCACAGAATAGCGATCCGCATACTCACTAAGTGAAGGCCTTCTTAATCCGTGGACATTATTCATGAACAAGTAAGTTCTTTCCATTGCCAGCGGAAGAACCTTTTCCCATGTTGAGTTTGCAAACTCAGCATGATTTAGAGCATACGATCCTATTACTAATCTGAAGATGAATCCATTCTGAACCATGGCTTCTTCTGTGAGTTCGCCTGTATAGGAAACTTTTACATCCCCGATCGCTTCAATATACTTGGTGAATCTTGTTCTTAGCTCCCACGAAGCTACACTTGATGCATCAAGCTCAAATGCCGTTTCATAAGGACCATCTTCATTTTCATTGCTAAAGCAGGTTTGAATCCCGTTTCTTCTGCACAAGTCTTCCATGTATTCCTTTGCCTCTTGCTGCAGATCACTGGAATCACAATTTCCGAAAATGATGGAATTGTATTTCAAATCAGCGATCTCTTCTATCACTTTAAGGAACCATTCATATTCCTTTTTATTGGGCAAATGAATGCACACTTGTCTTAGCTCTCTGTAAGGATGAACGAGCATAACCCCATTTTTAATCGTTCTACCATCAGACATTAACTGTTTTACCATCTTCAAAGCATAGAGGAATCCACTGCCGCCCAAAGCAGCTACCTCTAATTGATAGGAACGAACGAGGATCATGAAAGATTCATTGCCAAACTCGGAAAGTCTAAAGGCTGTCGAGTACTTGTTATTGATGCGGGCTATATCCGCTTCTTCTACCTTTCTCAAAACAATTGCGCCTGCGGTGTCTAAAGAAACGTTTCCCAATCCCAAGATTCTCTTTAAAGCTTCTGATATTTCTGGAACCTCAAGAAGCACCTCTTCACTTAAACTAACATTCAAAGGCTTGCTTGCATCAAAATAGCCGTAAGTAGGTTTGTATAGGCTTGGCTCCGGGTAAATAAAGGCTTGTTTCATGTTTGACCTCCCGTTGAAAACGCATTATTTCAGCTTCACACATTTAATATCGTAAACCAGAATTTTAAAGGGCGTATTGAGGTTATTTGCCGTTAGGGAAATGCTTGCAATTGTTTTATTCGGATAAGGATTGTTCCATTCAAAATCATAAACCGTTTGGCTTCCTCTTCCGTTTTCGCAGATTAAACGTGGTTGAATATAATAAGAGGCCTGCTGAAAATAAATATCTGTGTGGTAGTTGCAGATCGACTCTGCCCTTCTGCCCCAGTCTGCTTTGGAGTTTGCGATGTGCTGGCCGAAGTATAACTCAATCGGACATGTAGAGCCGTCTTCATACGTAACCGTGTAAGTTCCAATTAAATAATCCTCTATCTTATATCCATGGTCAGCTAATCGAAAAGGAATAACAGCCGTCGTATTATGACTGAAAATGATACTATCGGCTTGATCCTCGACAATACCTACTCTAAAGGTTTGAGCTACCGTATATCGTTTTATCTTCGAATGATAAGTTCCCACTTCATGCTTCACATTCGTGTGCAGGAAATTTCGTATTTCCACCGCAGATGTTCCCAGGTAATAATTGTCCTTCTCCTCGTGTCTAACAATGACGGAAGACGTATCATATTCTTTTTTCGAATAGGACGGAAGAATTTCCCCGCTCAGAATCTGCAACAAATATGGCGAATACGCGACCGTCAAATCTCTAACCTTTACATAGGAATAATTATTGTAGGTTTCATTCCAGAAAGCATAAGAAGAATAAATGATATTGAATAAATACCCGTCGCGGGCCATATTATTGTGCTCCAGCGTATCCCAATGGGAACACTCCGCACCTACTACGTTGTCCATCCGTGAAACCAATTCCCAATTGGGCACATTAGGTCCAACAAAATTGCTGCAGATGCCTGTCAGTCCATTTTGTCTATATTGTTCAAAGCCTGTAGGTTCAATGCCCCAATACCAGTTAAACATAGCAATATCTTTCGGAACTTTTGAAATAGCAGGAAATGTGGCGCCTCTATAACCGAAAATTTTCGATACTTCATAGCTTTCAATAACTTTAAATGCGCCTCCTTGTCCTCTTCCATCAAGCGTATGCGCATTTAAAAGCTTTTCTCCCCACATTTCAGTCTTAACTTCTTTTGTAGCTAAATAGTCATGAATTTTGGTAACGTCGTAAGCAAATAGGTCCGCAGGATCCCAATCCTTACACTTCTCGCACTCACAATAGGAATACCACTCATCGTGACCGATATTGATCGTCGCAGGTTCAAATACTTCAATTACCTCATCCATTACGTCAAACAACAGCTCATAGCTCTTCGGATTCATGGGGCAATAGGTGTCCGGATAAGGGTCATGGGGCCTTTCAGCGATTTCTCTATGCGGAATAACAAGATAATCGCAATGACTCAAAGATTGAACCTCCGGTACAACTTCAAACATATGTTCCTTGCAGAACAGAACTAATTCTTTCACGAGTTCTTGACTTAGAAATTTACCGCCGCCATTCTCGATGTGAATGCTATCCTTCATATATTTAAAGGCGTTTTGATACAGCTTAGCCTTTTCAGGAAATTCATTCATATCTTCAGCATATTTCACCCAGGATTCATTAATTTCTGGATGCCTTTTATATTCCATCCCGGTTACTTCCACGTAGATACGATTATATTTCATGTTGGCTAACCCTTTTATGAACCTCTTGAAATAATCGACCTCCTCTTCCGGGGGCAAATAAATGTGCACACCTCGCTGGCTTACATGCGGATAATCGAAAATTATAGCACTTTTAATAGAAACTAAGCTTTCGGTACGCATTACTATCAATTGCTGCAAGGTTTGTATAGCATAAAAAAAACCTTTGCGATCCATAGCCGATACTCGAATCCCATCCTTGTAACAGTGGATGAAATAGCACTCTTCCTTGAGCTGATCAAGTTGAAAATTCGTGTTAAATTGCTTATTGATCTCTTTGATTTCATGTTCAGAACCTAATGTGAACCCTAATTTACAGTCGTTCATATCCTGATTGACGGTAAGATTCATACCAAGGGTATCGTTTAATGCTTGTATTAGCTCGGGATAATTACGACTAGCTTCAGGACTTATGAAGATAGGATCGGTGTATCCGATACTCCTAAAGCCTTTTTGAAAGCTCAAATAATTAGGTTCGGGCATAAGCACAGGTAATTCCATGTGAACCTCCATTCAGCAATTTGGCGTTAATTTAAATAACATCGGAATGTTGCTGTCCGTTTCGCCTACATAAATGGTGCCGTTATCCATTACCGCCATCCCATGAAAGTAGCACAGCTCCCGGTCAGGATTCGGGGAACCGTGGTCAACGAATTTCTCAGTCTTGGGATTGTAGCTGATCAAGTGCATGTTGGGAAACCCTGCGGTAATAAATATAGTGCCGTCATTAGCCTCTTTCATGCCGGGTACCCTTGGTGTCATGATAGGTTTGCCTATCGGCGTCACCTTGTTCGTACTCTCATCCACTTTAAATATTACGCCGCCTACCGCTGTTCCGCCGTAAATCGTACCGTCGGAAGCGCATACCCAACCGTCAATTCCTTTATTTGCGAAAATATCATATTCATCCCCATGAACAACAAGCTCTTCTGTTCGGATGAACTTATCCGTATCGGGATGATAATTGAAAAGATAGGTTCCCAGGAAGCTGAATTTTTTCCTGCTCTCATCTGCAACCGGACCACCGCTCCAGGTAATATTACCGAAATAGCCGCCGAATACGGTTCCTTCCTGTCCGACGACAAGGTTATGCGACGCATAATGCGATATTTTTCCCTTGTCGATTACTCTGTGATCATCCAGATAATGAATGAAAAAGTGGTTGTCAGGAATCGTATAGCCATAGATGATTCTTCTCTTCTTGTCTATTGCCAAGCCGTGTATGGCATTTAATGGAACCTGGATGCCATAATCCTCAAGTTCCCCTGTATGAATATCGTATCTGAAAAGATGGCCTCCGCCGTAAGCTGCCAAATCGCAGTCATAAGGGGAACCGTTCCAGTCGATGTTCAAGCCCTGTCCTATATACAGTTCACCGTCAGGTCCTTCAACGAGCGAATTGTGCACCTTATCATAGATCGGCACCATATTTTTGCGCTCAGGGAATATTTGTCCAAGATCTTGGACGGAATCATCTTCAGCATTAACTTTTACGAGGACATGGCCTAAACCAGTGAGTCCTACATAAATATTTCCGTCGATCCCTTTTTGTACCGATGTGATTGCGATTGCCCCTTCGATACCGCCAAGCGAGATTTCCTTAACATCGTAACCGATCATCGCATTTTTCCCCTTTCAGATTTTATTCAAAACAAACAACCGAATAAATACGTAGCTTGGGGATCGTAATCCAGCCGCTCGAACTCATCTCCACGGTACATTCCTCTCCGGTATCTGCGGATAATACTTGGATTCGGGTTCCGGGATCGAGACTTGCGCCAAGCTTGATTCTGACATTGTTTACTGCCTCTTCGCCCTTGTAATTCAACAAATGCAAGCAAAGCTTTTGGTCGCTTGTTTTTCGCTGTATATCCACTACTACGTAGTTTGGCGCTTCAACCTCTACAGGAATCGTTTTCTCCGAAGCCCATTGGATCGCTTCCATAATCTCATCCTGATTGAGCGGAGGTCCCCAATATTCCGGTGTAATCCGCGGCTGGTCTTCCTTCTGCGCAAAGGCTTTCATATCGAACGGCTTATTTGTACGTAAATTCGGAATATAGACGACCTTCCCTCGGCCGTAATCCATTTTTAACAAATGATGCCACGGTTCTTTGGCAATCCCGAGCTTGGCTAGCAGCGACTGGTCCCCCCTGCTTCTTCTCCAATCGTCAAATTCACCGGATTTATCCGTAACAATCAAGCCGCCGCCATTGTCCGCAAACGCTAGCAAACCTTGTATCTCTTCATCAGTCAAGCATTCCGTATTGGGTAAAATGATGACCTTATACTTGTCAATGCTAGTAAGATTGAATATCAAGTTGTACGGAACATGCCCTTGCTGCAGCCCCTGCTGCATGGTGATGTTCGAATAATAGGGATAGTAGTTGTTGAAGGATAGCGATGCCTTCGATTCGTACAGCGCAACGTTCGTTACAGGCACAGCGTCGTAAATGTCGGCATGCTTGTTTCTAAACGCTTTATACCCCTTGAACTCTTGCTCTTCCCCGGAATAAATCGCCGCAGCGCCTTCAACGCCGTTAATAATGCCGTGATTGAATGCCATCGATTCCGCATAAGCAACCATTTTACCGGGAGAGGACTCGTAGGGCTGATTAGCGAACACGATTTTATCCATAGCTCTTGCCATCTTGAAGCTGCGGATTCTACTGAACAGAACACCATCACTGGAATACCTTGGGAATCTGTCGCATTCATTCCAGAAAGCGTCCATACAATCTATGAAATCAGGCACATACAAGCCATGCAGGAAGGCTGTATTGGATCCAAAATGTTTGTATGTGTTAAATTCCAGGAGGACGTCCGGATTAAGTTTTTTACAGTAATCATATAAGCGGGTTATGACCTTAGTAAGGCTGTCGCATCGGAAAAGAATCCATTCCTGGATGACCGGGTTTCTGATCTCCACAAGATTCATCGGGTGGATGAAATAGTTCCATACCGGAGGCCGCATGTAATCGAGTATTGTATGCCCGAATCTTTCTTTTGTACGCTTCGATCCTTCCGGAGTATCTGGACGGTATTTATCCTTGAGAAAGTTTACAAAAGCGGTTTTGCAATCCATGCAGTGGCACACGTAAGGCTCCTCGGACGTACTAATATTATCGAAGCCGATAGCATCACCGCCTACTTCCACGACGCCTTTATGAATAATTTGCTCCAGGTAGTCCCAGAAGCCATTCTTGTTAAAGCAGGGATAATATCGAAACGTCTGATGGCCGTAGAGCAGCGTGATCGGCTTTCCGTCCTCGTCCGTCTGAATCCAATTCATCATGTCCGGTTGTTCGGCCAGCATCGTTTCCCCGGAAAGGGTGCCGAATTGAATGTATAACTGGACCTTCAGCCCATGCTTATGGGCCAGCTCCACGTACTGCTTGGTCATCTCCATCTCTTCTTGCTCACACTCGACGCCTGAGCCTTTGTAAAAATGCTGTCTGATTATATCGCACCCGTTCTGCACGAGCTTAATAATATTTTCTTCCATATGATCATCCAGAAATCTTTGTTCCGTCTTCAAGTCCGCATATCCCGCTCTCCGTAAGAAGCTAAGCGGCTCGTGATTGATCGCTAATACAAAACCATTTTTTCTAAATGAATCGATCGTCATCGCGTTCTTTCATTCCTTCCTAGTATGAATTAGGTGAATCAATGCTTCCGATCTGGCCGTAATGACGGGCAAATAATCCTCTCTCAGCATCTTCCCGCATAATAAACCCGGCCCCGCTGTGCATGAGATGCCCCTCCTCCAGATGTTCGACAATCACACGCCGAAGCAATGTATTTCTAGGTGTGGTTGCAAGATCGATCTGCCCCTTGCCAAAAACTCTGGCAAGTGTCCAAGCGTTATGAGATAAGATCGGGAACAAATAGAAGTCGTTGAGAAATTGAACTATATTCGATGTTTCCGGGAGCAATTGCCGGAACTGGGGACTGAGCAGCCAGGAGCCGCATGTAAAAGCTTTAAATTTCGTGTCAGGAAAATATTTCGGATAAAACTGCAGCGCCTTTCTGTAAGATTCCCTGCACCGGTCCAAAGTCATTTTGCTTCCCTCCGGTATATGGAGCTGCAGCACGGGATCGCCCCCAGATAAGACTGGCTGCCACTGCGCTTTCTGCAAGCGTATGGGCTCATGGAGTGCATGCCCTTGGGCCGATATCGGAGTCCCGATAATCTCATGCTCCGTCATCTCAAACCGGGAGGTCCATCCTCCATGCCGATCGTAAATATCGTTCGTTCCATCAAGCTGTCCATCGGCTCTAAAGCTGACGCCGGCTTCCGGAAATGCGAAGACATTGCCATTGTTCGCATGACGGAATACATGCAGGTTGTGATGGAACGGCTCGATAATAAACTGCAGCCGGCCAAGCCGGAACAGCTTACAGGTCATGTGAAGCTTTAACCAATCCAGCTTCTCAAGCCCCCAATGTCCATACTTCTTGCGATAGTCGCGCATCCATACTTCGACGTCGCTCATCGTTTCTGTAAGGACATCGAGCGGAATTTGCCTCGAACGATACCACTCGATCGTCTTCGGCAGTCCAGAAATATAAACGATGGCCGCGAACATACCAGATTGTTCGCCCATTAGACGATCCAGATCGGATCGATCCGGCCAAGTCGTTTGTTCAGCTTGCGGCCTATTACCGGAATCATATAAAAATAAGTGGCTGATCCAAACGAGCTTTCTAAGCTCCACATGCTCTCTCATCAGCGAGAGGGCTTGACGATACGCTTGCGAAATATCATCGGGAAGCTGCAGCACCTCGTTCGCCTCATGAAAAAATCGTTCCGTCAAAAAAGGGATGCTCCAATCTGCGTTAAACTCCAAGCCGTCAGAAATGGCCATTATTCATGCATCCCAACGAATCGTTTTTGCATATAGTCATACGATTTCCATACCTGATAGCCGAGCTTCCCATAAAAAGCAGTGAGACCGGTATGGTCAATGACGATATGCCGGATTCCGCGCTGCCGGAGAAAATGAATCCCGGCTTCGACAATGGCAAGCCCGTATCCGTTGCCTCTGAATCGGCTGTCCACGCCGAGGGGCCCGATCCCCCCCAATTCCTCCTGAAAGAGAGGCGCCCAATAAATGTTTTGCGTCATGATCGGCGACCGTATATCATTAATCCGGCAAAAGCCGATGATTTGACTTTCTTTTTCCAGCAACACAAATTCCCGGCCGTCTCCGCCTTTTAAAATATAACGAGCCGCTTGATATTCCCATTTGCCAGGGAAGCATCTATGAAAAAAATCCAAAAAGCGCTCATGATCCGAGCCATCCCATAAACGGTATGTGACACCCTCGGCTTCCGGCAGCGGGGTGCGGTCCTGATCGGTGTACCGTTGTACAGATCTGAAGCTTGGGACACATACTCGTATCCACGGCGTTCAAACCATGACTTAACCGACTCGCTCTCATGCGGAATACCCGGGAAAAACCGCCATTGCATGTCATTCCCTAAGCCGATCATTGTTGCTCCAGCATTCGTCAATGCAGACTCGGCTTTCTCCAGCAGCTTGCTGCCGACACCCTGGTTTCTGCAGCGGGAATCAACAAGCAGCACTTGAATCCAGCCTTGCCGGCGATCGAATTGGAATCCTTCCACCGTATCCTGCCATATTTTCGAAACTATGAAGCCGGCGGCATTATCGTTCTCATCTAGTGCTGCCCATGTGCCGTCATGAAGCATATTCGGATCGCCTAACGTATTTTGAAGCAGCAGCTCGAGGTGCATCGGAAAACTGGCTTCCAGCTCCCGATTCCATAGCGCCAGCAAATCAGGCATCAAATTGTGAGTCAGTGGAACATATCTCAACACCATTCCTCCTTCAGGCCTCTCCGTCTTATAAACTTCTATTTCGCAAAAAGGGGGATCCCCCTTCAACAGAGCTCTGCTTCTGCTTAAGAGTGTTCCCCCTTGTTCGCTATCGCCTTAAGGGTAAAGATACAGATACAGATTGTACATCAGCACCGCGGTTGCGGCCCTTGTAGTCGTTTCCTTCGGATTTTCATCCCCAGTTGGGTTATCATCTCCAGGTTAATTATCATCCCCTTGATTATCATCCCTAGGTGGATGAATGATTGGCGCGTGCTGATATTCTACAGGGCCAATGTCTATGGCTGAGCCTGAAATTCTTGCTTTGCCAAGGAAATCGGTTACCGGCATGACGGGTGACGAATACATACTGCCGTTTACAGTAATGCTCATTCTGCCTTCATCAATCGCCGGACTGTTAGACAGAAGACTATAACCGGACAGCTGCGGATTCAAGTAAATGGCCGAAGTATCCCAAGCCTGAACAGCATCACTCTTCCCTTCGCGACCATAGAAAATGTTGCCATAATTGCCCGGGAGCATATCGATAGAGCCGCCTTGGAAGTAAGTATGCTTCGTGGTGTAAAAGATGTTGCTGAAAATATATAGCGATCCGCGTTTCCGCGACGCATCCGTAGTAATTTTGCTGGACGCGATTTGACCTGACGATTTCAACGCCCATGGGTCATCCGGATCGTCTGGCACTTGCTTGTCGCTATCATAGCCGTTGTCTTTGAACAGATTGTTGTAAATGAATATATCCGCATCATTGTTCACAATATTAATCGCATTGAAGCTGCCGGATGTCGCCCATGTAGGACCTATTCCGGTATGGTCAAAAATGTTGTTGTATATCGTCCATGTACCCGTGTTTGAATTGGAAATATTGATTGCATTTCCTCGGATATTTTTGAAGTAGTTGTCGTGCAGGCTTACATTTTTGAACGCCTCGATATCGCCATCCTTATGGAACTGAATCGCGCGGTTAGCCATAATATCCGTCATGCGGTTCCAAGCGATCTCAATATTTTCTTTTACCTGACCTGAGTTGGAGAAATAAATGGCATGGAACAGCTTGTCGGAGCTCTGCGCACCAGTTTTGTCGAAGTGGTTGCCGAGCAGCTTCACCTGCCCGCCTGCTCCATGGAGCGTACCGCTTGCCCCATCTCCGCTAGGCTGGGTTACATAGTTGCCGACAAATCTTAATCCGTCAAAGAAGTCTACAATCGGTCCCGTCGAATCCCAAACCTTGATCTGGGATATAGTCCAGTATGGACCTCCGGAGAAGACACCGCCTGTCTTGCCTCCGAGATTAACCACGGCTCCCGGATAAGCGACAAGCGCTTTTGACGCTGATGCGGCTGCACTGCTCAAGGCGATTGAGTTATCCTTGTTGTTTACAATCTCGCCGACTGAAGTACCCGCATAAACGATCCCGCCGTTGCCAATTTTCGTCTTGGCATTGTTGATCGTCTCATACGGTTTGTCAAAGCTTCCGTTACCGCGAAGGTCACTACCGGTAGAGGAGACGAAGACGATATCGCTGCTGTCAAGGATTTGAATAGGCAATTCGTTGGAGCTGCCGTCAGCCTTAACAAGCTTTATAACTTGAGCGCCTGCCGGTACATGATTACCTAATTGAAAGCTGATCTTTTCAAGACCGGATACAGGGTCGCTGCCCCAGACGTGGTAGGAATTTACCGGAACTCCCCCAACCTCTATGTAAGAGTTTCCTCTGGAAGGACCAAAGTTATTTCCCCATACTGTAACGAACGCTCCTTGATTGTTTTCTCCTCCCTTGTTAGGAGCAGTTGTTAAATCAGAGAAGTGCAGGGCGGCTTGTGAACTGCTGCCGGACTTTTTTGTCTTCACGAGCAATTTGCTAGTCTTTACGCCCTGAGCCGTATAGGTTGCGGTAATGTTGGCCGTTCCCTCGCCCTTCACATGAGCTTTAGTGCCGTTGATCACAACTGCTTTGGTGTTTGTAGAAGAGAAGCTCAGCATGGAGCTGTTCGTAATGTCAACTTCCGTCGCCCCGAAAAGAGCAGTAACCTTCAGATCATAGCTTCCACCGACAAGCGGGTTTTCAACTGCGGTCAGCTTAATGCTGGAAATATTGTCCCATACCTTCACGCTGGAAAAAGCCGTAAACCCGTTGGCACTTGCAGTAACGGTACCTTGACCTGCTGATAGCCCTTTGATAAAGCCGCCGTCAAGGGCTAAATTGTTGCTTGCGGTCAAATCTGCGGATATATTCTTATCGATAGAATGGTCGGAATAAGTCCTTATCAAGCTGAAAGGAACCTTATCGCCTGCCGGAATGTTGTATTCCGCCTTGTCAAAAGCTATACCTGTTGTAGCCGGCTCCAGTACTGTTACGTTAAAGGTAACCGTCACATTGCTATACTTTGCGGTAATAGTAGCCGTACCTAACCCATTTGTTAGTATCGTGCCGTCGGATGCTACAGCTGCAACAGCGGGGTTAGAGGAAACATACGTAGATAGTGCCGCTACATCATACTTCACTCCGTTGAAGGTTGCTTTCAGATCCGCTCTTGCAGATACTCCTCGAGGCACACTTAGGGAAGGCGTGTCTGTTGAAAAGCTGGT
Organism: Paenibacillus sp. J2R1T-4; assembly: GCF_059692235.1. Lineage (NCBI taxonomy): Bacteria > Bacillati > Bacillota > Bacilli > Caryophanales > Paenibacillaceae > Paenibacillus > Paenibacillus sp. J2R1T-4. The sequence continues at coordinate 27,728 of NZ_JCAUBA010000026.1, read as the reverse complement.
CATTGGCGACGAATCCAGGGAAACATTTTTAACCTCAACGCTTCCTCCAGTCATACATATAAGCGAAGTAAGCGGCAACTGAATTTGGCGCATAGCTGTAGTTGCTTGCAATTTGTATGCCGTTCACCCATACGCTATATGTTCTGCTGAACATATTCGTCTCGATTTTCACTTTGTAGGTCGTGCCTGCTGCTGCAGCTACACTAGCGTCTTTCTTGAATACTCCGTTGTCGGCCGCCATAAAGTAGCCGGTCGCTTGATCCAGCTTTAAGACGATGGCTAAATCCGACATGCTTGATGCAGCTGTGTATAAATCGCCGAAGCCAATATAGCTGTCGGCCGCCAGAGAGCTTGCAGTTACATCAAACTGGATCGCAGGTAAGCCGGTTATGGCTTTGTCAAGCACGTACTTTCCACCCGCCATAGTCGAACTGGATACTAATTTGTTTGGCAGTGAACGCTCAAGAGCACCTACGTCCACATTAGATCCGCCATAAGGTCTCTTAACACCGTTATAAGCATAAGGAGCAATATCTGCAGCACTGCTGCCGATCCGATCGATCATGCGGGTACCTGCATTTATGGCCAGACTTCCGTTTGCCAATCTGAAATCACGGTTCTCCGGATTTACGAACAGGGCGGTTGCAGCCACTGCAGGATCGTCCCAATTATACGCCTTAGCCGTCAGGTCCCAACCAGGGGCATCCCAGTCCGTTCCGATGAGCAAATTGTTGTATGCGCCCGACACCATGCCGGAGAGGCTGAAGTATCGGTAAGGGGCAGCTGTGGCAAGCGGTGGACAATAGATGATGTTGTTAGCAAAATATTTCGGTTTTGTGTTGTTGCCGATGACGACCCGTGAGTCGGTTGCATTGACGGCGATCGTCGTGCGGTCCGCCTGAGTAATTTTACCCGCTGCCAGTGCTGCATCCGCTGTTTGGATTGAAAAATTGCGGGCCGCCTGCGTCAGTCCTGTTTTGTAAAAGGTGTTGTTATAGAAATACGTTTCGGCAGAATTCCCGTCATAACGGACCGCATTATACTGCCATATATTTTTGGTTGTGGCCGCATAGCCCCCGTGTGACACCTGATCGAAAATATTGTTATATATTTTCACCACACCAAGTGTCGAATTGCTAGTTTGTATAGCGTACCATGCCGTTTTGTAAAAATAGTTATCGTGGATGGAGGAATCCTTGGTACTGGTACCCCCGGAGTAATAAATACCGAGCGCGGCATTTCCCCTGCCCAGCTCATCTTGACCAATCGTATTCCAGCCGATCTCCAGGTTGACATATTCCGTAACACCGGACGGTGCGTTATCCGGCCTGACATCAATGATGCGCGAATTTCTCTGGAAATTGCCTCTCTTAGTCGCTTCAATGACGCCCAGATTCCAGTCTGCTTTGAATCCGTCACTATCTTTCATAACATTTACGATATCATTGCCGAGAATCGTAATATTGCTGCCTCCGATTTTTAGTGCTGCAAGGCTCTGAATCATCGCCATAGAGGGCATTTCAATCCGGTTGCCTACAATTCTGAAGCCGTTGGCATCGTAAATTTCGATGGCCGCAATAGTCGCATCGACCAAGTGCAACTGCGAGAGGGTCCAGTATTTTCCTCTCGGGTTGGACGAACCATTTGTAAATATTTTGCTTGTTGTCGAACTACCCAGCTGTACTGAAGCTCCCGGATAAGCTGCCAACGCGTAAGGTGCCTCTGCAGTTCCTACCTTGGAAAGATTGAAGCTCTCCGCACTTGTAAAACCATTCCCGACATACACGATATCACCGGGATTCATGGCCGTGATCGCAGCTGCAAGATCGCCGCCAGCCTGAACAAAAGTGATCCCGCCGTCCCGTACAGTAAATGGAAGCGTATTCGAAACACCGTAAGCTGTTACAACCGTTATGTTGTAATTGCCGTTCGATATGCTTTTCGGGATTTGGAACGTTATTTTCTTGTCTGTCCATACACTTGTTTTAATAGCTTGAGTTCCGCCTATGTAAACTTCGCCAGACATTCTATCACCGAGATAATTGCCCCATACCGTTACAAATGCGCCATCGCCATTCTCTCCGCCTGTCGCCGGACCTGAAGTGAGGTCCAGGAACTGAAGCATCGGCGGAAGGATCGTGTCGTCGACTTGGGGTTCTGCAGCAGACGCCACATTGACCGTCATGGATACAAGCATGCAGACTGTCAGGAACACAGCAAGTATCTTCTTGAGTCTCATGTATATCTCTCCTTTATTGAACACCTTAGAATACCTATCTTCGTGCACCTGCAATACTGAATAATAGAACAGATTGTAAGACGTCATCCGGTTTTCCGACCCATCGGACAGATTGAATCTGTTTATCCGGATACGGGTTTACCCATTCGTATGCATATGCGGTTTTCGAACCCTCCAACGATTCCAGTTTTACCGGAATCGTGAAGTACATTAGCGATCCCCGCCACTCATCGGCCATCGAGTAATAGGGAGGAATGGTTGCTGCTCCCTGCCCGCCCTGGACACCCGCTTGCTCCACATCCTGCCTTACTTGGTCTCCGAGCGATCTATACCTGCCCCAATCCATTCCGATATTTCCGATGTGAACGCCATATTGAATATTCAAGGAATAACTCGATCCATCCTCATATTGGATTTCGTATTTTCCCAATTCATATTCGGACATATCATGGAAATTCCAGCTAGGAATAAATCTCATCGTTCGGGTTGCCGCATGCAAGAAGATAAGGCTTCTCATGCAATCGCCTACGTCCACATACACTTCATCCGTTGCCTCGGGAATTACAAGCTCGCTGCTGCCAGAAAAAATTTGTGGAAGCCGGTTGCCTTGATTCCAATCCACCTGGTTCATAAACACCTTTGAATTCCCGTCGTCACATCCAGAGTTACTGTTCTGACCAGCGCTGTACAGCTGCATGAATCCGGATTCATTTCCGGAAACCGAAGCATAATTGCGATTTCGCAGCATGCACTTCACATGGGGCATCATAGCGATCGTTGTGCGATCGGCTTCTGCCCATGCGTCCTCATCGTCACCTCCAGCCCACAGCATGCCAGCGGTGAATACGATTTGGTACATCGTGTTATTTCTGGCGATCGTGTACTCATCTGCCAGACACCAGGTAGAAACTTCCGCTCCAATAACTGCTTCACTACTGGATCTTTTTCTCCAATCGGCTATTAAGCTGCCATCGAAGTTACCTAATACGACCGTAAATCCATGATCACTGAATTCAGATTCTGTATTATGGCCGAGCGAGTGGTACCAGTCCAGCATCAGGATGTCTTTGGGAATTCGATCGATTGCCTCGTAGGTGGCCGGAACTCTCCAGTATCTTCCTTTCTTGTCGGTCTTTTCTTCGAATACACCCCCACGTGCTATACCATCAAAGGAGATGAAATTCTGTAATTTTTCGGCCCACATCATGATTCGAATGCCTTTGGATTTGTAAAAATCGTAAAGCTTGTTAATTTCATACGCTAACAGCTCATGCCCGGTTTTGTCCTTGCATCTTGGACATTCCCCTAAGATGCGTACCTCATCGTGACCGATACACACCCATTCTGGTTCAAAAACCTCGATAATTTCCTCCGCCACTTCAAAGTACAGCTTGTACGAATCCGGGTTTGAAGGACAATATGTATCAGGAAACCGCTCCTGTGGCCGTTCCGCTATCTCTTTATGTGCGTAGCACAAATAATAGCTGTGGCTTAACGCCTGGATTTCCGGTACAACGTCAATCCCGAGCTGTCTGGCGTACTGCACGATATCTCTCACTTCAGCTTTCGTAAGGTAAGACCCGCCTGCCAATTCTGTATGGGTACTGTCCTTCCAATAGGCTTCTTCATTTGCTTGTATCCCTCTTGGCCCTCCCGGATACGCATGGGCTTCACGACAAAAGCGCTCCCAACCTTCATTGATCTCAGGGTGGTTGTCGTATTCCATTCCGCCCCCGATTTCAAGAATAAGCAAATTCATTTTCAAATAAACGAACGTTCTGAGCATCCTCTTAAACCCTTCGATCGATTCACGCGCTGGTAAATAAAGATGAACACCCCTTCGTGAAAATTGGGGCCAGTCACCGATCTGCACACACGGAATTGACCAACTTTTACTTTTATCCTTGAAACAAAGCGCTAATAGCGTCTGCATGCCATAAATCGTCCCGGCTCGATCGCCGCTCGATAACTTGATGTACTGGCTGGTCACAGACAGTGTGTAGCTCTCCGCAACAATTGCTTCCTCCTGAGGGATATCCAATAAATGGTCTGCATGTACCGTATCGTTCGTTACTAGCAAACTCCAACCTGCCTTGGCGTTCCGGTTTCGCTGTATTTCTACATGTAACTGCTCACCAATCAACTCGAATAACAGGTTCTGTAAAAGCACTGCTGTTTCGCTTTCGCTATCCTTGTACACGACGATTTTTGTTGACGGACCTATAACGAATTCCCCATTGCCCTGCAGCATTTCCTTGGGTTTTGGATATATGGTTTGCAACTCATCCCTGTGCATAAGCGGCCTCTTTCATATTAGTTTTCACATCTTACCTTGCTGTTACCGAATTTGATTCCCTTTAGCATAGTTACCCCCTGGTCATAATTCCCTGTAGTATAACGGCTGACTATTCTTTGATGGCCCCGATCAAAACCCCTTTGACGAAATATTTTTGTAAAAACGGATACAGAAACAAAATAGGAAGTGTCGCTACAATAATAGTGGCGTACTTGATCGTTTCGCCGACCTGCATCTTATCGCTGACATTGGCAGATGTGAGCATACTTCGCGTGTCATTCTGCACTAATATTTCCCTTAGCACCATCTGTAAAGGATACAGATCACGGTTGTACAAATAAATGAGTGCAGAAAACCATGAATTCCAGTGTCCGACGCCGTAAAATAGCACCATGACGGCTACAACGGGCATAGAAAGCGGCAGCACGACACGAAACAAGATTGTAAAATCGTTCGCTCCGTCCATACGCGCTGACTCTTCCAGGCTTATCGGTACCCCTTGAAACGAAGTCCGCATAATAATAACGTTCCATGCGCTCACAGCACCGGGCAAGATCAGCGCCCATCTGCTATCGACCAGCCCGAGTTTCATAATAATCAAATAGGTCGGAATCAGCCCGCCGCTGAAGAACATCGTGAACACGATCATGAACATGATCGGATTTTTCCAGAACACATTCCCCCGGGACAGCCCGTACGCCGCCAAGGCGGTCAGAAATACATTCAAGGATGTGCCCACTATGACGTAAAACAAAGTATTCGAATACCCAGTTAAAATCATAGGATTTCTGAATACCGTCCAATAGGCTTCGAAGTTGATCCCTTTGGGAAATAAAAGCAGCCCTCTATGTTGTATTAGCTGTGCGGGATCACTTATGGAAGCGAACAGCACATACAGCATCGGATAGAGCGTGGCGAGCGACAAAAGGATTAGAATAACGGTATTGACAGAGTCAAAAACAATTTCGCCTAGGGAACGTCTGTTCATGCCTTCAATTCCTCCTGATCACCAAAGTTTCGTTTCGCTCGTCCGGCGACTGATGTAATTCGTCATAACCAACAGGGCGAAGCTTATGACGGAGTTCGCCAAGCCGACCGCCGCACCAAAGCTGTAGCTGGCCTCCAGAAGACCTTTGCGGTATACGTAAGTGGCAATGACATCTGCCGATTCATACGTGCTGGGATTGTACAGAAGCAATATTTTCTCCGTGTCTACAGACAGGATGCTGCCCATATTCAGGATGAACAGAATAATAATTGTCGGCAAAATGCCTGGTAATGTAATGTGCAGCATTTGCCGAAATCTGGTTGCTCCATCAACACGTGCTGCCTCGTAAAGCGTCGGGTCGATGTTCGCTATAGCGGCCAAATAAATGATCGAGCCCCAGCCAATTCCTTGCCAAATACCGGAAGCGATGTATAGAGTGCGGAACCACCCCGGAGTAGTGAGAAAGGGGATCGATTGCCAGCCGAACGCTTCAAGGATTTGATTGACTAGCCCGCGCAAGGATAAAAAATCGACCATCATCCCTACGACGACTACGACGGAAATGAAATGCGGCAAATAAGTGATCGACTGTATTGTCCGCTTAAAAATATGATGCCTCACCTCGTTCAAAAGCAATGCCAGTATTATCGAAGCCGGAAAGGCAAACACGATTCCGTACAAGCTCAACAGCATCGTATTGCGCAATACGCGCCAAAAAAAGAACCCATTGAAAAAATCGATGAAATGCTTGAATCCTACCCATGGACTGCTCCAGATGCCCAGTCCCGGAGAAAAGCTTTTAAAAGCAATTTGTACACCATACATAGGCGCGTAGTGAAACACGATATAGTACACAACGACCGGAAACAGCATGATATAAATGTAAAGGTTGCGCTTAAAATCTTGGGCGAGCCTCCTCCTGAGGCCCGCCCGTTGTCTGGAAGTGTCAGTTTGAGTTTGCGGATAGTGTTGTGCCATTGGACAGCTCCCTTATCAACGCTTTTTGAATCGGTCAAGAGCACCCTGCATGATTTTTACCGCTTCATCGATGCCCATTCCTTTTATTTTCTTCACATAATCATCGTACTTCTCGATTGGCTCAATACCCATGATTAGCTTAATGATCGTTTCATCGTTATACGTTTTGATATCATTCATGATGCTTGCCAGCTTATCATTTTCTGTGGCGGTAGGTGTAACCGGCGGCATAACATTTTCTCCTGTTGCCTTACCCCATGTTTGTTTAGCGTCCTTCTGCTGCTGTCTCGCAGTCATTTGCTCCATGACTCGTTTGTCATATTCGAAAGGACCGCTCGAATTGGACAACGCGAATCGGGCCAGCGCCTGTGTCTTCGGCAGCTTATTCGGGTTGTTCAGAATTTCATCAGTAAACGTCGGGTAATTATTGGCCATTTTGTAGCTCTGACCATCAACTCCGAAGTTAAACAACATATGGCCTTCATCGCTGTAAGCATAATCAAGCCACTTGATAATCGATTCCGGATTTTTTGCCGTTGCGGAAATTGCCGCACCAAGGCCGCTGAATGTTTTCTCCGCAAGGCCGAACTTATTAATTTCGCCTGAATTCAACACTGGGAACGGAGCGCCGAGTAGATCAAAGGATGGCGTAGTCGGCTGCATCAGATCGAGATATTTGCCGATACCGCTCGCCACATAACCCGGGAAAGCGCCTAGAACATTGGTCGTTACTTTCGTGTCACGCAGCTTCCCATCGGTTGCAGCAAAATCTTTATCGATCAACCCTTCCTTATACCACTGGGCCATCGTAGTAATAAATTGTTTGAATCCAGGCTCGGCTGGACCATACTTCACTGCTCCGTTGACTTGGAAAAATCCGGTGTCTACACCAAAGGCGCTTGAGAAGGCCGCCATAGTGCCAATATCTTGGACCAACAGCGGAATCTCATCTTTCTTGCCGTTGCCATTCGGATCTTTATCCCTGAACGCCACTAACACATCATGCCATTCATTGATCGTAGTAGGAGCTTTAAGACTCAATTTATCCAGCCAGTCTTTACGGATTACGGGCCCGAACACAACTCTCGCCCAATTGTCGAGATTTAAGAAAGGAACTACATAGATGTTCCCTTCATCTGTTGAAATAAGCTTTTTGGCATCAGGGTGGCTCTTCAAAAATTTATCAAGGTTAGGAGCATTCTTTTCAATCAACTCGTTCAAGCGTAGAATCGTTTTTTCTTTAATTGTATTGTCAGGGCCTTTAGGAATGTCCTTCCAGTTATTCACAATAACATCAGGTAAAGTTCTTGACGAAATCATCAGGTTAAGCTGCTCACCAGCGTTTTCAGTAGGGTGCTTGAAGTCGACTTTTGTACCTGTCTTTTTCTCCAGCTCTTTGTAAAGCCCCATTTCGTTGTAGCTTTTCATCGTTGCACCGGCATCCGAGTTCAACCAGACCCAATAAGTAAGACTGGCCGGATATGGAACTTCCGCCTTTTTCTCTGGTGGTGCGGTTGTCGCACTAGGCGACGGTGTCGCAACATCGTTTCCTTTCTTGTCGCCATTTGAACAGCCTGCGGCAACAACGGTAATTACCAACACAGTACTAAGAAGTTTGAACGTCTTACCTCTCATCTTTCTTTGCCTCCCCTAGAAAACGTTATCGACGATTAGTTCATCGACCTACCCTCAATGTAGTTCACGATGAACGAAAGCGTCCACTTTCAAAACATCGGAAACGCTATCCTGTTATCCAATCGGCCCCTATCCAATTTTAAACAGCGCTATCCGAGAGTGTGATTAGACTAGTTGAACTGCCCATAACCCAGAATTTTCCTAATTTTATCAGGATTTTTCATCTTGATTCATTAGGCAAAAAAAAGTCTTAAGCCCCGAAAGCAGGCTTAAGACTTCGCACTGTCAACCTATTACTCTACTGTCAAGTCACGTCCTTGGCGATGAGACTCGTACATGGTGTTTACTACTTTCACGACGCTGCGAGCATATTCACCCGAACAACCTGGGTCCGTCCCATTTTCTATCGCATCAACAATATCCTTGAATTGCAGCACGAACGAATTAACGGCTCCTGTCAGATCAATCGGCTCATATTTGCCCCCATCACTCACCCAGACCCCGGCTCCCGATGCAAGTCTCATCATACCGTTCGTAAACATGAACTCCGCTTCATTCCGGTTAACGCCGCCATGCCCGCTCTGGGAAATGGTAGCAGCAACACCTGACGCTGTCTCTACATAGGCGATTCCGCTGGACTCTACATCACCGATGGGAAACCCATAGGTGAAAGAAGCTTTTACTTTCACAATTGGGCTTCCTGTAATCCATTGAACGCGATCGATCGAGTGTGTGCCCAGATTCGTGAATATTCCGCCGCCAGCTTGTGCTTTCCAGTAGCACCAATTAGGTCGGTTCGGTTGATAGTAGGTTACGTGCCTGGAATCGGTAATCATGATGAGCTCGCCTAATCGCTTCGATTCAATGACTTCTTTGGCCACAATATTATCTTGTATATAATGAATGGAGTGACTGACCAACAGCTTGACACCATTCCGCTTAGACGCTTCTATAATGGCATCACAATCTTCAACCGTTGGAGCCATAGGCTTCTCCAGCAATAGATGACATCCTTGATCCGCGCACCATACAGATACCTCTCGATGCAGGAAAGGAGGCAGTGTATTCACGACAATATCAGGACGCTGCTCCAACACCATTTCTTTATAGTCATGGTACGCCTGGGTTCCATACTTCTCAGCTGCTTCTTCCGCTCTCTCCAAAACAACATCCGCAACTCCAGCAAACTCCAATTGCTCCATGTCCGCAATTGCTTGCATATGCCCTTTTGAAATGTTCCCTGCTCCGATAATGGCTACTTTATACTTCATAATAAGCCTCCCACTCTGCATTTAACGGCCCCTCTGAACAGTGGAGCAGAATGGCCGCTCATCGTACCCTGTTTAGGAGCTTATCTTGTTATTGTAGAGCTTATTTCATAAGTAGGACAAGTCTATTAATCGTCTATATCATCTGGTCGCGAAGAGACTGTGTATAAAAAAGCCTCATCCGTTGGAAGCTAAAAATAATCCGATAAATATGTCATAGTCCTGGGGATGACTCGTTCCAGAGCATCGACGGTTCTGCTATCTGCTTGAATACGTCCGTAACGGTGCAGGTCTGTTGGCCGTTTATACCCAATTAACATAGAAGTTAGTGTCTGGATATCACAATGCAGGGTGTTTCCATCGTCCGACTGATTATCTAGTTCCAATGGTTCGATATTCATTCTAGTAACCTGAGCTGTTCCGTCAGATCGTATTACAATTTCGAACCAACCATCATTCCAGTCTGCTTGTCGATCTTTTAACCTCAATCGGAATTGCAAGTCCTCCGTACCGGCCTCGAATACAGCTTGCTCCAAATACCCGACCACATCTACAATTCTAGCCATGAAATAAGGGACGGTCTGTTGCTTGACCGTTGGATTATGCAGCAAATACGGGAGCGGGTCATCTGAAGGGGCTTTAACCGTAATCGTATCGAACATGGAGTCATGATTCGCGATAAACTTCCACAGGCCATACCACGCATCCATATCGAGTGAGATCAATTCGCCCACCGCCAATTTTCTGTTCTTTACTTCATAGATCATATACCCTCTCGCTTGCCCAGCCGAATTGTGATAAATGACCGCTTGTCCTTTTTTTTGCTTAAAAACAATCTGCCTCCACCAAGCCTCATCTCGTGCGAGCATGCCGTTATACTGTAGTGCATAATCCGTATAAATCCCGTGTAACAGAGTCCAATCCCGTTCGACCCGCTCCACTGAGCCCATTGAATTCTCAATTACTGGCAGATGAGAAGCAGTCAGCTCATATTCAATATAGTCGGTATATAGCTCCCAGCCGAATTTGCGGTAGAACGGAATAGAGAATGGGTGCAGGAACGATATGGTTCTGCCTTCCTCCTTCATGACTAGTAACCCTTTGGCGAGCAGTTGGGAAACCATCCCTTTCCGTCTATATTCCGGCCACGTGGCTACACTCGCAACCCCGCCTACATCGGTAATCCTCCCATTTATGTATGTTTGGATCGGATGGATGGTCATCTTTGCTGCCAGCTTCTGATCAATGAAGTAGCCCCAAGTGATTTCGGGTTTGGCAAAAGCTTTCCGATCCGTTCGTTCCTTCTCATTCAATTCGTATTGAAAGGCAAAACAAGATAAATCAAGGCTGGCATCCAGCTCTTCCGTTCTCAATCTCCTTATTTCATCCATACTCTCTCCACCTTCCCAAAAATATGCCACAAGTCACGAAGACCTGTTATATCATCAATGCTAACTTTAAAAACCTATTGGCGGCTGCTTGTGCTGCAACCTTATTTTATCAGTTCGGGAGGCGTTCGAATAGATTCGAACATTGGAACTAGTTGGTTAACCGGTTTTGTTCGGTATAGTAAAAATACCTGAAATCTGGGTGATCATTAGGGCCAATGTCCAGTCCAGATGACGGTAACCTACATATATTGAACAATCCGGAGTTCGAAAGGAGAATGCTGCATGAGTGCTGGAGGAGCCTTCACATCGGTAGGAATTATCTTGGTGCTTTTTATCCTGTTAGTAATCGTTACAGGGGCTGCTTGTTGTTTCTAAAAACACACACGAGTCGGCGCATCCTAGTGGGGTCTCTTGGATGAATCATTCGCAGCTGACCTCCTATCTTCAATACAAAAACCCCGTATCCCATGCAAAATGGGTGCGGGGTTTTTGTATTTGCAATGAGACAGAAAGATGTATTTGAGCATTAGCGGAATGAATCTGCATGAATTTCCATTATTTCATTGGATGAAGACTAGCAGCTTATATAATGGTTTGGATCCGGATCACTTGTACAAGACTGCCTGGGACTATTCCTTCTCCGCCAGGCGGGACGATGACCAGGCACTCTGCTTCCTTCAGCGATATCAAGTCGCTTGACTTATTGCCCCCAGCGGGCAATACATATACCTTGCCTGCTTCCATTCGCAGCTTGGCTCGTATGTAACGTTCATAGACCGTTCCTTTGACGATCCCGCCCTCCCATACCGCTTGAAAACGGTTACGTTGTTCAGTCTTCGATAGGAACGCTTCATCTTGCATTTGTTGGAGCGCAGGGCGCACCATCAGCTCGAATCCTACCATACACGCACCGGGATTACCGGATAAAGCGAACAGCAGGCGATTATGCCATAGCCCCACACTCGTCGGGCTGCCTGGGCGCATCTGGACCTTGTTGAACAGCAGCTTTCCATCCCACTGCTTGAATAGCTCGACCATGACATCGTAGTCCCCGACTGATACGCCGCCGCTCGTCAATATAACATCATATTCACCTGATGACATTGCTTGACGGATGACAGGCAATACGTCCCCTAGTCGATCTGAGGACGTGCGGAGCAGCTCTGCATCTGCACCTGCCGAGGCGGCCAGCAAGGCTAGCATCGTGGAGTTGCTGTCGCGGATACCGCTCACCGGAAGCGGTGAGGGCGTATCCACAGGCAGCAGCTCCGCGCCGGTCGCCAGCACGGCAACGCGAGGGCGCCGGCGCACGGCGACGCTGGCGTGGCCGAGCGACGCTAGCACGGCCGCCTCACCGGGGCCGATGCGCGTGCCCGCCGCGAGCAGCCGCTCGCCTGCCGCCGCCTCGTGACCGGCGGCAGTAATGTTGTCGCCGGGCGCGGCCGGCTTGCCGACGCGCACAAGACCATGCGTCCCGTGCGGGGTGCCCGCCGGGACAACGGTTTCGGTCATCTCTAGCATGATGACCGCATCTGCCCCTACCGGCACCGGAGCGCCGGTCATAATGCGCGCGGCTTGTCCCGCGCCTACGATCGCTTGCGGCACTTGCCCGCAGGCGATCGCCTCTACGACGTCCAGCACAGCTGGACGTCCAGGCTCCGCGCCGACGGTATCCTGCGCACGAACCGCATAGCCGTCCACGCCGGAGCGGCTAAAGTGCGGAATCGGCTGGTCAGCGCATACGTCCTGCGCCAGCCGGCGACCCAAGCTGCCGAGCAACGGAACATGCTCAGCGGGAAGCACAGCCTTGGTGCACGCCGCGATCTGCGCTTGCGCTTCCTGCACGGTTATCATCGTTCTACGCGGTATGCTGCTGTTCACTCCTGTTCCCTCCCTGCACTTGCTCTCTCACTCGTACACACACTTGAGCTTGAGCTCGCTCTCGCACTTGCACCTGCACTTGCACCTGCACTTGCACCTGCACTTTCACTCGCTTGCTCACCCTCGCAACTATGCGGGATAAGACTTACGAGCGTTATCCCCCAATCTGCGACATCCGACGCAAGGTCGGTGTATGAGATTGATCCTGTTGCGATAGTACCTGAGCCATCTCGTGATTGAGCGGCTTAATATCAAGCGCGCGGAAGAACATCTCTTGCATGCCCGCTTCGTCACCCATATAAGTGCGCACGTTAAATTCATCCGTCCAATATAAGCATGGCTTGATGTTGCCATCAGCCGTTAGCCTCAGTCTGTTGCAAGTTTCGCAAAAGTGATCGCTCACCGGGTGAATCAGACCGAAAGTGCCCGTTGCCCCTTGAATCCGATAATTCTTACTCGGGCCATTGCCGTATACATCGCCAAAGGGCGCTGCTTCCCACCCCTGCGCGGCGCAAACATCAAGAACAGTAGACAAAGGTACATACTTGGTCCGCCAGTCGTCGTTCTCATGGCCGATCGGCATATATTCGATGAACCGAACCGTTAAGTCCCGTTCCATGGTCATTTTCAGAAAATCTGCAATCTCATCCTCGTTAACGCCCTTCATTAGAACCACATTCAGCTTGATGGGTTGAAATCCGATCCGAATGGATTCCTCCAACGAAGCAAGCACTTTATTAATGTCTCCTCCTCGAGTAATAGCAGCGAAACGATCCGCTCGAAGAGAATCCAAACTAATATTTACCCGGGTCACCCCTGCCTTTTTAAGACGCTCTGCTCGAGGTGCAAGGAAAATTCCATTAGTAGTAAGAGCAATATCTTCAATCCCGGGAATCGCCGAGAGCTGGGCTATCAGCACTTCCAAATTTTTACGAACCAGAGGCTCCCCGCCCGTAATCCGCAGCTTGCGCACACCCAACCGGGCCAGAACACGAACGACTTCGGTGATTTCCTCGAACGTCAGAATCCGGTCATCTGGTTCGAACTCCATACCTTCCTCCGGCATGCAATATACGCAGCGAAGGTTGCAACGGTCAGTGACCGAGATTCGCAAATAATCATGCACTCTCCCGAATCGATCCACAAGTGTCGTATTCATGCTTAGCCCTCCTTTAAATAGATATCTCACCGTTTGATTTATTCTCTCTTCATTCTATCACAATACCATGACTTATGCTCCGCAAAAGCATAGTACCATTGCCAGAGTTTATAAAAGATTCTGGACAACCGCGACTTTTGACCTACACGTCCAAATAGAAAAGAGAGCCAAGTGGTACTTCTCAATATGGCATACAAGGCTCTAATATAGAGGTAGATCATACATTTCAATTAAACAACTTTGTTGAAGGTAAGGTGATTCACATGCATACGGTTATGATCGTTGACGATGCGGCATTCATGAGAACGATAATTAAAGATATAGTATGTGAAATTGGTTGCAGTGTTGTCGCCGAGGCTACGAATGGAGAAGAAGCCGTCTCCATGTATAAGCGTACCCGACCGGATCTGGTGACGATGGATATAACAATGCCCCTAATGGACGGAGTAACCGCACTTCGTAAAATTAGAGCCATAGACCCCAAGGCTAAAGTAATTATGTGCTCGGCCATGTCTCACCAACCCATGGTGATAGAAGCTATTTCTTTGGGCGCCAAAGATTTTATTACCAAACCTGTTCAGAAGGAAAGAGTCCAGGTCTCCGTCCTCAAAGTGCTAGAACAAAACTAGCTCCCCCTTCTCTCTATCTCCTAAGCTATTAATTTGTCATGCCGCTTTTATCCCTTCCATCCATCGTCCGTAATCCTCCTTTATCCTATTCCGTTCTAAATTAGCGCTTCCTTTAATAGATTAATATAAGGTTGAATGCGACTAATTTTTTTCGAAAGGGTGGATCCCGTGGCGACAATATTGGTTGTGGACGATGCCGCATTTATGAGGACGATCTTGAGTCATATGCTGCGTGAGTACGGATATGAGATTATAGAAGCAAGCAGCGGTGAAGAAGCCATACAGCTGTACATACAGACTAATCCCGACTTGGTAACCATGGACATTACAATGCCCGAGATGGATGGGATCGTCACGATGCAAAGGATTCGCAAGTTTGATCCCAAGGCCAAAATAATCGTATGCTCCGCAATGTCGCATCAGCAAATAGTCATTGAGGCTATTTCCTGCGGCGCCAAAGACTTCATAGCCAAACCGCTTCAGAAGGAACGAGTGCATAGCACGATTCAACGCGTATTGACTGAAGTGGAAGTATGAGTTTCAGGCGAGCAACCCATGTAGATAAAAAGGACTTTCCGACAATCGGAAGGTCCTTTTCGTGTCAAGAGGAGTTATTTACCCTGCTGCATTTGCTCTACCTACAATCCGCTTCAACGTTGCTGCATCATCCAGGAACTGTTGAGGTGAATCGTCCTTTACGAACTCAAGCATCGCGTATCGCTCTTCGCTTGGAGGCAGTGCTGCCATATACTTGTCCCAATCTGCTTCGCCCTCGGCCAACGGGAACCGTAAGCCAGGCGTTATGTAATACACGTGCACATTAGTCAACCAAGGCGAGAGCGCCTCAATATCAGATAAGTAATCTTCTTGCTTAAGTGTCGGAAGCGGCTGCCAGTAAGTGTAGACGTTCGGATGGTTTACACCCTTCAACAGCTTCAAGGCGGGCTCTAATCCATCCGTCAACGTATTCCCGTGGAATTCGAAGGCGATGCGCACACCAGCGGCCTCTGCAAGTGAAGCGATTCGGTGGGTGTCCTTAATAACCTCATCCCACCAAGCCTCATCTGCGATGTCGGAGCCTTTGTTCCCTGCCCAGATTCGGATCGTCGGAGCGCCCAGTGCTACTGCAGAATCCAAGACGTCCTCGAATTTATAGGAACTGCTGCCCAATCGATAATACGAGCCGTAAGAGGCTACCTTCAGTCCTGCTTCTTCCGTTAATTGCCTGACCTCTCTCGCCAACTCCGCGTTACCAGGGGGAACATGTACATCGCCGCCCCATTCAATCGCTTCCAGCCCTGCTTCAACAACCAAGGATACAATCTCTTGGGGACTCAATTTACGAAAAGTAACCGATAACAATCCCGTATGCAGCATTCCTAGTATTCCTCCCGTTTTCTATAAAATTCACTGCCGAACCATTCCTCCATTATACCGCTTTTTGACCCTTTCGAAATACTTTCTTAAGATTTGCGAAATAGGAAAGACAATGTTTTATTATACACTTTGGTTATTAGAGAATTAGGAGAGGAGCTCAAATACCCAATGAAGCATACACCTGTTGTCCAAATCAAGAATCTAACGAAAAAGCTCGGGAAGAAAACGATAATTGACCGCTTGAGCCTGGATATTTACGCCGGAGAAATATTCGGATTTCTTGGACCTAATGGCGCTGGGAAAACAACTACAATTCGCATGATGGTTGGCCTTATTTCCATGACTGATGGAGACGTGACTTACAAGGGCATCAGTGTCAAACACAACTACCGCGAAGCAATTGCTCATGTAGGTGCTATCGTAGAAAATCCGGAGATGTACAAGCATTTAACGGGTTATCAAAATTTGCAGCAATACGCGAGGATGATCAGCGGCATTACGCGGGAGCGAATACAAGAGGTTGTCCAGCTTATTGGCTTGGAAGCCGCGATACACGATAAGGTCAGAACGTATTCACTCGGCATGCGTCAGCGCCTGGGGTTGGCTCAAGCCCTGCTTCATTCCCCGGCATTCTTAATATTAGATGTTATTGGCGGCGGGCTTGCTGTAAAGTACCTGATGGATGATTCAAGTTCTGGAGGGTGGCAGCAAGATGTCACGGAACGAACGGCACAAATGAAGCAAGCTTTGGCTGAAGAAGCTCCTTCTGAAGCAGATAAGCTGAAAATCGAGAGAGAGGTCGCAATCAACGACTACCGTATCGCTAATGATATCCCTCCAATTGATTATTCCATTAATAGCTTGTGGGCCTTTGTGAAGATAACCTCGGAAGGTAATCCCAGCATGGTGGATCTGGTCACACTGATAACGATCCTAATAGCTGCAGGAGTTGTAGCCTCTGAGTTCTCCTCTGGTGCGATCAAGCTGCTGCATGCCGATGTTACGCACTAGCTGCCAGAACGTCCAGTCTCCTCTCTCCTCCCTGCCTGCTGATACTGACGTGGAGTACAGTTATACTTGACCTTGAACACTCGTTCGAAGTGTGTCAACGTTCGGAATCCAGAGGCATGACATATTTCAGTTATTGGAAGTCTCGATGCATGGAGTAGAGAAGCGGCGAATTCCAACCGCAAATTCTGCAAATAGTACTGAAAAGTTAACCCTGTCGTCTGATGAAAGCACTCACTGAAATAACCAGGCGCCAGTTGGGCTTCACGCGCCGCGTCCTTCAAGCTGAGCGGTTCACGGAAATGATGATGGATATGGACTAGTGCCTTTGCTACCCCTGTATGGCCAGCAGTCCCTTCATCTGGCCTCCTTCTAATACTTGGTGCTGCTTCCCGCTGTCGAAGAAGCACGATCAGAATTCGCTCAAGAGCACCTTTCACCATTAATCGTTGGCCCGTCTTTCTCACTAGTGTTTCCTGCTCAATTAATTGATACTCTTGCTGGACCAAGCTCAACATAGATGCATCGAGATCAGTCATTCTTTCTGCATTCCCATACAGCAGCAGCTCCCGCAATTCCTCAACAAGCATCTCATCGGAGAAGATTACGTTATACACTTGTAGTGTAGAGCCTTCGTCTGGATACACCTCATGGAAATCTGCCGGCGTTAGCAAGAACAAGCTCCCCCTGCCCAATCTATGGGAGACTCCATTCACTACATTAGTCCCATCACCATCGGTGATGAGACACATTTCGTAGAATTCATGCCAATGAAGCGGAACCAATCGATTCACATGCTGCTGAAAAATATTAAAGGAACGGCTTACCTCCATATACTGTTCCTTCAATAGCCTCTTTGGATGTTGTGACCAACCCTCCTGATCCACTTCGCCATCTCCTCCGCCTATCACACGTTCACAAAGTTACTTCCCGCAATATCCTTCCCGCGTGCGAGCCATATTTTGTGAACCTTGTTGTGTTCCGCAATAACTCGGTCCTCTGTTGAGAAGTAACGCATCGTATAACCGCATCTGCGGTACTCACTCGTATTCATCTTTGCCCCATGAATGATTCGACTGTCGTGCAAGGAACATTCACCGCGCTCCAATTCGAAATAGACGGCTTTTGAATCATCGATGTTCTTGATCTGAGTGCGGAATAGATTACGACTGCCATCTACTTCTTCATATTCCGAAAATCCATTGTTGTGTGTACCCGGGATGACCCTCATACATCCATTCTCTTGGTTACTGCGATCGATGGCCAACCAGACCGTAACAATTTTCCCAAAACTGCTTAATCGCCCTTTCCAATAGGCAGAGTCCTCATGCCACGGTGTTGCTCGTCCAATCAATGGATCCTTACAGATGAAATGGCTTGACCATAATCCAATGTTAGGTCCGATAATAGGCTCCACTAGATCAAGCACTTCATCAGCGAGCAGGAATTCCAATAAGCGCTCATCGCGAAAATGCGGGGTGTCCAGCTCATCGGACAGCTTCTTCCCTTTCAGCGCTAATTGTTCCTCGAATATATCGGTTAAACGATTCAACTTTTCTTCAGAGAAAAGCTGCTTTTTGTAAAGGTGGTATCCGTTCTGCTTATAAAATGCTGTATCCTCAGAAGATAATAAACTGGCGTTCGTGTGCATACATATTCGCCTCCGCTAATCGTATTGGTTACACCATCACTGTAACAAATCGTCAGAACGTGCGCTCATCTTTGCATCCGTCAAAGTTAGCTTTTCTTCTGTTTTTATAACATTATCCTATCATTGTTTATCCTTTTAGAGCACCAACCATGACCCCTTTTACAAAATATTTCTGCAAGAAAGGATAAATAAAGAGAATCGGCAATGTGGCAACAATAATCGTGGCATACTTGATGGATTCGCTAATCTGCGCTATTTGATCCATATTCGCAGATCCAAGCATCGAATCTGTTGAATTCGAAATAAGAATCTCACGCAGAATCAATTGCAGCGGGAATAGATCCCGATCCTTCAAGAACAAGGAGGCATAGAACCAGCCATTCCACTTCTCTACTGCATAATATAAGGTCATTACAGCAATAACCGGAAGCGACAAAGGAAGAACAATTCGCATGAATACAGTGAAGTGATTAGCACCGTCAATCTTGGCTGACTCTTCCAGGCTATCGGGGATCGCCATAAACGCGGTTCTCATGATAATCAAGTTGAACGTATTCACTGCAAAAGGGAGAATGAGCGACCATAAGGAATTCATCAAGCCCACGCCTTTGACGATCATATAGAACGGAATTAATCCTCCGCTGAAGAACATCGTGAACACAATTACGAATATAAACGTTTTATTCCAGAATACATTTTTACGCGATAACACATAGGCGGTCATAGCAGTCACGCTCATGCTCACACCTATCGCACCGATCACGACAAAGAGTGTGTTACTGAACCCCGTAAGGATACTTGGATTTTCGAATACTTTGAGATAAGCATCGATGTGAAATCCATATGATTTCAACAATAGTCCGCTATGCGCCAACATTTGACCACTGTTGCTTACGGAAGCAAGAAAAACGTAAATGAGCGGATAAGCAGTTACGATCATTAATAGAACGAGGATCGCAATAATGATCCAATCCGCAATTCGATCTGTGAATGTAGGCTTTAACCCAATTCCCACGTGGTATTCCCCCTCACCATAAACTATTCTCACTGACCTTACGACTGATATAATTCGCTGCTATGAGTAGCATCAGGTTGATAATTGAATTAAATAATCCAACTGCGGTACTGAAGCTCCAGCCGAATTCTAACAAGCCTTTGCGGTACACATAAGAGGAAATTACATCGGCCGTATCGTAGATAGAGGGGTTGTACAGAAGTATGATCTTCTCGAATCCAACATTCAGCAAGTTCCCCATCCTTAAAATAAACATAATCATGATAGTGGGCAATATTCCTGGGATCGTTACATTCCACATCTGGCGCCATCTACCCGCACCGTCCATTCGAGCTGCTTCATACTGCTCCTGATCGACAGCGCTCAAAGCAGCAATATAGATAATTGATTCCCATCCAATGCGCTGCCATATTTCCGATGCGATATAGATCGGTCGGAAGTAATCTGGATTCTGCAGCATCGTCTTGCCGTCTCCTCCGAAGTACATGAAGGCTGAATTTATTATTCCTCCGCTATTCGTAAAGTCCTTTACAATCCCGCAAATTACGATTAAGGAAATAAAATAAGGCATATACGTAACCGACTGCACGATACGCTTGAATTTGTTATTGCGCAGTTCGTTAATTAGCAGCGCCAGAATAATCGGGGCAGGAAATTCGAAGATAAGCGTGTATATGCTGATCAGAACGGTATTTTTGAATATTCTCCAGAAGTAGAATCCACTAAAAAAGTCTTTGAAATGCGCTAGCCCCACCCATTCGCTTTTGAGAATACCGATATTCGGCGAGTAATCCTTAAAGGCGATAATAGCTCCATACATCGGTCCATATTGAAAAATAAAGTAATAAGCCAAAGCTGGGATCATCATCACGTATAACACCTTGTTTCGAAGTAAATCCTTAAGGAGAAACTTCTTCCATCCAATCTTCTTCGCCATCGTTTGCATCGTGTTTCTCCTTTCGCAGGGACAGGTAAGAATGAAAAGGAGAGGGGGGTCTTTACCCTCCCCCGCTGTTCCAATAGGATTATCGCTTGTTATAGCGATCCAGTGCGGCTTGCATGATTTCCACGGCTCTGTCGATCTTAAGTGACTTTAACCGATCCAAGAATTTGTCGTACGCCTCTAACGGATCCGTTCCTAGCACGATGCGGATCGTTGTTTCATCCACAAGCGTGTTCACTTCTGTCATAATCTTTGCCATTTCGGAGCTCTCTTCCGGTGTAGGTGATACAGGAGGCAGCATATATTTGTCTACTTCTGTCTTAAACCACGTTGTTACGGCATCTCTTTGCTGAGGAAGTGCTGCGAATTGCTCGTAATAACGTTTATCCTGGATCGTAGGACCGCCGGTCGAACGGGTATACAAGCCAAGATTCAATGCGTAATCCTTCTTAATCATATCAGTGTAGGTCGGATAATTATTGACCATAGTGTGAGTGACGCCTTCTGTCCCGAAGTTGAAAAATTTTGCACCTTCAGGACTGTATCCATAGTCAAGAAGCTTAACTGCAAGCTCTTGATGCTTACTCTTGGGTGAGATTGCATACGTCCCGCCATTCGGAGCCGTGTAATCCTTTTGGCCGAATTTAGGCACGTCCCCCTTCTTAAGAACCGGGTACGGTGCTCCTACAAGGTTGAATTTCGGGTTGTCCTTCACAGCGGCGCCCAGCCATTTTCCGATTCCGCCTCCAGCTAGTGCGAATGTGGCGCCGGATTTGCCTGATGTCATATTCGAGTCCAGTATCTTTCCATCCACTGTCGCGATGTCTTTATCCAGCAATCCTTCCGCATACCATTTGCGCATAGTCGCCAAGAATTCTTTATAGCCTGGTTGTGCGGGTCCGAATTTCACTTTACCGCTCTCCATATGGAAGCCACGTGTAATGCCGAAGGCGCCTATGATCGTCCCTGTGGCTAATCCGTCAAACAACCGGGGAACGCTGGTGAATGTAAGCGGAGCCGTTGCTCCTTTCTTCTCCTTAAACGCTTTCAACATCGTATACCACTCATCGATAGTTGTCGGCACCTGTAAGCTCAGATCATCTAACCAGTCTTTTCGAATAATAGGACCACCGTACGTCTTTAACCACTCATCCCCGCGAATAAATGGGAACGCATAATAAGAACCATTATCCGTCTTGATCTGTTTGTCAACCTCAGGGTTCTCCTTCAAGTATTTCTTTAGGTTGGGTGCGAATTTGTCGATCAGATCATTCAGCTTGAGAATATTGCCATCCTTGATTGCTTTCTCAGGACCTCCAGGGTAATCGTTCAACCAATTCCACTCTATGATGTCAGCATACTCTCCGGAAGCGAACATAACATTCAATTGTTCTTTCTGTTGATTAACGGCTGGAGTAATATATTTCTCTTTGATGCCTGTCCGTTTGGCTAATTCTTGGAAGATCGGCCAGTTGCTCGCATCAGGTGTAACAGCCAGTTGGGCACCGCCTGCTACATACCAGTGCGTTAGCACCGTATCTGTCTTTATTGGATACGTGGTTGCGACTGCAGCTGTCGCTCCTGGACTGTTAGATGGAGTAGAAGTAGAGCCAGGCGATTCTGTACTCTTGGAACAAGCGGCGAGTACCGTCCCGCTAGTCATAATCGCAGCCAGAGCGATTACCGTGCTTTTGGAGAATGCTCTCATATTTCTGTTGACCTCCTCGATATTGTTACTTCCCTTTATGGGATTACAATCCCGATTATGCAGCAGATGAGGTCCTATCTCTATAGTCAGTACATCCAAAACCATACACAAATTAATCGATCAATATCTCAAAATATCCAATCTAATCATCAAAGTTTATTCCAAAGCCTTGTATTTCCCCGGTGTAATGCCTTCCCACTTCTTGAATGTGCGCATAAACGTGTTCATATCACTGAAGCCGCAGCGGTTTGCAATATCTTGCAAAGGAGCTCTCTCCTGTTTAAGCAATTGCTTTGCCTTTTCAATGCGAATCTTATTAATCGCATCAGGTAAGCTCTCGCCCGTCTGGTCCTTGAACAGCTTGGATAAATAGGTCGCCTTCATACTGAACTGCTCCCCAAGGAGTGATATGTTCAAATTCGTATCCTGGTAGTTGTTCATTATATAATGGATAATCATTTGCGTGAATTGCTGAAGCTCATCCTGCCGATGTTTATTTTTGTTGGAACAATGCTTAACAAACGTATATTGGCACACTTCTTCCAGCACTTCAGTTAGCTGACGGTGCATGTCTGATACCGTTTCCGATGCGGTCAGCTTCTCAATTGCTCGCGGATTACTGGCCAGGAACGTTTCCTGAATGTCTCCAATTTCCTGAATCGTTTTGACGAAGGTGCTTATTAGATCAAAAAGCAGGCATTTGGTCAGTTCGACAGATAATATGTTCCGTTTGAAGTTGCGTTCCATAATATCGTTCAAAGTAAGCCGGGCTTTCTCTACATCACCCACTTTTACATAGTTGATCAACTGTTGCTCTACCTGTAGAGGATAATAATATCCATCCTTCAAATCTGCTAAGCTGTCAATTTGCAATTGATCGTATACGATAATTCCTTTTTTACCCATCACTAACTTATATTCCATTGCATCCATAGCTTCTTTGTAGCCATCCGTAATCTTTGCTAAGGAACGATGCACTGCACTAATGGACACTGTCACATCAATCTCGAATTTACTCTTCAGGAATCGTTGTGCTTCTTCAGCTATTTGATATATTTGATCATTTACATGGGATTGATCTGCCCTCAGATTAATTAGACAGGCCATCATATCGTCAATCTCCGCTACATAGCCGTTATGAAGCTGGTCAGCAACAAGCTCTTCTACAACATTGGTTACAATGAACTGCAACAGTTTGAATCTGTCCGGGACCGTCATATCCTTCATTCGTTCAAAAAATTTATAGTTATCCTCCAAATAGAACAGCACCACGCAGAAATCATCCGTCTTAAATTGGAGATCAAATGCAGATAAAGCCTCCTGAGTAGGAATTTGATTTTCCAATCTGCCCTTTAACATTCTAGAGAGAAAATTGGAGCGCAACTGATTTTGCTGCTGCTTCATGCGAAGTTTAATCTGATCTTTTTCGTCGAATGTTTTGGACAGTGCATTTTGTATAAACAGAAATTCATTCGAGCCTTTATCTATCGAAACTCCTGCCTTAAGAGCCATTGATTGAAGCAGTTTACCGAGTGGTTTATAATTACGTCTAAGAAATAGAAGGGTCAGTACAATACCGCCAATTACACTAAAAGCAATACTTGAATAAGTAAGATTACGGACATACTGGGCCTCCTTCCATACAAGACGGCTCGGAGAAACCGTGAGATAGATCAGGCCGGAGCTCTTCGACTTGCTGTATGTAAAAAGTGACCAATCCCCATTGTACTTATCGTTAAAACTTCCATGCTCTCCCTTCAAACTATCGAAATTAAATGTTCCCCCGTCAATCGAACCATTCGAGACAAGAACTTGTTTCTGCTCGTTCAATACCAATACTTCTCCGCCATTAAAATGACTAACATTGTCAATAGCTTTGGACAATTGCTTCGTATCCATCATCGTAACAATCGTACCAACGGGCTGGTTGTTACTGTCAACAGGAAAAGAACTCATAAGGTTTACGAAGCTTCGTTTCTCTGAACCTGTAGTTTGAAGACTGGTCAGCATATACTGGCGGGGACTCGAGCTTCGTACAGCCTTCCTCCAATCCTCCAGAGATAAGGCTCCGCCTGTGTACAAATCCTCGTATGCGGACTCGGCTGCGCGATACAAATTCGGCATGATCACTAAATCCCCGGCTGCCCAAAAAATATAAAACTGAAAAAACATAGAGTAAGACGTTTTATAATCACGCAAGTCTTTAATAATATTGTAAAGCTCATAGCGGTAGTCATCTCTGTAAAATTTATTGGAGTAGAACAGGTCCTGAACCCTGACATTACCGTAAATTTGCATCGTAAGACGCTTGGCTGCTTCAATTTCGTTGTCAACCACTTCCTGCATTTGTCGAATCAACGAATCGTTCCCGCGCTCAATTTGATTCTCGATTGTATGTTTTGTTTGCCAATAAACAGCAGCGCTAAATAAAATGGGGACGAACAGCACGACTACATATGAGAGTAACCAGGTCATGACGACACTTTTCCTTAACATCCAAAGTTTACTCAAATTCAAATTAACCACTCCACTGTTTGCAATATGTAAAGACGTATCGTTGGCTAATTAGTCTAGGGTGTAATTTTAAACGCTCTCCCCTGAAATCAAGCTTGGAAGGAGCTGAATCTTGGTTTGCTCGGATAAGTCTTTGTTACCTTCAATGTAGTCAATCAATCTCGATGCAGCCGTATATCCCATTTCTACATAAGGGATTTCTATTGAGGTTAATGAAGGAACCAGATGCTCGTTGACTCCCTCGGTGTTATCCGCTGCCATTATATACAGATCTTTGCCCACACGCAGGTTCAGTTCATATGCAGCACGATAAATATGTATAGCACCTCGTGACCAATTCGCCAAAACTGCAATAGGAAACGCTTGCATAGATAACCATTCTAACCACCACGTACGATCTTCGTTCCAGGCAACATCTTTACGTTTGAAAAGGATAGGTTCATAACCGCGTTGAGTCATCCACTCTATATAGGCAATGACTCTTTGCTGATCTCCCCAGTCCGGATTATAGGTCATTCCATGATAAATCTCCAGGTAAGTTGGCGGAATGCCGGTTTTGTTATAAATGTAATTCAATGCATATTCAATGCTGTATTTATAGTTCGTTATTACGGATGTGACCGCATCACTCTCGGGGTAACCCTCCAAAGAGACGTAGGGTATTTTTTGCTCTCTCATACATTTCGCCCAGTACTCATCATTGTAATTCGTGTTGTCCTGGGTAAGGATTCCATCGATACGCCTTTGTGCATATAAGTCCAGAATGCCTAGGCGCTTCTCCTCTCCATGCTCTGACCCATATAACAATAGATGATAACCGGTTTCCCAACACGCCTGTTGTGCTCCCTTCATAATTTGGAACAGGAATGGAGAATCAGGGTTACCTACCACTGCGATACATTGCGTACGACCAATTCTTAATCCTCTTGCTTGTACATCAACCTTATAATT
This sequence comes from Paenibacillus sp. J2R1T-4, assembly GCF_059692235.1. Classification (NCBI taxonomy): domain Bacteria; kingdom Bacillati; phylum Bacillota; class Bacilli; order Caryophanales; family Paenibacillaceae; genus Paenibacillus; species Paenibacillus sp. J2R1T-4. Next base: position 2,097 of record NZ_JCAUBA010000026.1, on the reverse strand, counting down.
TAATTCTTCAATGACTTGAAGAACAGATCTCCTCTTCTCTTCGCTAACCCGAATTCCTTTAGTTCCGTTCAGGATTGCTGATACGACACTAGTAGAGACACCAGCTTTCTTAGCTACGTGTTTACTTGTAATTTTCTCCATATTAACCCTCCCAGTTTCATGATAATACGATTTATCATTGAGGGTCAATTAACATTTCTAGCTTTTGTAAAATAAAAAGAAATGGACTGTACATTAATTTGTACAGTCCATTTCTAGTTAACCATATTCCGTCTTGCTTAATGCCGGTGAAGGGACTCGAACCCCCACGGTTTCCCTCACGATTTTGAGTCGCGCGCGTCTGCCAATTCCGCCACACCGGCTAATTCATTCATATTCGATTCCCGAAACACAAATGGGAATTGAATGGCGTGCCCTAAGAGATTCGAACTCCTGACCTTTTGATTCGTAGTCAAACGCTCTATCCAGCTGAGCTAAGGGCACATATGATGTTGTAAGGATGGTGCCGAAGACCAGACTTGAACTGGTACGGTGGTCACCCACCGCAGGATTTTAAGTCCTGTGCGTCTGCCGATTCCGCCACTCCGGCTCGCTAAGCATTCATGGAGGCGCCACCCAGATTCGAACTGGGGGTAGAGCTTTTGCAGAGCTCTGCCTTACCACTTGGCTATGGCGCCGTAAAAAATTGGAGCGGACGACGAGATTCGAACTCGCGACCCTCGCCTTGGCAAGGCGATGCTCTACCACTGAGCCACGTCCGCAAACATATTAATTCCTATTCCCAATAAGAAATACTGGGGATCTAGGATTCGAACCTAGGGATGACGGAGTCAAAGTCCGTTGCCTTACCGCTTGGCTAATCCCCAATATTGAAAGTATGGGGCGATCGACGGGACTTGAACCCGCGGATGCCGGATCCACAAACCGGTGCGTTAACCCCTTCGCCACGACCGCCATATTCTCATTAAATTGTTTCTGGCAGGGGCAGCAGGAATTGAACCCACACCAAAGGTTTTGGAGACCTTTGTTCTACCTTTAAACTATGCCCCTATACTACAATGGAGGATGATGGATTCGAACCACCGAACTCGAATGAGAGCAGATTTACAGTCTGCCGTGTTTAGCCACTTCACTAATCCTCCATAATGCTGGTGCCGTCGAGAGGACTTGAACCCCCAACCTACTGATTACAAGTCAGTTGCTCTACCAGTTGAGCTACAACGGCATATTCAGTTAAATGGTGGCTCGGGACGGAATCGAACCGCCGACACGAGGATTTTCAGTCCTCTGCTCTACCGACTGAGCTACCGAGCCTTGAATTTAATCTGATACTTGCGGTTACGAACAACCAAGCAAGTAAGACGTCACTTTTTGAGATAAAAAATGGCGGAGCTGACGGGATTCGAACCCGCGGTCTCCTGCGTGACAGGCAGGCATGTTAGGCCTCTACACCACAGCTCCACATTAATCCGGGTTGTCCGGTTCTCAACAAGATAAAGTTGAACTTATACCATGTAGAGATAATTGCGGGGGCAGGATTTGAACCTGCGGCCTTCGGGTTATGAGCCCGACGAGCTACCGGGCTGCTCCACCCCGCGTCATTAAAAAGCAATTCAGTTGTCAACTTGCTTCACTTGTTGGAAGAAAAATGGTGGAGGCTGACGGGATCGAACCGCCGACCCTCTGCTTGTAAGGCAGATGCTCTCCCGGCTGAGCTAAGCCTCCAAGAGTTAAGTCAAAGTGACAAAATCTAATATAACAAATATCTTCAATAAAATCAAGCTGTATTTCAGTAAGAAAATGGTGACCCGTAGGGGATTCGAACCCCTGTAACCTCCGTGAAAGGGAGGTGTCTTAACCGCTTGACCAACGGGCCATACTAAGAATTGAAATACAACGGAGAGCGAGGGATTCGAACCCTCGAGACACTTTTGGCGCCTACACGATTTCCAATCGTGCTCCTTCGACCACTCGGACAGCTCTCCATGATACTCCCCGAACAGGACTCGAACCTGTGACAACTCGATTAACAGTCGAGTGCTCTACCAACTGAGCTATCAGGGAACATTATTCAGTTACAGGGTTGTACCCTGAAAA
>NZ_JCAUBA010000025.1:0-97744 GCF_059692235.1 Paenibacillus sp. J2R1T-4 | reverse complement strand
CTCGACTTGCATGTATTAGGCACGCCGCCAGCGTTCGTCCTGAGCCAGGATCAAACTCTCCATAAAGGTAGAAATTTGACTTGCTCTTAAAACGAGTCTAGCTTGTTTTTGACCATATGGCCGTTAAAACTTGCACGTTCGTTGTTCAGTTTTCAAGGAACAATCTTGCTGTCTTCCGGCGAGAACCTTCCGAACAGCGACCATATTAATATATCACATTTGCCTACTCGATTGCAAGAAGTTTTTTCGTTCCCTTCCTCCGTTGCGTCCAACTCAATGGACAGCCTTTCGAAGCGGCGAGAATTAATATACCAAATATCCAAACTCGATGCAACTGGTATTTTTTTCTTCTTATAAAGCAACAATAAATAAAAGACATAGACGGCTAAATTACGGTTTGTTATGATGGGATGGAAGCGAATTGAAAGGACTTTGCCCTAATGACTCTACTACATCAGATTGGACAAAAACCGATCATCGCCGCATTAAGGAAACCATCCGAAGTCCAGCTAGCTATACAGAGCCAAGCGGATAACATCTTCTTTATGGGCGGCGACATTCAAGGTATCTTAACAGCCGTCAACCTTGCCAAACAAGCCGGCAAAGGCACTTTTGTTCATCTCGACCTGATTCGCGGGCTGTCCAACACCGACAAAGAGACATTATCGTTTATATCCGAGTATATCGGGGCTGATGGAATAGTAACTCCAAAGGCCCATCTAATAAAAGAAGCGAAAAAGACCGGACTATACGGCATTCTCCATTTATTCATTCTTGATTCCTTGTCGCTCGAGAACGGACTGAAGCTTGTCGAGTCCACTGCTCCCGATGGAGTAGAATTGATGCCTGGTGTTGTCACTAAGGTAATCACGCAATTCGCGGCTGAGCTCGATACGATTCCCATTATTGCCAGCGGACTTATCAACACTCACGAAGAAGCGGCAGAGTGCTTGCGAGCAGGAGCGACCTCCTTGTCTGTCAGCAACCCTGCGTTATGGAATCTGACTTTTCAAGAACTGAATTAGAGTAATTGCGAGAAAACAATTGAATCCGTATTACAACGGTTTGGGGCAATGGATGAGAGAAAGCTCTAAACAATGGACAGGATGACCTGTTTATTGTTTATGGGCTTTTTTTGTTGTATTCGTCCTAAAAGGAGGTGATTTCAATGTGAACAGCGCCGTATATTTAAAGCAAGACAACTCTAAAATCAGGATAAAGAGGTGCTCAAAATGCCATTTTCCATTGTTATCATTCCCGATACGCAAATCCTTTCCTGCAAACACCCTGAGATTTTCAGAACGTTAGCCGAATGGATCGTCCGCAATAAGGAAGAACATCAGATCAAGATGGTCTTGCATCTAGGGGATGTCGTTCATAACGGAGCGGCGGCGGAAGGAGAATTCCGACACGCTAAGGCGGCTCTCGATCAGATTGATAAAGCGAATATTCCAATGTTAATTACACCTGGGAATCACGATTATGATAACATGCTCAAGGAAAATCGAAGTTTGGATATGTTCAATGCATATTTTGGAGCAGATCGATACAAGGATAAAGACTGGTACGGCGGAGCTTTTGAACCGAACAAGAGTGAGAATGTATATGCCCGTATGGAGATTAACGGTGAAAAGCTGCTATTCCTCTCCTTGGAGTTCGGGATCCGAGATGAGGTGCTAGAGTGGGCCAACGAGCTGTTAACCCAATACGCGGACCACAAAGCGATCATAATCACACATTGCTATATGTTCTTAGACGGAAGCCGTAACAAACCCGGGGATGCTCACAATCCCAAAGTTTATGTCGGGGCGACCGGCGCTAACGACGGTGAGGACATGTGGCTCAAATGTTTTCGTAAACACAGCAATATAATTGCGATCTATTCCGGTCATCAAATACCGAATAATATCAGCTACAAAGTCGATTTGAGCGAGCATCAGAGTCCTGTCTTCCAATCGTTTCAGAATTGGCAGACCACATCTAACGGCGGCGAAGGACGCATCCGGCTGGTACAGATTGATCCTGAAGCATGCAGCATGACCCATCGTGTGTTCAACACATACAAATCCACTTTTGAAGCCGAAGCTGGTTACGAAGTACATTATTGCTATAGTAAAGCTAGCCCATCTGAAACCGGGAATTGGTCTGATTTTACATTCCCCTTAAGCGTATAGCTCACGGGTTTAACAGGGTTAGGCATGGAAAGGACAACATAATTTTATGGATACATTAAAAAAGTTATTTCGAGAATCGAGCACGTTTTTCTTCGATCTGGATGGATGCATTTATCGCGGAGATGCGTTATGCCGAGGGTCTGCTGAGCTTATCCAACAATTGCGCAGGGAAGGAAAGCAAGTGTTATTCCTTACGAACAACTCCAGACAAACACCGCGGCAAATCGCTGAAAAGCTAAGCGGAATGGGATTAGATGCATCACCAGAGGCATGTCTGCCGGCTACCGAATTCGTAGGACATTATGTGCTTAGTAATTGGGGCAACGTTACTGTCAAAGTGGTCGGAAGTGAGGCGCTCTGTGAAATGATGAGGAGTGTTGGTCATCACGTAATTCCGTTAGATGCTCCTGAGCATGCAGATATAATTGTCCTTGGAAGGGATACAGAGTTCTCTTACGGGAAGCTTCAGCAGATAGCAATCGAGGCTAGCAAAGGAGCGAATATCGTAGCTGCGAATCCAGACTTGTCTCATCCAGGCAAAAACGGCGAGCTTGTTCCAGAAACCGGAGCTCTTGCAGCAGCAGTTGAAGCAGTAATCGGCAGGAAGGTTCATTACTCCGGCAAGCCCTTCACTTCCTTTTTTCATTTCGCTGCACAAAAGGTTGGCGTCGATCCAGCGCAATGTGTGATGATTGGCGACAATTACTCCACCGATATCATCGGAGGCATCGGTGCGGGAATGTACACAGTATGGCTAGCTCACAATTCCCCTGATTCAACCGGATCGAACACGTGCATTCAACCAACAGTGAAGGTGCGCGATCTCGAGCAGGTGTACGATTTGTTGTATAACAAGTGACCCGACGTTCTAAATAAGTGATAAGAAGAACTCGGCCGTTTAGGTCCTTCATGGTTGAGTTCAGTTCGGCGCGTAGAGAGCAGGAAGGTGGGCTACGATCGCTGTTGCACTTGAATTCTGTTGAACTATTTTTAGTGGTGAGAATCCAAGTGCAAAGGCGACCCCTGACGCTTCTCCGCTCCACCTTCCTGCCCTTTTCTGTTCCACTTTTCTTTAGGGAGTTAGGCTCACGTGCATCATGCGCTTTATTTTTCTGCAATCGTTCCACTTTTGGATCAAAATAATTAAAAAGAGGGAACCTTCGGTTCCGCCACAATACTTATATAAGCGCAAAAAACGCCGGTCCAGGGACCGGCGTTTTTTCATACTCACGATTTACTTAACCTGCGCCTAACCATACATACCTGGCAATGATCAACACCGACAACACCCACATCAACCAATGCAGCGGCACTCTCTTAGCACTTGTTAGATTGTTAATAGCGCCTAGTAAAGTATAGGAAACGACCCCGAAGGAAATCCCGTTGGCGATACTGTTCGTAAACGGCATTAACACGATCGTCAAGAATGCCGGGAAAGCTTGAAGGAAATCATTCCACTCAATTTCCTTGATGCTCGACATCATCAGTACCCCTACAATAATAAGCGCAGGCGCTGTAGCCGCGGAAGGAACGACCAAAGCAAGCGGAGCAATAAACAGAGCCAACAGGAACAATACGCCGGTAGTTACCGCAGTCAAGCCTGTTCGGCCGCCTTCAGCAACACCACTTGTGCTCTCTATGTAAGCCGTAATAGTGCTTGTTCCAAGCACTGCGCCGGTACTTACGCCTGCAGCATCGACCAACATCGCCTTACCGACTTTTTTCTCGCCTTCGGCTTTGTTCTTCATTAATCCCGCACGGTTAGCCGTACCTACAAGTGTCCCGAACGTATCGAATAATTCAACGAATGTGAACACGAGAATAATTTCTATTAAACCTACGCCCAGAGCTCCCATAATATCTAATTGACCTACTGCCAGCCCTTCGAAGGAAGGCAACCAGCTTGCATCACCAAGCCCCTTCACATCCGTCACACCCATTGGGATCCCGATCAGGGTTGCAGCAACGATCCCGATAAGAAGCGCTCCTCTCACTTTCAGCACCATCAGGATGGCAATAATGAAGAGCGAGATGATCGTAAGTAATGTATCCTTGTTGTGAATGAAATCTCCCATAATAATGTTGAACTGATTGGAATTCAGTATGGGATTCTTGGCGGTATCCGCGCCTGGATTAACACTGATCATCATCAAATTACTCAGCTTTGCTCCGATAATCGTGATGAATAGCCCGATCCCTACCGTAATGGCAATTTTCAGGTTATGCGGAATGGCCGTTATCATCATTTGCCGGACCTTGGTTACGGTTAAGATGATAAAGATAATCCCCGATAGAAATACTGCGCCCAGAGCGATTTGCCACGTAATATCCCCATTCGAGCTTAGAACAACAGTCATGAAATACGCATTCAAACCCATACCTGGCGCCAGAGCAATCGGAATATTCACGAAAAAGCCCATGGCAAGCGTTACAAGCCCAGCACCTACTGCGGTAGCAAAAAATACGGCGTGATTCGGGATTCCAGCTCCGCCCTCGCCCAGGAACAATGTGTTGACGAACAAGATGTAAGCCATCGTCATAAAGGTGGTCATCCCTGCAATAATCTCAGTTCTGACCGTAGTTCCATGCTCCCTCAGTTTAAACAACCGATCCATTTGACTATTCCTCCTACAACTAATTGATTGGGAATAACAAAAATCGTCTTGCGACTGCCTATGACGCTTGATGGTAACGCTGCAGGATGACAACAGAGTAGCCGAACAACGCAAAAAAAGCCGACGGTTATCCATCTCACTGCATACCGATCAGGCTCCACGCGGAGAAAGCGTCAAGATATGCACATGCAAGAGAAAGTGTGATTCCCCTTCCCGGACTGTGCATAACGCTCTCTTTTCGTAGCCAGATCATTGAGGTGACCTTGTAGAAACTCTCAAGCCGATTCTCGAGAATATACGAAACGGTTATGTTGTTATTCAACCATATTCTACGCCCAAGTGTCGAAACTTGTCAATGCAAATACCGAACGTTACAAGCAAGTACTTACATATCGTTCGGATGTATCCGTATTCAATAGGAAACATTCCCTGTCATTTACATTTTGCCATGTGACTAGCGACTCTCTACCGTGGTTTCGAGAGCCTTACTTATAGCTGCAATAATGCTTTCATAGTAGGATTTCTCATGAGGTACAAAATTATGCTTATTGATGTTCTTGCGCACCCTAGCCTTCTCACCGTTCGGATTGGTTAAGAATCCTTCAACCTCGATCTCTTCCCGATCCTCCTGCCACAATTCACAGAAAGCCGCATACTCTGTTCGAACAATACCCGAAACTTCTTCTGGCTGGAGCCTGTATGCATCAAAGGAATGATCGGCCTGGTATAAAAAGACGTTGGCGATTTCTTTGTCGATCATATTCGGTTGGGTCATGATATAATCGACTTTTCCGAGCGGGATTAGCTCATCCATAGAAACCTTCACACCGAGCTCCTCCTCAATCTCTCTAACTCCATCCGAGACTTTCTCTTCAGCAAGCAAGTGGCCGGCGGCTGTAATGTCCAGCAAATTGGGGTAGTCTTTTTTCAAGCTGCTGCGAAGCTGCACATAAATATAATCGATGCCATCCTTCCTGCTGACAAACCAGCAATGAAACGTTTCATGCCACAATCCCTGCTTATGTACCTCTGCTCTAGTCGCAACACCAATCGGCTTATGCTGATCGTCGAATATTCGCATGACTTCCTGCTCCAAGTAAGACCATCTCCTCTGAATCAAAATGAAAAAGAAGAAACCCGCTCCAACAATCAGCAGGTCTCTTTCTCCAGTCCTATACGTTGCTTATTCCCACTCGATCGTAGCAGGAGGCTTCGAAGTGATGTCATACACGATCCGGTTCACATTCTCAACTTCATTGACAATACGGGTCGAGATCCGCTCTAACACATCATAAGGAATGCGTGCCCAATCCGCTGTCATCCCGTCGATGGATGTCACCGCACGAAGGCCAACTGTATAGGAATAGGTCCGCCCATCTCCCATGACTCCAACACTCTTCATGTTAGGCAGAGCCGTGAAGTATTGCCAAATTTCCCTTTGCAGACCCGCAGCAGCAATCTCCTGATGAAGAATAGCATCGGATTCCCTGACAATATGCAGCTTCTCTTCCGTCACTTCGCCCAATACACGTATCGCCAGTCCCGGTCCCGGGAACGGTTGACGCCATACGATAGCTGCTGGAAGACCGCATTCTTCGCCGACTTTACGCACTTCATCCTTGAAGAGAGCCTTAAGGGGCTCGACGAGCTTGAACTTCATATCTTCAGGCAAGCCGCCAACATTGTGGTGAGACTTGATTGTCTGCGCTGTAGCTGTCCCGCTTTCTACGATATCCGTGTAAAGGGTCCCTTGTGCCAAGTATTCGAAATCATCGAATTGAGTCGATTCTTCCTCGAATACCCGGATAAATTCGGTTCCAATGATTTTGCGCTTACGCTCTGGATCTTCGACACCAGCGAGATTCCCTAAGAAACGATCGCGCGCATCAATTTTGACTACTTTCATATCGAATTTGCCCACGAACGTATCCATGACACTGTCCGCTTCCCCTTTACGAAGGAGGCCATGGTCGATGAACATACAAGTTAATTGGTCTCCAATCGCCTTGTGCAGCAAGATCGCCACAACAGAAGAATCTACGCCTCCGCTTAGAGCACATAATACTTTGCTGCTGCCCACTTGCTCTCGAATATCCCGAATCGTATCTTCAATGAAAGTGGTCATGCTCCAAGAGCCTTCACAGTCGCACACCCCGAACAGGAAGTTATGGATCAATTCATTGCCGTACACGGAATGGCGTACTTCCGGATGGAATTGAACACCGAAGAATTGCTTCTCCGGATGACTCATAGCTGCTACAGGCGCGTGCTCTGTGCTTGCATCCACGATGAACCCGCTTGGCAGGTTGGATACATAGTCTCCGTGACTCATCCATACGGTTTGCTTGCTTAGCAAACCTTTGACCAGGGCGCTGTCCGGATTGAAATCCACATCCGCTTTGCCGTATTCACGTTTGCTCGCTTTTTCAACTTTTCCATCCAATTGGTGAGCCATAAGCTGCATCCCGTAACAAATCCCAAGAATCGGCACGCCAAGCTCATAGATAGCCGGGTCTACTTGGGGAGAATTAAGCTCGTACACGCTGGAAGGTCCGCCAGAGAATACAATCCCCTTCGGCGATAATTCGCGAATCCGCTCAGCCGTCGTGTTGTAGGGAAGCAATTCGCTGTACACGCCCAGATCACGAATCCTGCGCGCAATCAGTTGGTTATATTGACCGCCGAAGTCTAGGACGACGATCATTTCATTCGGTTTATTCATTTGTTCCTCCTTAAGCATTTGCGTAGCTAATGCACTTCATAGCGAAGCTCCATAGTCTAGTGTATCTGCTTGAGCAAATGCAATTCATGCGAAGCTCGAGCATGTCCGCTGAACATTTAAAGCTAATTATATAAAAAGCGTGGAAACATCGTCAAGGAAACTTATACATCCAGGAAACGTTGACGCACATCAGGGGACGGCAGCATGCAAGCGTCCTGCTTGCCGAACCACTTATAGCGGTTCCTCGCGAGAAAACGATAAACAGGATCCCTGAGCGCGCGTGGCACAATAAGGAACACGGAAGCCAACTTAGGCCAGCCCTTCAATCGTCTGGCTATTCGAAGTGCTGCTGTAGAAGAGGAGTATAATTGCCCATCCTCCAGCAGGAGAATGGAATCGGATTGCAAAGGGTCTAATTCTCGATTCGCTAACAAGCCGCGAGCGGTCTCAGATTGCAGGGCCGTGAAATGAAAATAGCCATGGGGATCACGACGAATAATGAATTGTACAGAGCTGTTGCAGAAATTGCAAACCCCATCGAACATAATGATCGGATGTTGTGAACTGCGATTCGTGCTTGGATCTGTTGGCTTCATCATCAAGTGATCCCCTCCTAGCTACATTATGACATAGTTTATGTAGACTTGGAACGGGCAATGCGACTCCATAGCTGGGCCAGATGTTTCTTGCGAGTCGTACCGCTTGGAACAAGGATCGTCCCCTCTGAATAACGGGCGGCTTCATACAAACCTGCGAACTGATGCAAAGCTTGGCGCTGATCTTCATCAGGCAGCCGACTGGCAGCTGTATGGACATACTCTCGAATGGTTTGCTCCGGAAGACGCTTGCCTAACTTACGGCTTAGTTTATCCCAAATGGTGTCAAATGATTTCAAAGAGCGAGCTCTGGGAGTGGTGCGGTTACCCGATCGGAGAGATTTCCTATATTGCTCATTGATCTTCCATATGGCAGGCGGCGCAAGCAGAAGAAGCGCAATCCCCCAGAACCATACCGGCTGGCTCCGCATATTCGTCCATGCTGCAGCCGCTGAAGCCTTCGTCCAATGAACGAATTGCTGGGCGCCAGCCGTAATATGCTCGTATGTATCCTTCAGCTTCGTAATCATTTGTGAGGACCACGAATTGGAGTTTACATCTGCGCTGCTCCCGTCTCCGCCTTCAGGTAACTGCGCGGCTGCAGCCGACACCGTAATTGCATCATGCGTATCTGAACTGAAAATTTGATCTTGGTTAAGCTCTGTTAATCGCGAGAACCCAGGCGTAGGTTCGAAGGCTACCCAGCCTTGATTCGGGAAATAGACTTCCACCCAAGAATGAGCATCTCGGTTGAGAACCGTATAGGCTATCAGCGTATCCGTGGGTGATGGGTCATCGGTGCTAAGCTGGCCTGGCGAGAAGCCTTTTACCCAACGGGCTGGAATGCCTAAAGTTCGCAGCATAACTACCATGGAAGTAGAAAAGTGATTGCAATACCCCACCTTCTGCTCGAATAAGAAGTGATCTACGAAATCTTGATCGCCGCTTGGAAAAGTAGGCTTGTCCAAACTGTATGTATATTTGCTGCGCAAAAAGGCCTCTATTGCTAGCGCCTTGCTATAATCATTGTTAGCATTAGCTGTAACCGCTCTAGACAATTCACGCACCCGCTCCGGCAAGGCTGCGGGTAACTGGAGATCTCCGGACATGCCCGCTCGCTCCAACTCTGTCAAAGGACGGCTGCTCGCAGCCTGCGCCAAGCTAGGCCGTCCATTAGCAGGCACCTCAACTGCTAACCGATAATAGCCGATTGGCTCTGAAGTACTTACACCCGTACGGCCCGTTAAGGGGTCGATCGCAATCAGATCCGTATCCAATTGCTTTCCCTTACGTGTTACCAACGCCTCAACCCTTACTATGGGACCGCCAACGAACAACTGCTTGCTTAGGCTCTCGTTCTCAAGCAAAACCTCCTGCTGGATCGTTAGATGCTGCGGCTGTTGGGATTTAGTCACGGAGCTCGTCACACCTGCTGCTTCTTCACCTGAATGGTCGCCTGCTTTTCCAACAAGAACCTCTAAAGTGTGATCTGCAGAAGCGTACGCCCCTGAGTCGACACTCATCCAACCGCGCCCTGTGTATGTGCTGCGCGACTCCCCGCGCCAATAAGTCGGTTGCTCTGTACGCGCCGTGAAGGCGATACCGTCGTCAGGCCTGATCGGGCCGCCGAGGCGTGAGTCATCACTGCTATAACCGGTCCAACTCGCGAGCTCTGAAGAGGGAAGGACCGCCTCTGTGCCGCTCGAATCAGGAAACAGCCGCGTCCAGGTCTCGGACAGCGGATTCCACGCCAGCGGCTTCGTGAGTCGCGCCTCATCACGCGACAGCCACAGCCCCGCTCCGATCGCGACGGCCATTATAACAGCAGCAGCCGCTGACCATCGGCCAATCGGCCATACTCCGAAGCGCTGCCGCAGCCTGAACTCTCCTTCAATTCGCGATAACTGATTGACCGCCATCAACAGCATGCCGGCCACCGATGTGCGCAGAACTCCCCAAGAAGTGTCTATATCCGCCCATAGCTGCAGCCCTACCAAATAGACTATCGTTGCAGCAATAAGCCACAGCGCTTGCTGCCTCTCGACCACTGTCGCATACATGACGGAGATTAATAACGCCCAGCCTAACAAGAACATCAGCGTACGATTGTGCGGACTCATTTCTTCCGGACTGAATTGCATCAGTGCGGCTAAATCTTGCGCTGTTTCCATCAGATAACTGTCCAACCAACTAAAGCCCAGCCATTCATTCCGATAAAACAGCATCCCGATTAAACCCATGCATACTAGGAGCTTCAGAAGCGAACCTAGTACAAAAGGGGCTTTGGAGTAATCTATCAGCATGAATAATCCGAATGTCAGCACGAACGGTCTCAGCATATGCAAATCGGTATACTCGGACATCGCAGCTAGGGGTAGAAGCCATTCCATTAGTAGAATGAAGAGCATGACCGATGCTAACGCTTCTCGAATGTAGGGTCGCGTTTGGCGCGAATCAGCATGCTTCAACGAATCATGCGATGCCATCGACTGCACCCCCTTCCACGCTAGCCGCAGGCACAGCTTGGGCGGGCACTTCTATGAAGCTTGCGCCCATCTCCTGCAGCTCGCGCTTCCATTGCCGGTGCGTCCACGACAGCGCCGGTTCGGTGTGCACGAGCATGACCGTGCACCTGTGGCCCGCGCTGCGCAGCCGACGCAGCGCAGGAACTAGCGCCGCGCCGGACAGCGGCGTGACACAAATCAGCGTCTGACGCATCGGCAGACGCAGTGCTTCGCGGAGCAGATAGTCCGCGAAGCGCTCGCTTCCATCTGGCCGCAGACGCGCCAGCCACTCATAAGCGGAGCGAATCTCCTCCGCCGAAGCAACGACAACACCCCGATCTGACTTCGAGCTCGACGTCAGATGCACCCAGCCGCCGCTCGCGTCTTGGGACTGTCGCGCAATTCCGGCAGCGGCACGTATAGCCGCCTCGAACAAACGCGGACCTTCGATTCCCCTGTAGGAATCGGAGGAAACATCCAGGCAGACATTCACCCGCTGCGAACCGGCAGGCTCGAATGTTTTCGTCTTCAACGCTCCCGTGCGAGCCGTAAGCTTCCAATGAATACGATGCTGCGGATCCCCAGCTTCATAAGGCCGGACACTGCGGATCACACTGCTTTCCCGCCAAAACTCCTTATGCCGTCCTGCTCTGCCGTCGTCATCCGCTCCTGAACGCAGAGATTCGTCCACTGTCATCGGCTTAGGATACACGACAAAAGAAGCTTGTCCCTTCCGACTCCGCCGGACTTGAACAAGCCCGAATAAGTCGCCGCTGAATAGCTCCACTCCGCCTGATCGATATTCCCCTCTATGTAAATGGCTTAAGGAGTATGTCACCCTTACCTCCGACCGAAACCAAGGGACGATTAATTGTCGGAATTCGATCCGCGTTCCCGAATGATGCTGCCAGGTTTCTTTTACAACTAACCACATCACAGGCCAGTAAGAACGGTGACGGATTCTCAAGGACACTTGAACCTTGTCCCCGGCATACAATCGCGAAACCTCCACCCGACTTTCTGCAGCCACCTCTCTAAGACTCAGCAGCACAGTACCAAATGCGGATGCAAGCCAGACAGCCGAAACGATAAGGAGAAAGAAAGCGGATTGCCCCCCGTGCCACATCCACAAAGCGAGCATCCCGCTGCAAAAAACGACAAGCGCAGCCAGGTTCCCCCACTGTCTCATACCGTCCCTCCCGCTGTCGGGCGCATAGCCGGAACGGTTCCTGCAGAGGCAATCATCCTCATTACAGAATCTGCTGTTTTCCCTGCAATTCTTGCATCCAGCGTAACGACCAGACGGTGACTCCATACAGGCATCAATATGGCTTTGATATCATCCGGAATCACATAACTGCGGCCTGCCATGTAAGCTTTAGCTTGAGCTGCCCGCATCAAAGCAACGACCGCACGAGGGCTGACGCCCCACTGCAAATCTGGATGGTTGCGTGTAGCAACCGCAAGCTTAACCATATATACCTTTAACGAATCATCCACATAAATAGCTCGAACCTCTTGCTGCATCCGCATCAGTTCCTCCGGCAGCACAACAGGCATTGCAAGCTCTAGCGGATGTCTAAGCTGAAGTCGACCGAGTAATTCTACCTCTTGCTGCTCGTTCGGGTACCCCATGCCGATCTTCAACAGGAACCGATCCAGCTGTGCCTCCGGCAGCACGAATGTTCCTTCCTGCTCGATCGGGTTCTGCGTTGCTAGCAGCAGGAACGGCTCAGGCAGCTTGCATTCTACCCCATCAACAGTGACACTGCGTTCCTCCATCGCTTCTAACAAAGCAGATTGCGTACGCGGCGAAGCCCGATTAATCTCATCAACAAGCACAATATTAGCCAGTAACGGCCCTGGTCTGTACTCGAACTCATTCGTCTTCGGATTGAACACGGACACACCCGTCACATCGGATGGCAGCAGATCCGGCGTGCACTGAATTCGTTTGAAATCCGCACCAACGATCCGAGCCAAAGTACGGACAAGCATAGTCTTCCCGACGCCGGGCACATCTTCTAAAAGCACATGGCCGCCGCATAGAAATGCTAGAATCGCAAGCTCAATGCTTTCACGTTTACCTAGAATCACTTTTTCCGCCTGGTATATAATGCGCTCTATGAATTCATTAGGCCGGTCAAAGGGAAATCGATCTTCTTTTCCTTGCGCCATGGATGGATAACCTCCTGAATATAGTGAAGCTAAATGCACTTCGAAGGCATCCGCTTCTCAGAAACTTAGAATCTATGTTTCTAGTTTCTCCATCCTGGCTATTTTTTAGACACCACGTGTTCTATATATAAATCATGTTATTGCGACGCAGGCTATCACACTTTGAACATAGTCTTAGGGGCACATAATAAACCATAACCGCCTGAACTCAGGTCGACCTTCACTTGTCTTAAAGCATCTCCAACAGAATAACTCGCTACGTGGTTGCCCAACATCTCTACGGAGCTTCTCAACGGAACCATGATCGAACCATCGTTCAACTTCACATCAGCCAAATAATACACTTGTTTGTTGCGGCCCGGGGCTTGAACCGAGATTGAATTACGCTGCAGGTCTACCTCCATCTGATACAACCCGTAACTGACGGTAGCCGTTCTCGTGTCTTCTTCCCATGTCACAAGCGCGCCCATCCGTTCAGCAAGAGCCCGCAAAGGCACATAGAACTTATCCTGCCGGAATTCATAGCGCGGGGAAGCCATCTCCAATATGTTGTTATGTCCAAGCTCCAGCTGTAAGGGCGGGACATGCAGCTTGCGTAACGCTGCAGCCGATTCTTCCACTGCCCATTCATTCTGACGCTTTAACAACGCGACCGACTTCTCGTCCTCCCGTGCTAGAGCCTCAACTGCTAGTGATTCTGCAGAAGGTACTTGCGCGATGATCACGGGCGGTTGCTTGATAGCTGGAGGACGCTCGGCCGTGTTATGCGGTGGGCTCATCCTTGCGTTAGCTACCCAATACTCATGCTCTTCCTTAGTAAGTTGGGCTGTCTGAATTCGTCTGTCGATGATCGATTGAACAGGCTTCACCTTTGGGCTTAAACGCGCAAACTGATACCCTTTTTCTTTGTAAAAGCTTATAATGGCCGGCAGCGCCCGAACGGTCTCTTCATGCCCTGAACTATCATGCATCAGCACATTCATCTCATGTTTCAAAGGAGTCGAGGTTACATTATGGATAATGTCCTTAGAGGGAACATTGGCACGGCGCGCATCACCGCTGTCTACATTCCAATCGAACACACTGTATCCGGCTTGGTCCAAATAATAGAAATAGAAAGCATCAAAATGCGAGAATGTCCCTCCTGGCGCACGAATCAAGCTAGTGGTCACATCGGCTTTTTCCAGCAGAGCTTGCTCGGTCTTCTCGATCTGAGCTTTGAATAGCGCGTACGAGGGATAGAGGTTCTGGTATTGATGGTTATAGGTATGATTGCCGATCGCATGCCCTTCCGCGACCATTCTCTTCACATGCTCCGGATATTGGTTCACATACTCTCCAAGCACAAAAAAAGTTGCAGGCACCTGTTCTTCCTTCAAAATATCTAGCACTGCGGGAGTAAGCTTGCCTGGACCATCATCAAAAGTCAAATAAACCGTCGGCTGATCGGGTTGTTCGTACACGCGTTCTTGCGTGATCTTGGTTCCGGCCTTCAGACGGTCGTAATCATCGTTTGGGAGCGGGTTCGCCGCAGCAGCAGTCGCTACACCTGATACGGGCAGCAATGTCAGGATTAACCATAAAGCAACCATCGTACGTATCATTCGCATAGGAAGCTCCTCCGTAAGTCTATCGATTTGGACTAGTGATAGAGTATATGAAGGAGTGAACAAAATATGCCAGACGGGTTATATGGATTTTGTTGAGAGGTTGTCAGATTCGGAGCTTATCGGAGTCAGCATGCTTCCCCTGAGCTTCCTTACGGTATGCGCTAGGACTCATGCCGTAAGCGGCTGTGAACTGTTTGGTGAAATAGAACGGACTCTGGAAGCCCACATCCTCAGCCACTTCAGCGATCGGTCTTGACGTATATTCCAGCTGACGGGCTCCGTGGCGCAACCGAATCTGTACCAGCATCTCCATGATGGAGTGTCCCGTCTGTTCTTTGAAAAGATGGGCGAGCCGCGATGGCGACAATCGAACACGCTCCGCAAGTAATGGAATCGTATGTTGATCCTGCATATTCAACAGCAGCAGACGTCTAACCTCTTCGACACGCGGGTCAAGCGCAGCATGCCCCTGCTCCCTGCCGGATTGATGCGCTAACAGCACCATAATTTCCTCCAAGGCCAAATAAGCAAGCCGTTCATGCAGCATGTCTCCGTGGAGTTGGTCATTGATAAGTCGGCGGAAGGCCTGGAGCAGACGTTCGAAATTGACTTCATTCTGAATCTGAACATGAAGCAGTCCGGGCAATGCCTCAGGCAGCTTCAAGTAAGATTGCCAATCCGTCGGGGGCAGAAAGTGGCACCAGACGAATTCCCATGGCTCCTCGGATTCCTCGAGGGTCCCGTAGTAATGCGGAGTCCCCGGCGGGAGGATCATTACATCTCCGCGCTTGCATAGTCGGAGTTGGTCCTGAATTCTATATACGCCGCAACCGCCCAGCGTGAATGTAATTAAATAATCGCGGGTGCCTGCAGGACGGTTCGTGCGGTACCCAGAGGAGCTGTAGAAGTGATCGGCAATGAGGACACCGGGAGTGGGAGCGATTGTGATCTGGGTGTCTTCTTGAGATGATATAGCAGAATCGTTAAGGAAATCAGTCATATTCTTCATTCCCTCCATTCACCGCTCATTCTATACTAACCTTAAGAAAGAAACAATCCTGCAACGGGTAAATGAGAGGAGCGGTTCATCTGTGACGAACCTTAAATCAAGCTTGACTGCAGAACAACTGCAGCAGTTTCATACAGATGGTTATGTTATCGTAAGGGGACTATTCGATCAGCAGAAAGTAGAGCAGATCAAACAGGAATTCACCGATCTTCATCGCAACGGACCGGTGGAGAACCTGTTCTTCCCACTGCCGGAGGAGCAGGCTGGCGGAGATATTCTGAAGCAGTATCCCCGATTCATGCATCCGCATCGTATGAATAAGCTGTCTTTTCAAACTATGATTGATCCTAGCGTGATGGGGGTACTGCACGATTTATTCGGGGAGGAGCCTTTGGCTGCCCAGAGTATGTTTTATTATAAGCCTCCAGGTGCACGTGGACAGGCGCTGCATCAAGACAATTTCTACTTGCTAGTGGAGCCTGGCACTTGTATCGCCGCATGGACTTCCATTGATCCTTCTGATGAAGAGAACGGCGGGCTGTTCATTGTGCCGAAGTCCCACACAGGCGAGATCCAATGTCCGCAAAAGGCCGATCCGGCTGTGTCCTTTACTGTAGACGAGGTTATAGTACCCGATGGTTATGAACCGGTTCCTGTTAAGCTGGATGCGGGGGATGTGCTGTTCTTCAATGGGAACGTCATCCATGGCTCGTATCCGAACACTTCGAAGGATCGCTTCCGCCGTTCGTTTATTTGCCACTATACCGGAATCTCGACGACAAAGATCGGCCGATTTTACAAGCCTTTGTTCAACATGGACGGCGATGAGGTGGATATTACTTCAAGCGAAAGCGCGGGACCATGCGGGGTCGAGCATGCTGTTAGCAGCCCTCATTAAGGCGTCGCGCCAGTTGTTAAACAGTAACCGGGAGCTCTAAAGCGGATTTTTCGCTTTAGAGCTGTTCGCGGGGTCCGCTTCGCGACTCTTGAGCGGATTTTCCGCTTTAGAGCTGTCCGCGGGGCGCCGATTTGCGACTCTAGAGCGGATTTTCCGCTTTAGAGCTGTCCGCGGGGTGCCGATTCGCGACTCTAGAGCGGATTTTCCGCTTTAGAGCCGATCGCGGGGCCTGCTTCGCGACTCTAGAGCGGATTTTCCGCTTTAGAGCTGATCGCGAGGCCGCTTCGCGACTCCAAGCGAATTTTCCGCTATCATCATTTCAATTTACGCGCCGCTTCTAACACCTTATCAATATGTCCTTTTACGCGTATGTTACGCCACTCCGCAGCAAGCTTCCCTTTGCTATCAATCAGAAACGTAGAGCGCACAACACCCATATACTCTCTTCCGTACAGCTTTTTCTGCTTCCATACATCGTAGGTTTTGCATGCCTTCAGCTTCTCATCGGCTAATAACAAATAGGGAAGCTCCTGATTATGAATAAATTTCTCATGAGAAGCCACTGAGTCAGGGCTAATCCCAATCACAACCGTATCGATTTCCTCAAAGGCAGAGAATGAATCGCGAAATTCACATGCTTCCACCGTACAGGTCGGCGTCTCATCTTGCGGGTAAAAAAACACAACAATCTTTTTCCCTCTGTAGTCTTTCAGCGACACCTCTTGTCCATTCGAGCCCGGAAGCTTTATGGAAGGCGCCATCTTGCCTATCACTGGTGCCCGCATTTATTCATCCTCCTAGAACCAATATAACTTTACGATATGAACCTCAGAACAGCTGTTTAAAAAACAGTGGGTGGATTTTGAATTGCAGCGGAATCCGAGCAAGTCCTGCTCCAAACGGAGAATGAATTTTATCCTCCCCCTGCTATGACCCCGCACCCCGATACCTGCGCACACCGTAGTTCCAGAACATCAACCCCATCGACAGAAACAATATGCCCATAACAGGTGTCAGGAACGCCATACCGCCCCAATTCTCTCGATCGAGGAAATAAGCTGCCGGATAAAACCCGACAAACGCAAACGGCAGGATAAAGGTAAGCAAAATTTTGATCAGCTTATTATAAATATTAACCGGGTAGCGGCCATAATTCTGAATGTTCCACATAAGCGGCAAAATTCCCGTTGGAGCATCAGATAGGAATGACACGGCAGTAATCCCGACATACACGCCTCCGTAGATCATAATAGCCCCAACTGTAAACAGCAGGAATACAAACGGGTCGGTCCATGTCCAAGCCATATCCATCTGCACACCCGCATAACCCATAATGAACAGTCCGACCAAGCTGCCGAACAAGGAAGCAGGATCGAGATTTTCCAGCATGAGCTGTACCAGATTATGCGCAGGACGGGTTAGGACGCGATCCATTTCTCCTTTGCCGATATACCTTTGAGAGAAATCCCACAGGTTGAAGAAACAGCTGAACACTCCATATGGAACCATGAAATAGCCATAAATAAACACCACCTGCTCTTGTGTCCAGCCTCCAAGCAAGGGGGTATGTAAGAATACAACCAGAATAAACAACAGATTCATGCCTTGAAAAAGCAGATCCGACAAAATCTCAATCCAGAAATCGGACCGATACGTGAGCCGCCGCTTGATATAGTTAGAGAAATATTCAGCGAATAAGGAAGCATAGAACATCATTCTCATCCTCCCTGTACGAACAACCGGCTGCGCGCACCGCGCCACATGTACCAGATGGGCGCGATCAAGACGACGAACCAGAGTAATTGTAATCCAAGCACCTCATATACCGCGTTACCCGTTACTTTCCCCGTAAATACGGAGCCTGGCAAGTAGGTAATCGCTTGGAAAGGCAACACTTTAACGACACCCTCTAGCCACCCAGGGAAAAAGGAGATCGGAATAATTAATCCTGAGAATAAATCGACGGCTACTCGTTTCATGCGCATTAGCCCTTCATTATTTTCCACGAAAAAAGCGAACAGCCCAGTCAGAATGTTAATCTGCGAGTTAATTAAAAAGCTGAAGAACAGCATAATCAAGAATACAAGCCAAACAGAAGCATCCGTTGGCAATCGGACCGGAAACAAGATTGAAGCAATAATCATCCCTGGCACCATGAACATAATCAGACGGAATATCCCTTCACCGAAGCCTTGCATCATTTTGACGAACAGGTAGTTGTAGGGACGAATGAATTGCACCGCTACACTGCCGTCACGAATTTCGGATGCGATCTCACGATCCAGGTTGTTGAAATAGAAAGCTCTAGCCATCCACGATACCGCAACGTAAGTAGTCATCTGTGTAACGGTCATGCCGCCGAGCGACTCACTGCTGCCGTAAATGGCTTTCCATAAGAAGTAGTAGGCCCCAATATTAAGCGCATAAATCAGAATCCCGCTATAATAATTGACTCGGTAAGCGAGCATCATTAGAAAACGAATGCGAATTAGATCGATATAGGCGCTAAACATTCACCTTTTCTCCTTCTGGTGCAAGGTTTGGGGAATCCTTCTCCGTTTCGGTCGTATGATGAATAGTAGGAGTCGGAGCATCCGCATTGCCTGTCTTGTAAATTTCTCTAACAATATCATCTGTATTAGGCTCATGAATCTGAATATCCCGAATATCCACAGTACTAACCACACGCGCCAACACTTCAGACACATTCGCTTTATCTAGCGGCATCCAGGCTTTGACTGTGTATTCATTCTCTTGACTCCATCTGGCTGCCAACCCGTGTGTAAGCTCGGAGAACCGTTCGATCGGTACTTGCTCATTCAGATGAAGGACAATTTCCTTCCCTTTTCCCCAAGTCGATTTCAACTGATCCAGATTTCCATCATAAATGACCCGCCCATCGTCCAGCATAATAACCCGTGAGCACAACGCCTCAATATCTTGAAGGTCATGAGTTGTCAACAGAATGGTCGTGCCGTAACGTTGATTCATCGATTTGAGGAAGTCACGAATTTCTGTCTTCACCACAATATCCAGACCAATGGTAGGCTCGTCCAGAAAAATAATGGCCGGGTTATGAATCAATGAAGCCGCCAGCTCACAGCGCATCCGTTGACCCAAGCTTAGCTTGCGCACTGGGCGATTCAACAGCTCCTGCAGCTGTAAACGTTCCACCAACTCGTCCAATCGAATTTTATAATCCGCCTCAGACACTCTATACACCTTACGAAGGAGTTGAAACGATTCAATAACGCCAATGTCCCACCACAGTTGGCTGCGTTGCCCGAAAACGACGCCGATCCCTTGTACGAACTTCTCCCGTTCCTTGTACGGAACATATCCGCCTACTTCAACAATGCCTGAGGTTGGGACGAGAATTCCTGTAAGCATCTTTATTGTTGTCGACTTTCCGGCGCCATTCTCTCCGATATAACCGCAAATCTCACCTTGAGGAATGGTAAAATTGATCCCCTTGACAGCAGCAACCTCATTATATTCTCTATTAAATAAATCTCTCAGTGCCCCCTTAAGTCCCCCCCGGCTCTGAGGAACTTGAAAGCGTTTGGTCAGTTGTTCAACATGTATCGCAGGCTTCATTGTCATTGCTCCTCTTTTTCCAGTATCTGTGTGCCATGAATCGACATAAGTTGCAGGACTGAATTCGAACACTATATAATGAATAAATAAGGATCGGCGCAACAAATAAATAATGGTAGCCGTCTTAACTATCAACAAACATCGACATCCTAATGTTACACGAACGTGCTGCTAAGGAAAAGACACAATACAAAAGGAGAAACGTTCCAATGTGGCGAAAACTCAGGTGGTATGTTTTGGGCTTTACAATCGTTATTGTGGGCATATTCAGCTATTATGGTTATCATTTGTATCAATTCAGCAACAATATTCAGAAAAAAGGCGATGATTCGTTCTTCGGCCAATTTACACCGCACAACACTTCAGCTGAAATACCCGCTCCTCCCAAATGGGAAGGTAAGGATCGTGTCAACATATTGCTGTTAGGCGGAGATTCCAGAGGACTTAGTAAGAATGATGTCCCTAGATCGGACTCCAACCTGGTGATTTCCATAGATCCTGTAACTAAAAAAGCTCACCTGTTCTCCATTCTTCGCGATACCTATGTGAAGATTCCAGGACATGGAATGGATCGGTTTAATACAGCTCTCGTATACGGCGGTCCTCAGTTAGCTATGCAGACAGCGGGCGACTTGCTAGGATTATCTGTCCAGTACTATGTATTTACGGATTTCCAAGGCTTCATGGAGCTTGTAGACGCTCTTGGAGGAATTGAGCTGGATGTCGAGAAAGATATGAAATATCATGATTCTTCTGAGCCGGAATTCGATATCGATCTCAAAAAAGGAATCCAGCAAATGGACGGCAAAACCGCGCTTCAGTATGTGCGGTTTCGACATGATGCCCTGTCCGACTTTACGCGTACCGAGCGGCAGCGCAAGTTTCTTACTGCTGTAGCGGATAAGATGCAAGCTACTACATCCTTGTTCAAGCTGCCAAGTATTCTAAGCAGCATCGATCCCTACATCGAAACCAATATGAATATTACGGATATGTTGAAGCTGGGAAGTCTTGGATTTGATGTGAGAGCTTCCGGAGTCAAGGGCATTCAAGTCCCTCCCTTCGATCTGCTTGAAGAAAGCTCTGTATCAGGAGCTTCTGTGTTAGGTGTGAATCCGAAAAAGCTGCAGGCCTTCATTCAGGATGAATTCAATGGGGAGCATGACCCTGACGCAGTGGACAATGAGGACAACACCGATTCAGGATCGGGATCAAGCACAGCTAGCGGGGCAAACGCCGGCAGCGGGTCTGGCAACAGCTCGGGATCAGGCAGCGGCACTGGCAGTAAAGCTACAACGACGCCAAGACCAACACCCAAACCAACAGCCAAACCGACAGCAACGCCTAAGCCGACACCGTCACCTACACCAAAACCAACGCCGTCATCAGTGCCATCATCAACGCCTGAACCAACGGAAACACCTGCAAGGACGCCGATAACCAAACCGACACCTACACCAACTTCGACTGGGACGGTTGCACCTGCACCAACAACAAAACCAACTGGAATACCGATACCTACACCAACGCCAAAATCTTTATAGCCGTTATAAGCTGATGATCGTATCAGCAGATTTTAATTAAGGGAACTGACTTCCTACATTCATGCCAAAGATGCTAGTTTGGTGAGAATAAGGGAGCTCAGTTCCCTTATCTAAAGAGACCAAATTTTCATGCAAACATTGGGAGGTACATACTGTGTCCATGAGTCGCACACGAACTCGATCCGAATCCTTGTACAAGGAAGCATTAGAACATATCGTAGGGGGCGTGAATAGCCCCTCCCGCTCCTTCAAGGCCGTCGGCGGCGGCGCTCCGGTATTCATGGAGCGCGGGCAAGGCGCCTATTTCTGGGATGCTGACGGCAATCGGTACATCGATTATTTGGCCGCCTACGGCCCTATCATTCTCGGACATGCTCATCCCCATGTGACAGAAGCTATAGTTGAAGCCGCTCGCAGCGGCACGTTGTATGGCACCCCTACCGAACTAGAGGTCCGATTCGCTAAGATGCTGAAGGAAGCGATTCCTTCCCTGGACAAGGTGCGATTCGTCAACTCCGGTACGGAAGCGGTCATGACGACGATTCGTGTGGCGCGAGCTTATACAGGACGCAGCAAGATCGTGAAATTCGCCGGCTGTTACCACGGTCATTCTGACCTTGTTCTTGTCGCTGCCGGCTCTGGACCTTCCACACTGGGGATACCTGACAGTGCGGGTGTGCCGCCGAGCATCGCTCACGAGGTGATTACTGTGCCTTACAACGATCTTGCAGCGTTGGAAGAGGCACTTGCGCATTGGGGCGCCGACATCGCTGCTGTGATGATCGAGCCGATCGTCGGCAACTTCGGCATGGTGATGCCGAAGCCCGGCTACCTCGAAGCGCTGTGCCGCATGACACGCGCGAACGGCTCCCTCGTCATCTATGACGAGGTCATCACGGCCTTCCGCTTCCATTACGGCGCGGCGCAGACCTATGCAGGCGGAGGCTTCGCAGACTACAGCGCGGTCGAGCCCGATCTGACCGCGCTAGGCAAGATCATCGGCGGCGGGCTGCCGATCGGCGCCTACGGCGGACGGCGCGACATCATGGCGCAGGTTGCGCCGCTCGGCCCGGCCTATCAGGCCGGTACCATGGCTGGCAACCCGGCCTCGATCCGCGCCGGCATAGCCTGCCTCGAGGCGCTGGCCGAGCCTGGCGTTTACGCGCGGATGGAGTCGCTTGCGTCGACGCTGGCCGCCGGACTGGCCGCCGCCGCTTCGCGGCACGGGATCGCGCTCACGATCAACCGGATCGGCGGCGCCTTCTCGACGCACTTCTGCGACAACCCCGTCACGAATTATGACGAGGCACAGGATACGGACGGCGAGCAGTTCGCCACGTTCTTCAGGCTGATGCTGGATCAAGGCATCTGCCTGGCTCCGTCGAAGTACGAGGCGTGGTTCCTCACGACAGCACATACAGAAGCCGACATCGCTGATACGATCGAAGCGGCTGAAATAGCTTTTTCTAAGATGTCTGAATCTGTCTGATCCTACAAAAACACGAACGATTATGATGAACAATCATCTATCGTTCGTGTTTATATTTTGTCCTATATTAGCTGCAAGCCTGAGATCCCTTTATAATAAAAGGAAATCGTTTACTTGTCGATTATTGGAACCTTGTATTGTGCGGAATGAAATTTCGTGTTATTCTTAATATACTTTAAAAGACACATTCCTCAATGGCCTATGGCCAAGCCTAGATTTATTCGAGAATCTTTTCCCTGTAAGAGACCTCTCCACGATATTCTGCCTGATCAGCAGGGTATCTCGCGGTGACGATCTGCAAGGGTCTCAGATGAACTGGAAGGCCTAGCATTGCCGGTTCCACACTGCGCATGCTATGCGGGGGCTCCGCCGCTTGGCGCCCGACACCATATAACCTATAACCTTATAACCTATAACCCTATAACTTATAACCTTTAACCTTATACCCTATAACTTATAACCTTTTATTACACCTAACCTTTATCCTTTTCGTAAGCCAAACCTATAACCTTTCCCTTTGTCGCGGCCCTTATTTACCATAACTTCATGCTTAATCTTGATTTGGAAAATTTTCAAGCTTTGTACAAAGCTTATTTATTCACATACATGCAGCAGATTTTTATCGCGCGCCTGTCACTTAAATCCCTCTTCAGGCATTCTAATGCCTATACGGGTTGTGGACTTAGGTCGTGTTTATTCAATCTCACTCATTGAAGCTTTCAGCTCAGGATCGTCATTTTTTTGACGAATCCCTCCGGCTTTTTTACGATTTCACATTTTTGTAAATTCGATTGTCTCAATGAATGTTTCACAGCTTTTCTACAGAACAGGGAGGTGGAGGCCGGAACTCGTTTCTGGCTGAATCATATGAATGAAATCATGATAAATGAAGGTCGTTTCCAAGACCTATTGAAGGATGAACACGACGCTTGCGGAATTATTTGCATTATCGAAAAAGACGGTAATCCGTCCCGTGACAATCTCAACAAAACGATCGATGCCCTCGTGCTGATGGAGCACCGCTCCGGATTTATCGATGGAGAAGGCGACGGCTGCGGGATCTTGACTGACATTCCTCGCTCCCTATGGAGCAAGCGTCTTGAAGGCGCAGGCCTTTCAGCTGAGCTTGCTCAGGACCCTCGCTTCTCGATCGCGCATATTTTTATCCCGCGCAATTTGAAGCAATCTGTATCTGCTATTCAAGCTGAGATCCGCGAGATGTTCGCTGAGCGTAATATCCGCATTATATTTGAACAAGAGAATCAAGTAACTTCCTCCGCTTTGGGTCGCAACGGCCGTCTTGACGAGCCTTGCTTCTGGCAGGTAGCAGCACTCAATGAGCAACTTGAAGTCGTAACGGCTGACCATTTGTACGAACTGCATGTGGCTATCGAAGCTCGCTACTATGTGCACGTGGCTTCCCTAAGCAACGTAACTGCAGCTTACAAAGTAATGGGTGCTGCAAGCATTTTGCCTAAATACTTCAAGGATCTGCAAGATCCATTGTTCGCCGCTCAAGTAACGATTGGGCACAACCGCTACTCGACGAATACGTTGTCCAGCTTTTTCCGGGTACAGCCTTTCTCCCTGCTTGGACATAACGGAGAGATTAACACGGTTAAGAAAATGCGTTATGAGGCCGATATGGTCGGCGTTCCTCTTGTAGAGGGCGGCAGTGACTCGCAGGATATGAACCGTGTTATCGAAACGTTCATCCACCGCTTTGGGCTAAGCTTATTCGAAGCTATGGAGCTTGTATTCCCGCCGATTCATAATGAAATGAAGCTGTTCCGTCCCGAGCTTCAAGACTTATACGTGTACTATCGTCAGATTTGGGGACATTATGCACAAGGGCCTGCCGGAATCGTATCCCGCTACGGCAATGAATGTGTATTCAGCGTAGATGCGCTAGGCTTGCGTCCGGTATGGATGGTCGAGAGCGAAGCTTCTCTCTACTTCTCTTCCGAGCAAGGGATTATTACGGTTGATCAAATGGTAGCCGAGCCGAAGCCAATCGCTCCAGGTGAGAAAATTGGGGTTGAGCTTACCAGCGGACAGCCGATTCGCGTAATAGCTTACACTGAACTGCAATCCAAAGTATTAGAACGCGCATCTTCGCGCATTAATATGGACGGTATGCGCAAGCATCTTTCCTTTGCTGGTACAGATGCTGCCTCCACTCCAAATGCCAAAATCGGAACCACCGATAACATCTACAGCGCATTCGGCTGGGACCGCGATGGTGTGCAGATGATCGAATCCATGGCGCAGACTGGCGCTGAACCAATTCGTTCACTCGGCTTTGACGGCCCGCATGCTGCACTCAACTGGGAGCGCCAGAACATCCCGGATTTCATCAAGGAAAGCGTGGCTGTTGTAACGAATCCAGCGATTGACCGCGACCGGGAGATGGAACATTTCTCCACTCGTGTAGTTATCGGCTCACGTCCAACGGTATATGGACCAATCGACTCTGGCGTCCGTTTTGAGCTAATGGCTCCTATGGTGCTGGAAGGCGAGAACGGCATTGGCTCACAAGAAGAAATCAACCATATGTCACTTGAGCAAATTATTGCAGAATGCCGCAAACAAGGCGAGAATGCTGTTGCTTTCCTCTCCACTACGTTCAAACGCGGTTCTTCTCTTAAGGATGCGCTTGATCAGTTAGCGTTGGATGCCGTTCAAGCTGTACAGAACGGTGCGATCCTGGTCGTCCTGGACGACGCAGAAGCACATAAAGACGACAACCTGTGGATGGATCCGCATTTGGCGGTATCCAAGGTCGATATCGCGCTTCGCGGAGTGAAGCTCGGCAGTGGAGACAATCTGCGCCGTCACGCTGCCATTGCCCTGCGTTCCGCTGCTATTCGCAGCTTGCACGATATCGCACTCAGCTGCGGTCTTGGCGCTGAGATCGTGTCCCCTTATCTGCTGTTCGAAACTGCAGCAGACAAAGACGGTGCAGCAGCCGCTCGCAAAGTATTGCTGACTCTAGCCAAAGGCTTAGAGAAAGTCATCTCCACGATCGGGACACATGAGCTGCGCGGATACACTCGCTTCTTCTCTTCCATCGGGCTTAAGCCAGAGCTTGCAGAAGTGCTTGATATTGTGAATTATCTCGGGAGCGAGCAAGCTGGAACTGGCTTCGCCGAGCTAGATCAGGATGCGAATGCGCGATATGCGGATTATGCTAATCCCAAGGCTAAGGCAGCCAAGAACTTCCGCTTCTTCCAACGGATGTGGAAAGCACTCGGAGATGCTGCTTCAGGAGTAGCTCCATACAGTGAATACATGGAAAAACTACGCGAGGAAGAGAAACGTAATCCGATCTCCATTCGCCACATAGCCGACTTTAACTACACTAAGGCGCTCCAAGGCCGTAAGCCGCTTGATGCCTCTGAAGTAGATATTTCAATCGGCGGTCACAGCTTGCCTATGCTGATCTCCTCTATGTCATTCGGGTCACAGAATGAAACGGCATTCCGCGCTTATGCCGAAGCTGGCGAGCGGATGAACATGGTTACCATGAATGGCGAGGGCGGCGAGATCAAAGATATGCTCGGCCGTTACAAGAAAACTCGCGGCGCCCAAGTTGCTTCCGGTCGTTTCGGCGTCAATGTTGAGCTGGCGAATGCCGTAGCGTTCCTGGAAATCAAAATTGGTCAAGGCGCGAAGCCAGGTGAAGGCGGTCACTTGCCAGGCTCCAAGGTTACGGCTAAGATTGCTGCTGCGCGTAACGCAACGATTGGATCTGACTTGATCTCTCCTTCTAACAATCACGATATTTATTCGATTGAGGACTTGTCCCAGTTGATTAGTGAGCTTAAGGAAGCAAGCGGCCGCAAAGCCAAGATTATCGTAAAAATCCCGATTGTTCCTGGGATTGGCACCATTGCAGTGGGTGTTGCAAAAGCTGGTGCAAATGTAATTACGCTGTCCGGATTCGACGGTGGAACAGGTGCGGCCCGTATTCATTCGATCACTCACGTCGGCTTGCCGACCGAGATCGGTACGAAGCTGGCTCACGTCGCTTTGATCGAAGCTGGCTTACGTCACCAGGTCGAACTATGGTCAGACGGTGGACTCAAGTCCGGTGCTGACGTTGTGAAGATGGTCATGCTGGGCGCTAACCGCGCCGGCTTCGGCAGTATCGCCATGCAATCGATCGGTTGTACAACATGCCGCGGCTGTCACCTCGATACGTGTCACGTAGGGATTGCTACTCAGATCGATTCTATGGAGGAAGCCGATGAGAAAGGCCTTCGCCGATTCGTACCGCGCGTATATGATACAGCTGTCGATAGCTTGGTCCGCTTATTCAGCGGAATCGGCGAAGAAGTTCGTCAGATCGTAGCCGATCTGGGCTTCAGCAACCTGCAAGAGCTGGTAGGCCGTTCCGACCTGCTCGAGCAATCCGCTAAGCTGGACCGTATCGACTTGTCCGACTTGCTCCGTCCAGCACCATTGTCGTTCTTGCAAGCTGCATCGGAAGCACAAGCTCAAGCGGCCGCTACCTCATCGGATATCCGTGTTGCAGCTGGCGCAGAAGGTCAAGAGTTCTACCCGGATGCTGTTGTATTCAATAACGGCCCTGTAGTCCGCAAGTGGTCCAAGGTTGTTGCCGAATCCCGTATTCTAGGCACTCGCTACTCCAGCCATCGTGTACGTGATCGTTTCGACGGCAGTTATGATAAGCTGCCTGAAGTGTCCTTGCAATTAACGGATGGTTCCGTACCGGGTAACGGACTTGCAGCCTTCAACGCACGCGGGGTGAACATTACAGTTCAAGGCGGAGCTGAAGACGGCGTAGGTAAAATGTCTCTCGGCGGTAAAGTAGCCATCATGAAAACTGCCGGCAAGAACGGCCGATTCATCAACGGTTCGGTTGGGAAATCGTTCTGCTACGGCTCTCAAAGTGGATTGTTCATCGTCCAAGGCGGCGCTGACTCCCGCGCCTGCATCCGGTTGTCCGGCGCAGACGTGATCTTCGGCGGAGAAATCTCCTCGCCGATTCAAGATCAGCTCGGCAACATTGCGAGCCGCGCCAACCTCAAGGGCTTCGCTTTTGAGTACATGACCAACGGTCGTGCAGTTGTGATGGGCGATCCAGGTCCATGGATCTGCGCAGGTATGACGGGCGGTGTCGTGTACCAACGTCTCGTTCCAGAGATGGGTCTCGATCGGCAAGCGATTGAACGTCGTGTTGCCAAAGGCGCCAAGGTAAGCCTGCAGCCGCTCGGTCCACAAAGCAAGACGGATCTGACACAATTGCTTGGCTCTTACAAGCAAGAGCTGCTAGCTTCGGGTCAACCGGAAGAAGCCGCAAAGATTGACTCCTTGCTTGGCAATCTGGATGCTCACTTCATTCGCATTTCACCAGTTGGTATGCAAGCAGACCAATCGGTTGCAACAGAATAATTGGATCTCGATAGCTCGGTTAAGCCTCACTCCTCTATATTCGGAGAGTGATCGCTTAGCTGGGCTTTTTCTTTTGCCCAATGTGCAGTAAGATAGAAGAATTAGAAGTTTCGGGAGGTCCGAATGCCCGCATGGCGAACCCTATAATCCGGCAAATCCAGCGCCGATGGAAGCTCCTGCTCCTTGTGTTGCTCGTTGCCCTGTCACTGAACTATGTCCCTCTCCCTTATTACATAGAGATTCCGGGGTCCGTAGAGCCTTTGGATGATCGGGTTACCGTACAGGGGCAGCAACATCCCGATCAAGGTGAGATTATGTTTACAACCGTGTTCTCCATAAGGGCCAATCCTTACGTTTGGGTGTATGGGAAATTTGCTCCGAATGCCAAAATTATTCCCAAAAAGAAAAAGCTCGGCCAAGTGCGAAATACGGAATCCTACAATCGTCTGCTGAGATGGATGCGGGATGATTCGGAAGCTAGTGCTGTTGTTGCGGCCCTACATGTGCTGAATAAACCAGTACAGTTGGATTATGAAGGGGTTATCATTAACTACTTTCTAGAGGGTGCACCTGCTGCCAATGTGTTGTTCGAAGGGGATATCGTATCTGCTGTCGAAGGCAAAGTCATCAAGAGTGCCGATGATTTGAAGACGGCGTTAGCCAACAAGAAACCAGGCGAACAGATCTCGGTCACGGTCAAACGGGGCGGCCAAACAGAATCGCTCTCGGTTCCGTTGATGGAGCTGAATGATGCTGCGGGTAAACGAACCGGATTCGGCTTCGGTTACGCCACCGTGCAAACTCCGATTCATAACGAGAAAATTGATTTTAACCTGAATGATATCGGGGGGCCATCTGCTGGATTCATGTTGGCACTAGAGATCGTGTCTCAATATAGTCAAGGAGCGCTACCCCGCGGTTACCATATAGCTGGAACTGGCACGATCGATGCGAATGGGGTTATCGGGCAAATCGGCGGAATGGATCACAAGATTATTGCAGCTGCTAACGCCGGTGTCGATTACTTCATCATCCCTAAGAGCGTCAATCCCACCGATCATAATGAAGCCACTGCGTTAGAAGCTTACAAGAAGTTGACCAATCCTTCGATGAAGCTTGTTCCAGTCACCACCCTCGCAGAAGCCGTTGAGTATATAGAGAAGTTACCTGTGAAACAGGCGAATTAAGCTTACGCCGCTGCCGAACGGCCGTCCTCTGGACGGCTTTTTTATTCCGTGCTAGTACGTTCCCGAGAGTCTCTGTGAATTCCGGCTTCCATTACAAAATAATCGAGTTCTTTGCTCCTTCACTCATGGGTTTTAGTGGTTTTCGTGGCATCTTGGATTTTAGTGGTTCCTCGCCTACAGATAAGCCATGTTACTACTGTCTATTCGGGCCATTCCATAACCCAGGCACGAATTAGCCAACCTCACTATCCCTTATTTCCCCATTGTTACCCGATTTTCCCCAAAACCAGGCCAATAACCAGTGGTAAAACTTGCTATTCTAGAAAAAGCCGTCTCTTCCGCCCATATAACCTATACAAGCACTGGCTAACTGATCTCCATGGTCTTAAGTAGTAACTGATCTTTGAACTAATCAACTCCGCCATTTGGTTAAGGATAATCTAGATAGTCTTCCAGTTACTAATTAGATATTGCTCTATAAAAACGCTCGTGTACTGAGCTTGCTTTAGAAAGTGTGTGTTCGCAACTCTCCTTTAACTGCATTAGCTACAGTTCATTTTCTGGGATTGGGGCCTTTTACCAAATTAACTGCATTTCGTACCGTTAATTTTATGATATCCGGTTCATCTCGATAAAAGTCTAATCATTAGCTGCAGGTTTTGCAGTTATTATCCAAATATGCTGCGTTTGAAAGAAATTAACTGCAGGTTTTGCAGCTATGGGGGTTGGCGTGGAGTTAGCGCGGGGTTGGCGTGGAGTTAGCGCGGGGTTGGCGTGGAGTTAGCGCGGGGTTGGCGCGGAGAAGCGAAACATTTAACCCTCCCAGGACCTGCAGGTAATCCTCATAATAGAGTGTACTTTCTTAACCTTCCAAACAAGCCTTGGGACACATGGCAGTAGGCACAACCTATCATTTCACGGGAAGCAGCTGATTTTTTTGAATGAGTAAGCAGGAGCAGGAATATACATAGAGCATCAGTAAACTGTAGAAGAGGTGTTCCATGGAAGTAGATCAAGATGTGAACAATAACAAAGTGTATGCAGTCTTGGCTTACATAATCTTCTTTATCCCTCTGCTTGCGGCCAAGGATTCCAAGTTCGCGATGTATCATGCCAATCAAGGATTTCTACTTTTCTTACTGTATGTATCCCTCCAAATTGTGCTTCGGGTAATTCCATTCATCAGTTGGTTTTTGCTGCCTTTTGCAGGCTTATTCTGTCTAGTTCTAGCGATACTCGGCATTATTAATGCAGCTAATGGTCAAACCAAACCTCTCCCGATCATTGGGCATATCTCACTCCTTAAGTAATAGCTAGACACCTGCCAATCACAATCGATTCAATAGTCCGGTTAAGTGTCCTCCCTGCGAGGAACTTGCTGGACTTTTTCTTTTGTCCAATGTGCAGTAAGATAGAGAGTACAACACTCCTTGAAGCGGTACACTATATTCAATCGGAAGTTGCCTATCCAACATGTGAGGAGCTACGCATTTAGCATGAAACCAACTAAACAGACCCTTCTATTTGACTTAGACGATACGTTGATTCACTGCAATAAATATTTCGATTTCGTGCTGGCCCAGTTTTTCGATCTTATGACGACCTGGTTTGCCGGTTACCGCATTACGACGGAGGATGTGACCAAAAAACAGTACGAAATTGATGAGATCGGCGTCCAGAAGCACGGCTTTGTCTCGGATCACTTTCCCCAATCTCTGGTGGATACCTACGCTTATTTCAGCGCGATGACAGGACGTCAGACTTCTGAAGAGGAGCAGCGCCGGTTGTATGACATTGGCATGAGTGTGTATGCACAGACGATTGAGCCCTATCCTAATATGACGGAAACTCTGGAGCGTTTGACCGCGCGTGGGCATCATCTGTTCTTATACACGGGAGGGGAAACCGTTATCCAAGAGCGTAAGGTGAAGCAGATGGGGTTGGACACTTTTTTCGAGGACCGGATCTTTATCTCGCCTCATAAAACAACACCGGTGATGGAGTCCATTCTGGAGAAGCAGAAGTTCGACAGAAGTCGTACTTGGATGATCGGCAATTCCATTCGGACCGACATTATCCCCGCACTTGAGACGGGCATAAATGCCATCCATATCCCTGCCATTACGGAATGGAAGTATAACATTGTTGAGATTACAGCGGAGCCTAAGCGATTATTTTTGCAGCTGAAATCGTTGTTGGATGTTCCTCCCGCCATTATGCTGCACGATCAATTATAAAAAAACCTGCCTCCTGTTAGTGTAGCAACTAACGGGTGGGCAGGTTTTTGATTATGCACGCTTCTTAGTAACGACGTCGGTAGCCTCGGCCGCCGGAAGAGTTTCCTTCAAATACAGCGTTCATCAGGAGTACGATTGCGGTTAAAATGTGCAACAGCATCCCCAGAATCGGAATCCAGGCTAGACATGAAGTGATAATACCAAGTATACTGCCTAGCTTGACTGTGTTCTCCTTAGCTGCAAGAAGCAAAGTCACGATATGCAGAATGAGCATCACCCACAAAGGCGTATAGCCTGTTCCCATAATGAACAAGCCCCCTAAGATCGGGATACCTAGAAAAGCTTCCATACCACCCGTTACAAATTTCATCAGACGCGACGTGTTCAATGTGTGTTCCTCCTTCAACATTTGCGAAGTAAAAGTACTTCGACTCATCTCTATAGACACATTATACCATTCGCGTGTTCAACACACATTAGTCTAACGTTTGGCTCCGCACCTAGACCTAAGACTAGCAAATAGGGCGGGCAACATAAGCAAGAAAGGCCGGTTAGGAAGTACTTACACCATTTTTGGAGTCTCGAAACTTTCAAGTACCGGGAAAAGTGGACAGTTGCATATTGTGGGCCTTGATTATGTACTGATTCCATCCTTCGCCTTCTACTCCAAGCTTTTTCGCCTCCCGCTTACTGCCCTGTCTTGTCCATCATCATCAAGTACTGCTCGTAGTTGGTCGTGAACTCCGCCGCCTGAAGCAACCGAACAACTTCCGGATTAGACATGGACAGATCCACTGTTCTGCGAGTACATGGAATATCATAGGGGCCAAACACTTCTGACAGCAAGATTCGGAAAATCGTTTCTCGGTCTTGCAGCTCCGGACTCACTTCGCATTGACGCAATAGGATGGATTGCAGTTCTCCATCCTCGGAGCGGTTTCGTACGAACAAGGCATAACCTATTGCCCGTCCCTCAGCATCAATGGCGATAAGCGACTCACTCGTCTTCATATTATGCCACATGCATCCCCAAGCCGCCTTTTCCCTATAAAAAGCAAGTGTCGAAACATCAACCGGACTGCCATATTGAAGGCGAAAAGACTCAGGCAGATCCCCTTCATAAAAAGGCTTAGCGAGCGGTTCGGTCCGGGTCATGCCGATTAGACGGTCAACATTGCGAAATCCACCCTTCTCATACGCGATAACGGCATGCTCATTCTTGGCGACAACCTCCAGGAAAGCATGGTCGACTTCTTGTTCCTTGATCACTCGGTGCGCTTCCTGCATCATCGCCTTCGCGAGACCTCTCCCGCGATACTCTGGAAATACGCCCGTTCCGCCGTTCCAAGCCAGCTTTTTTCCGTTCACTGTTTTCATAGCAATAAATACGAACCCGACTGGCTTATTGTCCGCATAACCGACAACAGACAACTCAGGACGAATTCCTTCGGACCCGAATCCATCGAGCATTCGGTCCAACGCTCCTGGAGACACAGCCGTAGCTGCAGGTTGAATAAATCCCGGATAATGGCGAGCCATGTCCGCACTGTACCCTTCGAACCCCCGCTGCTTCAGCTCCAATGCTTGCTCGAAAGTGCATTGATGCAAGCGACCCAACCGTATTTCCGAATCGTTCATTCTAATACAACCGCCTTTCATATGGATAGTCGCAAACCCTGATACTCACATAATAGCTGTTCGTGGTGTTGATTGACAGGGATCATTTGGGTGAAC
The DNA here is from genome assembly GCF_059692235.1 of Paenibacillus sp. J2R1T-4. NCBI lineage: Bacteria > Bacillati > Bacillota > Bacilli > Caryophanales > Paenibacillaceae > Paenibacillus > Paenibacillus sp. J2R1T-4. Next base: position 64,232 of record NZ_JCAUBA010000025.1, on the reverse strand, counting down.
TGGAAAGATGCAGTTGTGAAAAACCGCTAGAGAAAATCACTCTAGCGGTTCTTGGTAGTTGTATAGTGAACCACACAAATGGCTTACTTCTTCTTCGCCGCGCGATATGCCTCGATATAGCTCGCCGCCTTTTGCGCGACAAGCTCGTAGTTGCCGGTCTTGACCGCATCGGCGGTCAGATCGGATCCGATGCCGACGGCAACCGCACCGGCTGCTATCCACTCGCCAAGATTAGACAGCGAGACGCCGCCTGTAGGCATGATGTTCGCTTGCGGCAGCGGACCTTTAATGGCTTTAATCATTGCCGGGGAATATAGATTGCCCGGGAATAGCTTGACGATATCCACACCGAGCTCAAGCGCACTCTGGATATCCTGGATCGTCATGCAGCCCGGCATAATCGGCACCCGGTAACGGTTGCACAATTCGACGGTGCGCGGGTTCAGTGAAGGGCCGACGACGAACTCGGCCCCGCTCAAGATGGCAGCGCGAGCCGTCTCCGGGTCAAGCGCCGTGCCGACGCCGATAATCGCATAGCGATTCTCGTCCTGCGCCGTGCTGGAATAGCGCTTGGCCAGATCCTCGATGGCGCGCAGCGCGAAGGGCACCGTCATCGTCACCTCGATGACCTTGATGCCGCCGGCGATCGCATGCTCCGCCATGCGGACGACTTCCTCCGGCGTGTCGGCTCGCAGGACCGCAACTACGCCCGCTTCTGTTATTTGCTGAAGCAGTTTGATTTTTTTCATTAGCTCATATCGCTCCTTGAATTGAAATCTAGGTCTTTACGGTACAGCAGCTGGATTAACGCTCAACGTGCGAAGTTTTGTTCATATAGGCTTGTACTTGCTCCCAAGTCGGCAGTCCTTCCCAGTCGCCTTCCATCTGCACAACCATACATCCAATCAGATTGCCTAGTCGAACAGCCTCTGCATGCGTATAACCTTTGAGTACTCCGACAATGAAGCCTGCGCAGAACCCATCTCCTGCTCCGACCGTATCGACAACCTGCTCTGCCTTATAATAAGGCACTGCGGTTACGGCACCCTTCTCGACTACATAAGTCTCGTCGTCCCCGCCTTTGACGATTGATACCGCTGACAATTCACCCAAACGGGCAACAATTTCATCGAAGCTGTCGCTCTCATACAACAGCTTCAGCTCGTCCAAGCCAGGCAAAAAGTAATCGGCTTCCGCAGCAAGCTCCATAATGACTGGTCGGGCTTGCTCAATGGTCCATAGCTTCAACCGCAGGTTCGGGTCGAAGCAGACGGTAACGCCATGTTTCTTCGCTATGCGAATCGCCTCGCGAAGTGTCTCACGGCAAGACTCGCTTAGAGCAGCCGTTATGCCGGTAATGTGGAGAATACGCGCCTGCGCGATGTAACTCTCGTCCAAATGCTCCGGACGCATTAGACTGGCAACCGAATTGCGGCGGTAATAGTAGACCGAGGACTTGCCGGATACCACCTCACGGATGATTAACCCGGTTGGCGCTTCGGAGGACAATGCGGCACGAGATACGTCCACGCCTTCTCCGCGAATCTGCTTCAATATATAGCGTCCCAAGGGATCACTGCCGAGACGGCCGCACCATCCGGCTTGATGACCTAGGCGGGCGATCCCGATGGACAGGTTGCTCTCCGCACCCGCGAACGATTTCTCGAATTGTGCCGAGTATTCGATTCCCTTGGGTCCTGTCGGCATCATAAGCCCCATCGATTCTCCAAAAGTGACCACTTCCGGGGCCGTGCGTGTCTTATCGCTTAACGTTCCCAATACCTTTCCCCCTCGTACTCTTTATGTGTAATTCACGGACTTCAATGAGCTCAAATGTGAATATTAATGCGAATGTACGAACGCTGCTTGTCCCACCTAATCATAGGATAATCCACCGCGAGAATCAATGGAACCTATCCAATTGTTTTGGAGTGCGCTCCTCCCTCCCAGGACAACGCGCATCAGTTGGCATCCGAACTAAAACGCAAAGCTGTATTCCCACTCTCGGAATACAGCTTCTTTGTCTTAATAGGCTTTGGGCACTTCGACCTTGGACGTAACGCCATTGTCCGTAAAATAAAGATGAACACCATGGTCCTGATCGTCCATGAAATAAGAAACATACCGGCTCTCTGTTGAACGCATCGGCACAAGCAATGCAGCAATCCGGTGCCGCGATGCCGCTGCCGTATGGGCTCGCATATGCCAGTGCACATCGAGACCTTCAATCTCCTCCGGATTCACCCCAATGAACTCGTTGTGGGAGGTGAGTGTTAGCGCTCCTGAGGAGTTGTAGACAAACCGAACGTCCAGCTTAGCTTTCTTCCCTTCATAGAGAGCATGATGGCCGTCCAAATGCATCGGCTTCATTGTGTGCAGCAGCCAATCCAGCGTGCTTGCCTGTTGCAAATCTACATGATCGACTATAACGATATAAGAGGAATGGAAGTAATAGATCTCCCGCACGTAGCGCGTAAGATAGGGGACCTCTTCCTTGTAGGCGGCTGTCGCATTCATTCGAACATAACGATAACCCGTGCGTTGTTCAGCAATCTCAACAGTCCCTTTGGCTTCCATGTTCAGAGATTTGTCCAATCCTGCATATTGCCCTTTGCCATCGATGAGAATGCTATTCTTGGAACGAGTCTGTCTTCGCCAATCCAGATGCATGGACGTCCCGTGCGCCAAGTAGTGTCCGCTATGGATAGCGAGCGGCTCTCCATAAGCGTGCAACAGGAATGAAGCCTGATCGCCATGGCTATGGCTGATGGAGCCGTATTTGCTTGCTTTGGTCAGCAGCATCACATGCTCTTCCGGACGTTCCATCCGGTCATGCATAGCGACCCAGCCCACGTCGCGGAACCATTTCAATGGTTCAATATTCGTCGGCGCCACCGCCTCTACTTGCGGATTATCATAGAGATATACCATCTCATCGAATCGGAAATCCCACCAGCCGTAGTTGTAAAACTTGCTTTCAGGGTCAATGTCATCACGCTTAACCTGCTCGTAGTACCATTGGTACCAACCGTTCCCCGTCAAGCCTGCAAACTGCCGTACGTTGAACCCCGTCTTCAATATCGGTAGCTCGCCTAGATTAGATTGGTCTCCGAAGCTTGTGTGAACCGTGCCCGGACTGAAGCAATAGAGCGGAAAGTCCCCGGTTTTAGTGAAAAACGGACGTTTTAATAGATCAATCCCTGTGTACGGCTTGATCAGGTTCAGCGCTTCCGTCACGAAAGCCATACCTGTCGTCCAATAAATGGGACCCTCTGCCCACCCTCCGTCAATCCCGCCCCATGGGGTGTACAGACAGGAGTAGTACTCCAGCGTATAGTCGAGCCACTCACGAGCTTTGGGCTCTTCGCCCATGAGCGCAATACAGCAGGGCGCAAGCACCGAAGACAGTGATCGGACGGCATGGCTGTCATAAGGCACATGATGAATCTTGGAGCTCTCAATCACATGGAACGCGACTTGCTCGGTGCGGCGGAACAGCTTGCTCCTTACTAACTCGCGCTCCTCGCTGTTCAGCTCGTCGAACAACCAGTCGTAGCCCCAAGCGAGCGTTCCCGCAACCCGAAAGGCTGCTTCGTCGTTATAGTCACGGGCTGTCGTCCCTTCCGTATCCCAAGAAGTCACGTGCAGCAGCCACCTCTTTGCCTGCTCCAGCAAATGCTCATCCTGCAGCACTACACCTGCGACGCTAAGATGTTTCACAGCGTAGTAAGCTTCCTGACAATCCATATACATTTGACGCCACAGCTTCGGCACCCGTTTGTGATTGGGATACGGCGCAGGCTCCGAGATTAGCGGCCGCTCCGTCCAAGGGACAACGGACTTCCTATAAAACTCCGCCCAACCGCTGAACGACTCATCCTTCTCTACCTCTCGACGAAAAGCCTTCAGCCGATCGGCTTGTAACCACAACCGCGGATGCGTCTGACTGACATGCTCGTATCTCCCTTCACGGCTCGGCAACGGAGTTTCGGGCAAATCGGACGGTACAGTGAAAGAGCGAATCTTGCTCCATGTCGTTCGTTCTGCCGTTCCTGAGCCCGATCCTTCCGATGTAAGCAATGCATATCGCCAGAAATACTCGCCTGGAATAAATGAATGATCGGGGGTATAAAAGTTATATGGAATTTCATTTACTTTAATCGTACTGGCCTCATCGAAATCCGCATGAGAAGATATTTGCAGCATATAACGATCATGATCCAATTGCGCCGGCATCCATGTGAACCGCGGTGGATTTTCCAATAACCTCGTATGCTGATCAGGCTCATATTGAACCGTCATCGGACCGCTTCCAGGCTCGAATAAATTGTACATGAAAGCTTCTCTCCCATCCGTTATCTATAGAAGACCCCTTATACTATGATCAAGCCAATATTTATCTGCGAGGACATGGTGCAGGTCCAGCTTGGCCCGGACTCTTGTTCAATGATTATGGACTCTTCGCTGAGCCAGCGAAGCGAAACAGGCTCGCTCCCATCGCTATACACATTCACAAACCGTGCCTTTTTCCCAACTTGACGGTGCAACACCCCATACAGACGCTTACTCGGATCATCCGCTGTGCCGGGATAGCTGTATTGATAGATCGATGAGTCTTGCTGCTGCGAGACAAGACCCGCACAGCTAACTTGTCCCATTCCCTTATCTCCGCCTACAGGCAGCCATACGTTGTACGGTTGCCCTTGCCCATTCAACACTGAGATATCCTGAAGCAGTTGATAGCCATCCGCATCCCCAAGTACTCCCTTGAATGACTCCCATCTCCCGTATGCATAATCACCTGTAACTCCCAGATGATGAAGCCACCAATCGATCTGCTGCTCTTCTTCACACTCTACCTCTAACCAGTCCAACAGCCAGTCCTTGGTTAAATACAGATGCCGGTTCATCATACATTGCTCATAAGCGGCATCTGATCTTACCCACACGTAAGAGTAGGCTTCGCTCTCTTCAAACTTTACACAGGAACCCGTATGTTCCGCCTGGGTCCTGCCCCCAATCGACACCGTATTATGGCTCGCAGTCGCTGCATACCAGCTTTTGCGCAGCGATGATCCGTACGGAACCATGCCAAGCTCCGGCGTTACTGCCCCTGTCTGATGAGTGATGGTGACATGAAGCTTGTCATAATGACCATGGGAGCCCCCGTGCGGACCAAAGTCAACTAATACAGACAACGGATTATCCGCATGTCTGAGAATCGCGAAGCCGGATGGAGCAAGCAGCTGTGATGTACGTCTAGCTAATTGCCCATCCATGTCCCAATCGCCGCTGCCATACACAACGGCTTCCAGTCCGCTCCTCACCTTCTCGCCGTTCAACTGCCGGTATGCCTCTGCGAGTATTGCAATATATGCTTCCTTCCTATACTTGGACAAGCCCGCCTCCATAATCTCTGCGATCTCCCGAGCATAAGGAATTCGCTTATAAGGTCCGTCGTGCAGCGCAGGAAGCTCGCCTTGATCGTTCGCAAGCTCAGCGAGAACATCGAACATTCCTTCCAGGGACTGCCCCTGCTCCCCGCGAGCTTGATGAAGGTCTACCCCGAATCGTTCAGCCATCTCCGCTGTAATCATATAGGCTCTTAACACGAAAACATGATAATAAGTGCTGCCTTCGAACTCCATTTGATCCGCCATGACACCGATGGATAAGTGATGGATGAATCCGCCTTCCCCGTCAATCAAGCCTTGCAGCTTCACAGGGTCATTCCAGGCTGCGTATACACACGCTAACGCCGCATTCAACCACGCCGTATAATTACTCTCCGGATTATTCCGCTCATGGATCAGGATGTGCCGGTACTGGGTCATACTGTCTTCGAGCATGCTCAAGAAAGTATCGATTGTCGCGGCCCACTCGCTGAAATCAACCTGTTCATCCTTCAACAGCAAGTAAGCACGGATCAGCGTCGAAGCCCAGATCGCCTCGCTTAATGCTTGATGGAACGCTCTGCCCTTCAGCATCCAAGGCTGGGCATCCGGGTGAACAGGGTATTGAGGGAACTGCTTCGCGTACTGTCCGATAATTTGCTTCCCTAGCTCAGCGAACTGTGCCTTTTGCGTTCCCGCGTAGACAGCTGCTGCTTGCAGAGCGTAGCGGGCCAACTGCTGGTGCTTATACACCAGCCAGCCGCCGCGATACGGTTCCCCCTCCAAGGAGCACCCATAAGGGCAATGGAACGTATGTGCATCCTGCTCGAATGGATCAAACGTAAGCTCGATATGGTGTTCCGGGCATACGTATTGATGCCACCAGCCCCCGGGTTCGCTTGGAATTGCGTAGCCTTCCTGCAGCAGCCGCTCCAGCTCTTGTTCCAGTTGTACAATACTATTTGCTCTCCAGTTGTAACGGTCTGTCTGCTCTATATTCATCATCTCATGAACATGCCTCCGTTCACTTCAATGGTCTCTCCTGTCAAGTAATCGGACATAGCCGAGGCCAAGAACAACACGGCGCCTGCGACATCCTGCGGTGTACCCTCCCGACCTAGCGGTACCGAAGCAACAGAAGCTTTTCTCCCTTCATCCGAGGTGAATGTTGCATGGAATGCCGTCTGTCCTATGAACCCCGGAGAAACTGCGTTGACTCGGATTCCAGAGGAAGCTTGCTCCTTGGCTAGCCCTTTCGTATACGTATTGATCGCTCCCTTGCTCGCTGCATAGATTGTAGCTCCAGGTCCTCCACCGTTATGCGCCGCTACCGATGAGAGGTTGACGATCTTCCCGTAGCCCTTCTCCTTCATGCCCGCCAGAGCTGCTTTGCTTACGAACACACAGCTTTTGAAATTAACGTCCATTACCTTGTTGTAATGCTCTTCACTCATCTCTCCGTTAGGCACACGCTTGACGAGATTGCCTGCGTTATTGATAAGGATATCCACCGTTCCGCCGAACGCGTTCTCTATCGCAGCGAACATCGATTCGATCTGCTGAACATCAGTCATATCCCCCTGGAATGCGACTGCTTCTCCCCCAGCCTGTTGAATCATGCCAACAGTCTCCTCAGCGGCCTCCTTGCTAGTCATATAGTTGACGGCCACCTTCGCCCCGCACTCCGCCAGCGATACAGCAATTGCACGTCCGATCCCAGCGCTTCCGCCCGTAACCAACGCAAGCTTTCCCGACAATTCGATCTTCATAGTAAAGTCCTCCTTGTAAATGTTATAAGAAACGTCTCTCCCCGCGATTGCTCGCAGGGAGAGGTTGGAACGTTATTTCAAGTTTTGTGTTTCCTCGCCTCTCAGCTTGATGCCATCTTTCTTCTTGAAGCGATCGTTCGCTTCCTTCAGAATTTCGTTCCCGCCTTTGGTTTTCCACTCGTCAATTGCTTTTGGCCAATCCGAAATCGGTGATTTGCCGTAGACCATCTTGACCATGTGCTGCAGCAGAACCGGCGGAGGTGTATCCGACAATGGGGATGCATCCGGATTCTTTTGCATCGCTTCCAACCGCGGATCGAATTCGATGCCGCCGCGGCCTTCCTTCGGCATAATCGTTTCGAATACTTTCAGCAAATCTTTACCTGGTGCGGTTGCATTCAGAATCTCTTTGCGGTAAGCATCGTCCTTCACCAAGTGCAGGAATCCGCTCAAGTACCGTTGTTCCGATACTTCCTCTGGTGTCTTCGGCTCTACTGGCAATGTAGTATCGAACCATTTGTCTGCATCCACTGTAACCATCCAGTCGAAGAACTTGATGATGCCTTCCGCTTTGTCCTTAGCGCTCTTGTTGATGAAGTAGGATCTTGCCGCAGAAGCGTACAGGTAGCCGCCGCCTTTACCATCTGGTCCTATTGGCGAAGGAATGATCTTGATCTTGGCATCCGGAACATTCGCCTTCAGCTGAGTTTCCCATTGCAGCAGCTCTTGGGTGTTCATTTCCCACATACCCGCTTTACCAGCCAGGATAATATTCTTGAAGTTCGTTGGGTTAATGGTTGCGAATTCTTTGTTGATCAGCCCTTCATCGTACATGTTCTTGTATACTTGGAGCGCCTTCATCATGTTCTCGGAATCCATGAACTTCGGTTGAACATTGTCACCAACCTTCTCGAATTGGCTCAAGTAGGGGTACACGTCATAGGCACCGAAGAAAATATCCGCATACTTGAATTGCTCACGTCCCATGAACGGATTCTCGACACCAATCTTCTTGAACGCTCTCAACATTTCCATGTACTCGTCAACCGTCTTCGGATCCTTCGTAATGCCCACCTTTTCCATCAGATCGGCGCGAACCCAAGTTGCACGGCGGGAAGAGTTGGAGAGAAATTCGGGAATCGCATAAATTTTACCGTTCAATGTTACTTCGTCCCAGGCTGATTGCGGAATTACTTTCATCAGATTGGGTCCATGTTTCTTCAACAAGTCATTGAGTTCCAGGAATACGCCTGCTTGTACGGAACCGGCAAGCTCTTTCCCATTCGTACCTGCTCCGCCTTGCACTACATCAGGAATGTCATTGATTGCGAACATCTGAATCATCTTCTGCTCGTAATCATTATGCGGGATCAGACGAATATCGAGATCGGCGTTCGTCTTTTTCTCCAGCTCTTTGACCCATTTGTCTTCGTTGATATTGGCATGTTTCTCTACGTAGTCGAAGTTCAGTGTGCGCAGTGAGATCGAGAATTTCGTCGGACCTGCTGCAGCGGTGTTGCCTTGACCGGTTGGTGCTGTCGATTCTGCAGGTTTGTCGCTTCCGCTGGATGAACAACCGATGATGGACCCGAAAGCTAGAACAGATGTGAGCGCTAGAATCAATTGTTTCTTCATAGCTACCCTCTTCCCTTTTTATAGTTTAGGTTTGTGCTGCAGCGCTATTAAAGCGCTTGCATACCGATTGTATTGCGAATCCCAGTTATCAACAATGGAGTGAATTTATATGCCTTTGTTCTTTTTTTAGGATTACGATTTGATGGAGCCGATCAGCATCCCTTTAATAAAATGCTTTTGCAGGAAAGGGTAAATGAGCAGAATCGGGACAGTTGCCACTATAACGGTAGCCATCTTGATCCCCTCGGGAGAGGTGTTCAGCATTTCGGAATACAACGAGCCGGTTGGATCCAGATTAATGTCGTCGGATACAATGAGTTCACGCAGCTTGAGCTGCAAAGGATATAATTCCCGTTTGTTCAAATAATATAAGGCATTCGTATACGAGTTCCAGTGATATACCGCATAATAAATCCCCATTGTAGCCATCGCAGGCTTGGAAAGCGGGAGAATGATTCGCCACAGCAGTCTCAGCTCCGTACAGCCGTCAATCCGACCGGAATCGATCAGCTCATTCGGAATATTTTGAAAGAAGGACCGCATCACGAAGAAGTTAAAAGCACTGATCGCATTCGGAATCATGAGCGCCCACAGGGAGTTCATCAAACCCAAATTCTTGACAAGAATAAACATCGGGATCAGCGGCGCTTGAAATATAATTGTGACCAGGATCATGATCAACACATATTTGCGTCCCACATACTCTTGTCGGGATAACGGATAGGCCAGTGTGGAAGTCATCGCCAAGTTAATCAATGTTCCGCACACCGTAATAAATACGCTTATCCCAAAAGCTCTCCAGATGGTAGGATCCTGGAACACATAACGGTAATTCAGAGTAGTGAAATCAACAGGCCATAGACCGACCAGACCGTTCGTGATCGCTTTGGAGCTGCTGAACGACTGCGCAAAAATATTCAGAAAGGGCAGAAACATGAGCAACGCTATGCCTGTCAGAAACAGCAGGTTGAACACATTGAATACTTTTTGACCCTTGGTTGTACGAAGATTCATCGTTGTCTCCTCCTAAAACTTTTCGAAGAAAAGTTCTTCATAAGCATACGCTAAGCTAGTACAAGCTTTCGCCAGTTGCTTTTCTGCTCAGTTTGTTAGCGCCCACCAGCATGATTAACCCGATCAACGATTTGAACATCCCGACCGCCGTAGTAAAGCTGTACTCTTGCTGCAGCAGCCCTGCCCGATAAATATAAGTATCCAGAATTTCACCATTCTCGAACGTCAACGGATTCAGGAACACCCATACTCGCTCGAAGCCGAAGTCCAGGAAATCGCCAATTTTGAGCAATAGCAAGATTACGATAGTAGGCATGATCGAAGGAATCGTAATCGACAAGGTCTGCTTCCAGCGGTTCGCCCCATCGATGTCGGCTGCCTCATACAAGTCCGGGTTCACACCTGCTAAGGCTGCCAAGTAGATGATCGTACCCCAACCGACTTCCTTCCAGATCCCGGATGTAACGAGAATGGATCGAATCATCGAATTCTCTGCCAGGAAGTAGATCGGCTCGAAGCCCAGCCATACTAGGAAATGATTAATGAACCCTGTCGATGGAGATAAAATCCCGACCGCAATCCCGCTTATAATAACCCAGGACAGAAAATGCGGCATATAAATAATCGTTTGCACGATCCGTTTGTATATAACCAGACGAACCTCGTTCAGCAGAAGCGCCAGGATGATCGGTGCCGGAAAAGCGAAGAGCAGATCGAGCCCGCCTATAATGATCGTGTTCTTGAATATTCGCAAGAAGTCTGCGTGGCGAAACATTCGCTCGAAGTGTTCTAAGCCGACCCAGGGGCTGCCCCATACACCTTTGAAAATGTTATAGTCCTTGAATGCGATAAATGAAGCACCGAGCGGAATGTACCGGAAAAGAATGTAGTACAGAATGCCAGGTATCGTCAGAATATACAGCGCTTTGTACTTCCACATGTACTTCCATAAGGAATTTGAACGGGTTCTGTAAGAGGGTTGGTTGACATCCTGCAGTTTAGCTCTAGCCATGAGTTTCACCCTTTTTTTCTCTGGAATAGTTCTTGCTTCTGTGAGAGTTAACATGAAAGCATTTACATAACGGGTTGTAGCTCTATACTAGACCGTTCGGGTGCAACCGACAATGGAGTCATTTTGATTGTTCTTGTGTTTTTTTTGGGTCCTTCGGCATCGACATTATGATTCGAGCGCCTTCAGCAGGCGTGCTTTCCACCCTCAACCCGTACTGCTCTCCGAAGACGAGCTGAATGCGGCGATGGACATTCATCAGACCAATCCCCCCGCGTTTCTGCGCAGACTCAGGATCTGATGGATCTGATGCAAGACGGTTCTGCTCCAGCTTCGCTCTCAGCTCCTCCAGCTTGTCCAGCGGGACTCCTACACCGTTATCCTCTACGATAATCAAGAAACGATCCTGCTCGAATCGGGCATCTATACGAATGAAATGATGCGGCTGTACCCCGTCTGGAAAGGCATGCTGGAACACATTTTCAACTAGAGGCTGAAGGGTGAGCCGCACCATTTTTTCCAGCAGCAGTCCTGGCGGTACTCTAACGTCGATTTCAAAATCAACCCCCGTGCGGTGTTTCAGAATCGTCATATAGTTCAAGACATGCTTCAGTTCATTGACTACCGTGATTTCCTCCAAATTCGTCTGCACGGAATAACGAAGCATGGCGGCCATAGCATCGACCATCTCGGATATTTCATCGGAATCCTGCACAACCGCATAACAATTGATCGTCTCTAGCGTGTTGTAGAGAAAATGCGGATTAATCTGCATTTGCAGGGCTTGAAACTCCGCCCTCTGGCGCTCGAGTCTGGTCGCCTGCAGGTCGAGCGTCGTCTTCTGATTGCGCAGCTCCGCCTCGTAGACACGGTCGATCATCTCAGATAACCGGCTGACCATCAGATTGTAGCTGCGAATTAACCCACCCAGCTCGTCCTTGCGCTCGGGGGCTACTATGGGGTCCCAATTCCCTTTCTCTGTCTCACGCATTCCATTCTTCAGAATATGAATGGGCTTGAGCAACGATTGTCCGAAGCGGTAAGCGAGCCACAAAGCAAAAACAAGCGTGACCAGACCCACGATCAGGGTTGTTGTTCGTATAGTAGAGATTGGCTGGCGGAGCTCCTTGACGGGAATCGATGCGGCCAGATGCCAATGGGAATAATCGGACTGCAAAGACACGATCATCCGTTTCTCACCGTCTGCCGTCTGTTGATACGATACTCGATTACGCTCCATGTTCGCGATGACATCCGGTGTGATGTTCGCAACGGATTCCGAGTCGCCGGGGTGATAAATTATTTGACCTTGATCATCGACCAGGAAGAAAAAGCCGGATTCACCGACATCGAGGCGTCCCCATATTTTCTCAAGCTCCTTGGCCTTAAACTCCACTGCAAGCACACCCAATGGCTCATGGGATGCAGCGCCTCTTATTTTTCTAGCCAGAGTAATCACATCATTGCCTTGGCCGGCCACGATGCTGGTGTTCAGAATAGCAATAGCCCCATTGAAGGGCGTTCTTTCATTCAGCAGGTCAAGCTGACGACTTGGGTTGAAATAGGGAGAGTACGACTGGTTCGCATTATCGTCGCTGATCGCTTTGCCGTGATTGCCGATCACATAGATCAGGCTAATCTGAGGATGAAGGATAAAGGAAGGCTGGAACACATATTTGCGGATCTGATCGTTGTAGTAAAAATGCGCATAGTTATCCTCAGGATCGATGTTCATAAATCGTCTTACATCGTTGTTGGACAGGATCGATTCACTAATACGCTCGTAAGTTTGCAGATAGAGGTCTGTCTGGTACAGGGCATTCGAGATGACTTGAGAGATGTTCTTCTCCGACTGACGATCGAGCGCCTTGGAGGACTGGATATAAGAAAAGACACCGACTACGCTAAGCGATAAGACGATGACGATTAGAAAGTATGCGTATATTTGGGTGGACAGTTTCTGCCTTATCAATGGATCCCAAGCCTCCCGCGATACTCGGATGGGGAGCAGCCTTCGTATTTCTTGAACGTTTTGGTAAAATGCGCATGATCCGCATACCCTATTTCGTAAGAAATATCGATAATCCGGTAGTGCGGCTGATCAAGCAGCTTCTTGGCCCGCTCCATGCGGCGTTTAATGCGGTATTGCACGAAGGTTTCATTCGTCATTTGCTTGAAAAGCTGGCTGAAATATGACGGATTGAAGCCAAGCGTCTCGGCAACTTCCTCCAAGGAGACTTCTTTAGCAATATGCTTCTCGATGTAATCCTTCGCTTCTTCGATCGGATCCCGGTGTTTGCCTTTGCGGCGCAAGCGAAGCTCCTTCACGATGGCGCGGATTACGCCAATGAAATCCTCAAGCGGACTTGCACTTACGGATGCAGCCGGCTGCGGTTCTTCCTTCTGGATCGCAAATACAGGCATTGTGATGTCCCGTGCCTGCAGCTTCTTGGATAGTTGAGCATTCAGCTTCTGCAGCAGGTCCAGCATCCGTTTCTGGGAGTTGAACGCAGCTGTCTCGGATCGGAGCGAGGCAAACAAGCTCTCCAAAGCTTCCTCCTGCACATTCCAGATAGCCTCGTCCATTTGCTCGATCCATGGATCAAAGTTGAAGTTGGACAGACGCTCTACTGCACGCTGCTTCTGCAATTTGATGATCAGCTTTTGGAGCACCTCATGCATGTTCTTTTTGTTAACAGGTTTAAGGATATATTCTTTAACGCCATATGATAAGCATTTCTGCGCATATTCAAAATCATGATAGCCGGATACGACCACTACCACCATGTCTGTATCCATCTGAGCTACTTGCCGGCATAACTCGAGACCATCCAGCTTAGGCATGCGGATATCCGTCAGTACAATGTCTGGACGTCTCGCCTGGATCTGGACTAGCGCCTCCTCGCCGTTCTCGGCAAGGCGGATATTAGTGATTTGGGGACCGAGCTGGGCGACCATCGTTTGCAAGCCTTTGCGAATCATCGGTTCATCATCGACAATCAGGATGTCCATCTGTTCGGCGCACCCCTTTCATGGTCGTAGTTGTAACATTTATTGTATCACAATGGCGGGAATTTCTTTCTTGGATTCTCCTTTATCTTAATTGGCTGCTCGGAATCCAACAATGGATTCGTTTAGTTTGGCCTTGTGTTTTTTTTAGGTTATGTGTTGCGGTTGGCCAACAAGTCGATAAAATGACCATCCCTCAAACGAGAGATGGTCATTTCAAAGCAATAGTTTCTAACGGTCATCGGCTTATTCGTTCAGTTAGTCGTGCTAGAGTGCAGGAAGGTGGCTCCAATCTCTTGAGTTATATTTACTTTTTGGACCTATCGTGCGGCACTGTGACTGTTGCATAAGCAGAGGTCTTATTGCCTGCCGTATCGGTTACGGTGTAATTGATCGTATAGACTCTGTCTCCGCCTCTTCCGGACCTCTCCGCCCTCAATTCAAACGTAGTATCGTTTGTTCCGTATTCTGCACCGGCAATATCAACAGAAGTGTTACCGTCTCCTTTTTCATTCGCAGGTTCACTGCTTGTAATGGAATCCAACACAATGGATGCGATTTGTGAGGTAGCGTCTTCTGCGTTTAATGTTACCGTGATTGGAACCATTTGGTGGTTGGCCGGCCATAACTCAGAGGAATACACGGAAACCGTAACACTCGGAGCAACCTGATCTACTTTTATCGTTTTGGACTGAACTTGTTCCTTATTGCTTGCCAGATCTACGCTTCGGTACTCAATCTCATGAACTCCATCCGTTAGAGTGAACGGAGCGGAGTAAACGGTCCATTCTCCACTGTTCAATCGGTTCTCCGTTATGGAGTAAGTCTGCGAAGTCATGGTGTTCACACGGTACTCTGTCCTCTGAACTCCGGTCCCTTGATCCACAGCGATGAAGGACACCGTCGGATTGGATGAATACCAGCCACTATTGCTTTCCTGAGCGTTCGGAGTTAATTGTAATACGGTTAAAGGTGCATCCACATCAGAGACCGCATAAGTAGCACTTAGCTCATCCACCCACATCGTCCCTGCAGCTGAAGGGTTGTCGTGGGTCAGTATCACTTTCAGTGTATCATTGTAGGCGGACGGGGCTGAGAAGGTTGTAGCAGATGTTTCCCAAGAAGTCGCCGTTACGGCTTGATCGACCAATACTGCATTCGTTGTTGCATTGATGATCTTAACTCGGCCGCCTGCACTTCCGTTCACTTTACCTGCGAAGCTGACGGTATACGTTGCATTAGGTTTGAAGCCATTCCAAGTATAGGACAACTCCTCATTGATGCCGCTGCCAGTCGAGACCAGCTTAAGAGAATTTACTCCCGCTGATCTGTCTGTATTGTCAATGACTGCATTCGAAGGAGTCGTCGACGTACCGCGTACCCAATAGCGGGGCAGTGTAGAATCCCATTTATCAGCTGTCTCAAAACCAGCATTCGCAACCTCTCCGACCGCCAGAGACGGGTAAGCATGCACGTCATCGAATCCAACCGATGAGCCGGCAGGAGTCAATGCGGAAGTATACAGACGAACCCTCACATCATGGCCAGCTTCAGGTGTCGTTACATTGAACTGATAGCGCGTCCAGGCAGTATCTGTGAAGATCAGGTGCCCTAATGCGGTACTGGTTGTATAATCGAACAGTTGTACTTGACCGCCTGCCGTCCCATATTTTTTACCCAAGAAAGAGATGGTATAAGGCGTATTCGGCTCATATGCCTCCAGCTTCTGCTCCACAACCTGCCATGACGTTCCATTTGTCGTTATCAGCAAGGAGGAATGATTCATGCCGGGATCCGTATTGGTTAAGGCAGCCGTAGCCGAAGTGGATTGAAACCTCGTCCAGCGCTGCGGCAATGTGGCGTCTGTCGGATCGGCTTGCTCGAAATCCGAATTCACTACTTTATTTGCATTCCATTTAGCAATAGCGGGAGCAATTACCGTCACGCATCCATCCGCTTCGCATACGGCATTCGCAATGTCCCTGACTAGCGGATCAATCTCTGCAAAATGAGTCCAGTAGTTAAATGAACCCGTGTTAGTCTTATCGACTGTAACGGAAGGTTGTCTGTTATTGTAGTAGGAAAGAACAGGATCCGTAAAGCTCTGATTCCACATGACATCTGTGAAGGTTCTCGTAAATTTCGCCATATCGTCGGCCGTAAACACTTGCCCATGATGATAGGCTTCCATTGCCCCCGACATGGTTATGCCGGCATGGGATAAGTCTTCATTGGTATAATTTGCATAATGTCCGTTGTCCCAAGGACCCAAGGCGTCCCAATAGCCCCACAAGTAAGCATCTGTTCCCAACGTCGCATTTAGCGGATGAGCGGTTACGCCGCTTTTGAACGTACGCGCCATGTCATTTGCCCGGCTCCAATAAAAGGGGCGTTCCGTAGCGTAGGCAGGTACTCCCTCCGTAGCGTCATAAAGCAAGTAGAGCATGCGGGCAAAAGCTAAATATTGATTGTGCGGCAGACTGCGTCCCGGGAACCATTCCGTGCTGAAGCCCTCTGGGAATATGTAAACGCCCGTCCCGTTGTTGGAACCGTCTGTTCCGGTAATTTGCTTCCAATAAGGATCCCATTTGTGAACAAAATTAGTGGCTGCAAAATCACGATAAGTCTGTGCCTTGGCCAAGTAATCGGCATGCAGGGAAGGATCCGCATTGACCATATTCACGAACTGAAGGACTGGAGACAAGATTACACCCTCATGTACCATGTGCTCCCATTGCTCTCCAACGTCAATCTCATCGACCCAGACCGTATCCCCCACGGTTGCGGATGAGACCGATACCTCGACAACCAGTTCATGATTAGCTGCCGGTGTTTGGAATTCTCCTATTAGGAGGGTTAGCTTATCCGAATTCGTGAAGCTCCAGCTTCCAAGAACGGCTGCTGCTGTCTTGTCGTATATGCGAATTTGTCCGGCTGCGCCGGCTGATACTTTGCCGCTAAAGGAGATTCCGTACTCCACATTCGGTCTGTAATTGTATAGCTCCTGATAGATTACTGGTGCAGTGCTGTCCTTGTATATGAGCTCAAGACCTGCTTCATCGCTGAAAATTGTAGTATCGGTTGTTCGGTGAGCCTCTTCAAGCGTCGTTGTGCTGCTCCTTGTCCATCCAGCCGCTTCGGTGTGATCCAGCGACTTCAGGGCGACAACGTCAACATAACCGATTGAACCGCTGGACGAAATAGGCTGAGAGAGGCGAATTTTGAGCGTCTTTCCCTCTACTGTCGGCGCTGTAAAAGCTACAGATTGCTTCGACCATTTGTTGCTCGAATAGCTGCTCGAGGCTAATACCACATTGTCTGTCTCATTAAATACCTCCACAGCTCCCGGATAGCTCGGGTGTGTAGTGCGTCCCTGATAGGTCAGCACATAGGAGGTGCCCGGATCATATGACACGGTCTGCTCCAAGCCTTTAACCGCAGAAGCGGATGATTGAATCGCAACCCCTCTGGTCCCGGCAAAATTGTTGTTGAGGCCGGTCACCAAATACGCGTCGGCGGATGTTGTACCGGTCATTCTGGTCCAGCCAGCCGGGAGAGTCGCATCCGAACTGGCGGCGGACTCAAAGCTGAAATTCACAATAGCAGCTGTGACTGGCGGAGAAGCGAACAATTCCAGATCATCGAAGTAGCTGGTAAACCCGACCAGATTCCAATTGTTCTGTAACAATCGGACCTTAAGCGTCTTGCCGGTTACTGCCGGAGCTGTGAAGGTCAGTACTCCTGGGACCCATGACGTGGAATTGAAGGAAGTCGAGAAAACAGTCGCACCGTCTGTCGCATTATAAATTTGCACAACACCAGAGGCGACTGTACTGGACACCTTCCCTTTCAACGTCAGGGTGTACATCTGCGAAGGCACGTAATCAATGACCTGCTCCGCCACCTCCCAGGAGGTGTTATCCGTAGTTACTGCCAAGGAATTAGAGCCTGAGGCCGAATCCGTGCTGATATAAATATTGGATGCATTCGAGGCCCCCCATCTGGTCCAGTTGGCAGGCAGTGTAGAATCAACAGAATTCAGCGCTTCCATGCTGCCGTTCTTGAGCGGAGAGTCCTCCAGCAATAACAACTCGTCAAAATAAGCGGTGAACCCAGGCGTGTTCCAAGTGGTCGTGTACAATCGGACCTTAAGGATCTTGCCAGCCGTCGCAGGCGCCATGAAGGACAAGCTTCGCGAAGACCACGATGTGGTGTTAAAGGTAGCATTTTTAATGACTGTACCGTCAGTTACGTTGTAAATTTCTGCTCTTCCATAAGAAACTGAGCTTGAAACCTTCCCCTTGAATGTCATTGTGTAGGATCGTGAAGGCACATAATCAAATACTTGCTCCCCAATTTCCCAAGAGGTGTTATCGGTCGTTACAGCCAATGAATAGGATCCGCTGGCTGCATCTGTACTACGATATACATTGGTTGAGTTTGAAGCAGCCCATCTGTTCCAATCGGCGGGCAGCGTCGAATCGGCAGGGTTCACTTCCTCCATGCCGCCGTTTGCAAGCGCATTCAATGGGCCGTTCGTTACTTCGTCCAACGGCTTCATGGATACTGCATCAAACCGAGCCTTATATCCGGATTGATCGTAGCTCTCCAGTCCAAGTCGCAGCTGAATAGTACCGCTGGCGGGTGCTTTAAACGAAATGGTGTAGCGTTCAAACCCGACATGGTGTGCCCGCAGTATTGCAAGCACTCTGTTCGTGGAGGCGTTATACACCTGGACGGTTCCTTGGGTCAGCTCTGATTCCACGCCCATGAAGGCTTCAAGCAAATAGGTTGTGTTAGGAGTGTATATAATATTTTGGACGAGCCTATTCTCATTGCTCCCGTCGCTTTCAATAACTACGCCGGCGGGGCCCAGGAAAGCATCCCCTGCTGCTGTAGATCGGTAGGATGAGCCCGTTGCCCCTAGCTGTGTCCATCCATCCGGGATATTATCGGTATCTGCGTCCGTTTCGAAAGAGCCGTTCACGACTGTATCAACAGCTGAACTCTCCGCGCCTTCATACAAAAAGCTGTCATTGTCCAATTGGGTGTGGGCATAACGATGATCCGCCCAGCCCAGAGCCCCATCCCCATCGTGATCAGTAGCATTGCCTATCATTCTGTCCGTGTGTTCAACTACCTTGTCAAGCCAGCGCTTGTCTCCGGTCGCCTCGTACATAGTGTTGTAGCTGTCCAGGTAATAGCTCTCCCCCCAGCCAAGCGAGCCGCCTGTCGGGTTGTCAGAAAATGCTCTTCCGCTATTAATGTTCTGATCTGCATTCAAAAAACGGTCTGTGCTTGTGTCTTGTGCTCCTGCAGCTTGCGGAATTAGACTGGCGGCCAACACAACTCCCAAGGCTGTCATTTTAAAGCGCTTCCATTTCATTAAGAAATCCCCCTTCATTAATAGAATGAGTTATACAAACTCTAGATTAGCAACAGTCCCAATTTTGGGGAAGTCACGATTTTTGCAGCATACCTTATTTTTGATTCATTTGATGAAAAAAGCAAAAAGAGAGAAACAAGTTCTCTCTTTTTGAATTAATAATTGTTCACAGAGCTCCCACTGTTTGCAGCCAAGCTTGTACTTCCGCGAGCTCTATCGCAGCTTAGCCAACAGCTCACGCATAACCTTCACATAGTGCGGGAACGCTATGGATGGTTCTTCCAGATCCGGGTACCACATTTTCTCCCACTCCAGAGATAGATAACCGTCATACCCGATCGCATGAAGCGCTTCAACATTCTCGCGGATCGGCATGTTGCCTTCGCCGGTCAACACATACTGATGCGGCTTCCCGCCTGGCTTTCCAGGAACAGCATCCTTCAGATGCACGTGGCGAATGAGTGAGCCTATCCGCTCGCATACATCTCGTGGCTTCTCTCCTATGTGATGAGTATGAACGGTGTCCCAAAGCACAGCAAGCCCTTCAGGATTGCCTGCTTTGCCGATAATAGCTTCAATGGCTTCGGCCGCCGAGAAATGGTCGTGAGTCTCTATAATCACTTCGACCCCAAGCGGAGCAATCGAATCGACAGCGACGGCCAGGCTCTCTCCCGCCCGGGCAATCGCCTCAGCATTGTCAACACCGCTTGAAGGCTCCCCAATAAATGTGCGCACATACGAGGCTCCCAGATCATGGGCAAGCTCAGCATTCAAGCGAAGCTGTTGAATATTCAGCTCTAGCTCCGCCTTCTCGCTCGAAGCGAATTTTGTATACCCGGATAAGCTGCGAATCTCCAGATTACGGGAGCGGAACAACTCACTCACTTGCTTCCGCTCTGCTGCGCTCATAGCTGTATCGATATGAATCCCGCCGCGAATCAGCAGCTCGACCCCATCGTATCCATACTCCGCCGCTTTCTCAGCGACTGTGGTCAAATTCCATTCCGGACATCCTAATGTAGTAAAAGACAGCTTCACCCCAGCACCTCCATAAGATTTGATTGTCGAATGAGCTTGTAAAGGAATAAAAAGACCCTATATCCCTATTAGGGTACTATAGGATCTCTATGCTTACAACCCAGAATTGCGTTTCAATCGGCTGGATAGCTCGTCATCCACCTGCTTGTTTCCATACCTGACCGTGTTATAGGCATCCGCCAACTGTTCCC
The DNA here is from genome assembly GCF_059692235.1 of Paenibacillus sp. J2R1T-4. Taxonomy (NCBI): domain Bacteria; kingdom Bacillati; phylum Bacillota; class Bacilli; order Caryophanales; family Paenibacillaceae; genus Paenibacillus; species Paenibacillus sp. J2R1T-4. The sequence goes on along the minus strand of NZ_JCAUBA010000025.1, from coordinate 43,788 downwards.
GCTCTTCCTTGCTCATGAGCCCTTCTTTGCTATGACCCGCCAATACTTCCCGAGGGGTTAAGTGTGGATCAAAAGGCTGACCGGCGTTAACGTTCCTTCGAACAAACAATCGATACAGCAACCGAACACGGCCGCTGCCGTCCAACGACTCCCAGCTAGGGTCACGCTCACGTCTGGAGAAAAGCGAGGTGAGGCGATCCCCATACTGCTGGCGGAGTTCCTTCCAATCGAGCAAGCTTGTCTTCTCTTCTTCATACTCTTGGATACCCTTCGCCGATTCACGGCTTCTGGCCAATAATCGCATCACAATGGCCTTCACTACCCGATAGATTAAGCGTGACAGAAAGTACAACGCAACTATCGCAATAGCTATCGTAAGTGCGATTGCGAAATAATAGAGCACCTTCTCCATAAAGGCCATAAAAGCGGAAGGTCCGCCGCCAGCTGGGAGCTGCATTTGCTCCTGAGCTCCTGGTGTCGGCAAAGGCTCTTTGGGAGGTTCGCTATCTTCCCGATCCATTAACGCAAACAATGCGCTTATAGAGCTTAACAACAACTCTTTTAACCAGATAAACGCGCGCATAATCGGACCGATGAAACCAATACCGATAATGATAGCCAGAACGATCAGAATGAGCACTCTGTTCTTCGTTATGACCCCACGGGCCAGCCGGACTTCCCGTTCACCGGAATGGGTCTCTTCTTCCAGATTGCTTTTATTAGATATAAAGAATGTGACGGCAACAGCTAGAACACCTAACCAACCCAACAGGGAGGAATAAGATGCATATAGTTCCATCCGGGGCAAAATCAATCCAGCGAGTAAAAATAGAAACAAAGCAATCCACATGAGCCCGACCGGAAATCTTACATGCCAACCAGCGCGTACGGTTCCGAAGCCGTGGTAATAGAGCACCCCGCCTGCCAGGATTGCACCCCAGCCGGCATATTGATAGCCGAAAGCAAGGATAGAAATGGCACCCACTACAATCGCCCCAATTACGAGATGGATGAGACGCAGCTCACTGCGCACAAGCAGCCTGGCCAGCGCCCCAAGCGGCATAAACAATGTTAAAGCTAACAGCCAATAAGGGAAAATGTCGGCCATTCCAGCTAAAGGAGTCAGCAGTAAAAGGACAGGGAAGAACAAAAGCAGTTCTACTACCCCGCGACCCCAGCTAATCAAAAGAAGACGTAAGGTATTATCCATACCGCACCTCCCTTTCCTCCTCGTGCTTCAACGGTACGATGCTTACTGCATTATCTGATTGCTCCAGCAGCTTGATTCGTTCCTGCATCACGTCACTGACATAGGCTGTGAACAGCACGATATCTAACCTGCGGGCTCCGTTCTCAAGATCTTGATCCAGAAAGGTCTGAATCGCCATGGTCCGGTCAACGACGACCTTAGCCATAGTGTCCAGCAGTAGCTCCAGATGACTGGCTCCGGTTCCCGGCTCCACACGCACTGATTCCTTGGGTGCATCAATCGTGCCGCTGTTACAGCCGAAGCCTGTCGGAATGCCTCGGTGGATTGATTCCGATGCCAAAGTAGCCGCATAACGAAGTCCTTGCTCTACAAGCTCTGGATCAGACACCTGACTCCACATTAGCTCCGTTACTTCAAAATTCACATAGATCATGAGCCTGTGATCCGAGGTGAAGTCACGTTGGTGCACTTGGATCTGTCCGCTGCGAGCCGTCGCTTTCCAGTTGATCGCATTCAAGGGGTCGCCGAAGCGATATTGCCGCGCTCCTTGAATAATGAACGGATCCTCCAGAATCCAGCGCCGCACGGTTATATCCCCCTGCCAGCTGTGCGAGGGAAGCGGAATGTCCTCTAACGGGACAAGCCGCGGATAGACCAGCAGCTGAACGTCCAGCTTCAACGTCTTGGTGCTCTTGCCCATCCCGAATACATCGCCGCAGGTGAGCGAGACACTATTCAGGTTGTAAGCCCCCCGCTTCGTGCATAGAATCCGATGCTTGCGCGTAATGCTGGTGTACGGCATCAGGGAGAAAAAGCTCTTCTGATTCTGCATTAAGCTTCCCGTCTGAATATCGAAGTTATCCTGACTCGGAAAACGAAGCGACACATCCATCAGCGACTCCAATCGCAACCATGGCAATGGCAACGGCTTGACGTTGGAAATTCGCTCCACTAGCTGCACCTCTTCGCCTTCGTAACAGGCGCGTTCACTGAAGTTGCGTGTGTAAGATACTTTGCGGAGGCCAAATCTCTCGAATACTCTTCCTTGTATGAAGATGACGACAAAGGCAATAAACACAATCCACGCAGCTAACATCCCTTAACTCCGCGCTAGCAGACGATCTTCAGCAGGAACCGTCAGCTCGCTAAGCAGGTGATCAAGGATCGCTTCGGACGGATTGTTCGCTTTGTTGCGAGTAGAAGCACGAAGGATTAACCGATGCGCGAGTACCGGCTTCGCCATAGCCTTCACATCGTCGGGCACGACATAGTCCCGGCCTTGAAGAATGGCATACACTTGCGTGGCACGCAGCAAAGCTTGACTTCCGCGCGGACTAACTCCCATCACGATATCGGGATGGTTCCGCGTGCGTTCGATCAGGGCGAGCATATAATCATACAAGTCCTCATGCACGCTGACTTGCGAGTAGCTGTCTTGGGCTTGGGCCACTTGATCTGCTGTTGCTACTGATTGTAACGCTTCGAGCGGATTGCCTGATTTGAACCGCTTCATGATCGCCTTGCCTTCCTCCACACTCGGATACCCCATGCTGACTTTGATGAGGAAGCGATCCAACTGGGCTTCCGGCAGCGGAAACGTCCCTGAGTTCTCGATTGGATTCTGCGTAGCGATAACCATGAATGGACGCGTCAGCCTGCGCGTCTCTCCGTCGATACTCACTTGGGCCTCTTCCATACATTCCAGCAGGCTCGATTGGGTACGCGGTGTCGCCCGGTTGATCTCATCGGCCAGCAGGATGTTGGAGAACACAGGCCCTGGACGGAATTCGAATTGCGAAGCCTGCTGATTATAAAAGTTAATGCCGCTAAGATCCGACGGCAGCAAGTCAGGTGTGAACTGGATCCGTTTGAAAACGCCTCCAACTGAGGCCGCCATAGCTTTTGCTAACAAGGTCTTTCCCGTTCCCGGAACGTCTTCAAGCAGAACATGCCCCGAAGATATTAACGCTACTAATAGATGATCAATAATGGCTGATTTTCCTACAACGACCTTCTGTACATTCGCTTTAATTTGATCTGCTAGTTGCTTGATTTCACTTGTATGCATACATGGGCCATCCTCTCTTTATAGAAAGCGCTTTTCTTACTATGATAGATGAGCTGGGTGCGTATGGCAAATATGGATTTGCAACCTTCTCTGCTCCTTCTCGTCTATTATAAAGACACGAAGTATAGCTGCAAAGGCCATAGATAGTGAATTTAAGACTTATGCGGCGGCAGGTAAGCTAAAAGGATTGATTACGGTCTGGGTGCCAAAAGAAGCGAAGTTGTAGCTGGATGGGGAGACCCTCACGAGCAAGGCACCTTCCAGAGCGTATACGAATCATGGTTCAATTATCAGTACTATTTCTGGAATTCCGGGCAGGTTGCTACAACGTCACAACGTCACAAAGTTGCAGCCCCTTTTGTTATAAGTTTGATTGAGTTGAGGTAGTCGTGACTTCCGTACCTCCTTAAACAGCCATAATCCAGCAGCAGCAGGAAAGCCGCAACTGGATTATGGCAAGGATGTCAGGAAGATTGTGCATTTCCTTATTTAATTCCCGAATGAATAAAGCTATTGATAAATTGCCGTTGAAACAGCAGAAATCCAACCAATAATGGAGCGATAACGAGTATCGTCGCTGCACTGACCTCCGTCCACTGGGCCCCAATCTCGAATGATTGGGCGAAGATGGCGAGTCCTACCGTAAGCGGGCGATTCTCCACGGAATTGGTGACGATTAGCGGCCACAAAAAATTATTCCAATGATAGCTAACCGACACAAGGCCGAAAGCGATATAAGACGGGCGGGAGAGCGGGAAATATATTTTCCATAAAATCTGCCATTTGGAGTATCCCTCCATGACAGCCGCTTCGTCGAGCTCCGGCGGAATCGTTTTGAACATCTGCCGCAAGAGGAAGATACCGAAGGCTGATGCGAAATACGGGAGCATCACGCCGAGCTTGGTGTCGAGCAGCGACAATTCCTTGAGCACGTTATAGTTAGGGAAGATCAAGACGTCAGCAGGCACCATGATTTGCACGAGAAACAGCATGAACAGCAAATTTTTCGCACGAAACTCCACTCTTGCAAAGGCATAAGCTGCCATAGTGGCCGTCAACATCTGAACCGCGAAGACGCAGACGACGATCATCACCGTATTGACGTAATACTGAGCAAATGGGGCCGCAGCCCAGACCCGTTGGAAATTATCCAAGGTGAAATCGAGGGAAAACGACGATGATAACGCAATCTGTCTTGGGCGGAAAGCGGTAACCGTCACCCACAGAAGCGGCACTAGCCACATCGCCGCAAATATATATAGAAGCCATCGGCTTATTTTCATCGTTTTACTCCGCATATAATCGCCTTTCTTCCCGCTCAGGGGCCAATTTCAACTTGTTAGAGCGCGCATCAATGATAATGAATTCGTTTATCCAACCCGAAGAAATTCAATACCGCGAACAGCAGAAGCACCGCGATCATAACCGTTGTTAAGGTGGAGGCTATTCCTTGATCCCAGAAGCTGAATGCCGTCTCGTAAATGTAATAAAGAAGCAGATTGCTTGCATTGTTCGGCCCGCCCTTAGTCATAATGACCAGATGATCGACGAGCTTGAAAGAATTGGTCAACGCTACAATGGTAACGAACAGCGTTGTCGGCATCAACAGCGGAAATGTGATTTTGCGAAATACCGTCCAACGCCCCACGCCATCTACTTGCGCCGCTTCATAAAAGTCTGGAGAAATATTTTGCAAACCTGCCAAGTAAAAAATCATGAAATATCCAGCTTCCTTCCAAACAATCATGAATATCATCGCCCACATGACATACTGCGGAGAACCGAGCCAATTGACATCGGAAAGACTGACCGATTGCATCACTCTGCTGAGCAGTCCATATTGAGGTGTATAAATGAACAGCCACACATTGGCAACCGCAATCATCGGAATCAACGTCGGATAGAAAAATGCGGTTCGCAGAAAATGGGTCCCCCGCAGCGCTTTATTAGCGAAAGTAGCCATCAGCAGAGCTAGCGCCATAGAAGTAGGAACCGTGCCAAGTGCAAACCATAGATTGTTGGTCATCACCTTCCAGAAGATTGCATCATCCAGCAAGTTGATGTAATTATCCAGTCCTATGAATACTGGCACAGGTGTTGCCAAATCCGCTTGGTACAGACTGAGACGGATCGTTTGGGCTATCGGGTAAAAGGTAAACAGGAACAAGAATATAAGCGACGGGAGAAGCAGCATCCAGGCAAAAGCGTTTGTTTTCCAGCGATGAATTGATGTTCGAAACCCCAAAACATGAACCTCCCAGCATTGTTGATGATTGAGAGAGGAAGCTCCGGCTGCGGCCGGCCTTACCTCGATCGCCGCAGCCTTGCTCCCTCGTGTGTCCCCATTACTTGTTAAATGGCGCCAATGCTTTGTCCGCTTCTTCTTGTGCTTTCTGCAGAGCCTCCGCTGGCGGCAAGCTGCCGGTCAGGACGGCTTGCACTTGATCGCTCAACGCTTTCACAACTTTGCCGTTATTATGCGTAGATAGCTCGGCTGCAGCATACTGGAGCTGGTCACGCGCGACAAGGGCGGCCGGGAATTCAGCTGCGTACTTTTTCATCGTATCCGTTTCATAGGCGGATTTCTTAACCGCCACATAGCCCGTGTCGATGCTCCATTGGGCGGCACGTTCGGTTTCCGTCATGAACTTGACGAATTTCCAGGCAGCATCCTGCTTCTTTTTGTCGATGTCCTTGAAGATGTAGAAGTTGCCGCCGCCGGTCGGGCTTCCGAAGCTTTTGTTCTTCGGAAGGAAGCTGACGCCGAAGTTGAATTTGGCATTCTTCTTGATGTTAGTCAGGTTGCCCGTCGTATGGTACATCATTGCGGTTTTGCCTTCCAAAAAGTCCGAAGGCACGGTTCCCCATTCGGTGACGCCTTGCGGGATCACTTTTTCCTTCTTGGCCAAATCGCTCCAGTATTGAAGTCCCTCGATATTCTCCGGGGTATTGTACATGACTTTCTTGCCGTCCTCGGTCATCAGGTTTTTCCCGTTTTGCAGGGCGAAGGTTTGCATCATCCAGTAGGCAAAGCCCGAAGCCGGGATTTCCAAGCCCCAAGTGCCGTCTTTGGTCAGCTTTTTCGCGTATTCCCTCATTTCATCCCACGTTTGCGGAGCTTTGTTCGGGTCAAGTCCAGCTGCTTTGAACAAATCCTTGTTATAGTAGAGCACGATGGTGCTGCGTTGGAATGGAATGCTGTACGTTTTGCCCCCGGTCTGAGAGTTCGCCATGAACGCCGGGTAAAAATCGGACAAATACTTGTCCCCGCCTTCTTTGGCAATGAATTCGTCGAGTGGAATGATGGCATTCATGTCGAGCAAACTGAACAATTCCGTCGCTTGGAGGACCGCAACATCAGGAGGATTCTTGCCCTGCACGCCCGCTTGCGTCTTGACCGCGGTATCCGCGTAGCTGCCTGTGTAAACTGGCTTGACGGTAATGTTCGGATTCTGCTTCGTGAATTCTTGCGCCATCCCTTCGATCGTAGCGGTCAGAGGGCCGCCTACTGCGATCGGATAATAGAAGGATAGCTCTACTTTTTCTTCCTTGGCCGCAGTTGGAGCAGCTGTCTGAGGTGCTGCTGCTTGTTGCTCGGGTTGGGTTTTGGCGCAGCCCAGCATGATGGAGAAGCATAGAGCGAGACAAGTCATTTTCGTGGCAATGGAACGCATGGGATTCTCTCCTTTGGGATATGGGGTATGATTGCGGCAGTGTCAGGCTTAGGTAAAATCGTACTGTATTACTTGGCGGTCAGAGCTAGAAGCTCGTCTAGCGACGACCATATATAATTCGGCCGCACTGGAAATCGCTCGGCATCACGCTTCGTTGCGACTCCCGTAAGGACCAAAGCCGTGTGCAGGCCGTTGTTGTAACCGAACAAAATGTCCGTCTCCAACCGGTCCCCTACCATCAAGCACTGATGACTGGATAGGCCGGTCCATTCCAGCACCTTAGCGGCGTAATACTCCGACGGCTTACCGATGACCGCTTGCGTCACCGTGCCGCTTGCCGTTTCAATCGCCTTCACCATCGACCAGGTGTCCGGAAGGATGTCATCTTCCACTGGGCAATACGGGTCAGGATTGGCCGCGATCAAGGCTGCCCCGTTGCGTACGGCCTTCAAAGCTTGATGCAGCTTGTGATAATCAAAATGCAGATCCATCCCGACCAGTACATGCGTCGCTGCGTATGGGTCTGATGTTCGCTTCACTCCTTTCTTTTCCAATTCTTCCATCATGGCCGGTTCCCCGACGACTAACACTACCGGATTTGTTGCCCGTTCCTTGAAATAGACCGCCGCGGTATAAGACGCCGTCACGATTTCATCCAGTCCGGCTTCGAGTCCCAGCTTCTGCAGGCGATTCCTGCATTCCACGCGTGTACGTGTGGTTGTGTTGCTAAGGAACTGTATTTTTTTCCCTTTCTCACGCAAATAATCAAGTGTCTCTGAGACACCGGGAAGCAGCTTTTCTCCTAGCAAAATCGTTCCATCCAAATCAAAAAAATAGCCATCAAAATCCATCACATCCGGCAATCTTCGAGCAGCTCCCTTCTTGAGAAAACAACAAAAAAACCCTTTTACCCATCAAACAGAAGCGGCGTGCCTGAATTAGGCTCTTCCATCTGGTGCATAAAAGGGTTTTCTCCTGGTCTCGTACCCTTTATATATTCGGTTTGTTTATCTCATTTCTTACTTTATCAGCTTTATGTTAACGGGGTATCAAGCCGATGTGAAGAATTTGTAAGGACAATGCATTTGGTGCGAAAACTAGAAGTTTCAATATAAAAGTCTGCCCAGGCTTACGCCCAAGCAGACTTTTTGATTCAACAGCTTAGTTAATGAAATTCGCTTGGCTTAAAAAACGCTTCAAGATTACCGCGGACTGAGCACGGGTGGCGTAGCTGCCGGTTTTTTGCCAGGGTTGTTACCGTTTTGGTTGTTTCCATTTTGGTTATCTTGATTATTGCCATCTTGGTTACCTGGTTCCTGACCTCTTACTTCCAGCACTACAGGCTTTGTATAAATATCGTACTTGTTGTTCGCATCCATGGTAGTCGTGTAGCGGAACAATGCGTGTGCCGTTCCCGTCTTCTTGCCCGTAACCGTACTTCCGTTCACTTCTACAACATCTTCCCCGTCCAACAGTACGATGTCAGGTGCAACGGCTGCTTTTTTGCCTTCCGCATAGCTCTCGACGATGGCCGACAAGGTAAGGCTCTCATCCTTAGCTAATTGGTACTTGTCTTTCTCCGGCTTGATCGAAGCCGCCCAATCCGAAGCCCACAGTGCAAAATCCGTTGTGATTCCATAAGCGCCTAGTTTAAAGAACTTAATAAAGTCATTCTTGTTGTTAAATGTCCATGGCGATATGATGATCCCCCGGTGTTTCGCAGCCTCCATAAAGTTTGTGCCTAGGCCGCCGTAGCTCGAATTATACGTGACATTCATATTCTGAACCAACTTAAGCGTATCCCTGAGCGATTTGTTGACATTCGCTTCATTGGCATAACCGCCAGCAAGTAAACCTGTCGGCATCTCCGGCATCAGAGCAGCCAAACGCTTCAACTGATTGGAATCGAAGGACATTGGGTTGATCATATCCTCGGCCCCTTTGTCCTTGATCAGCTTCACAAAGGCGTCTACCGCTGCAGGCGTGTTCGTCTTGATTTCGGCATAAATCATTTTGCCTTTTTCCTTCGCTAGCTCAATTTGTTCATCCAAAGTCGGAATCGGCAAGCTCGGATATTTGTTCTTATGCGTTTGATTCGCGTCTAACAGCTTTAATTCATCATACGTGTAGCTTTCCACAAGACCGGTCCCATTCGTGGTTCCGTCCAGCGTAAAGTCGTGAACGATGACCAGACGTCCATCCTTGGAAAGGAATATATCATTTTCTATGAAATCGGCTCCGGCTTCCAGAGCCAGTTGATTACTTACGATCGTATTCTCCGGAGCGCCATCCATCGTACCTCCGGCCGGCATTCCCCTATGACCGATAATGTATGGCTTCCTTACCAAGGTCGTCTCGTTGTTGTACACCTTGTAGGCATCGAACGCCACGTTCGGGGAATCGGTTACGATGCCGTTCGATCCGGCCGCAATCAGATTATGAATGGAAACACTCTTCTCCTTTTGTTTGGCCTCTTCCTTGGTCCATACTACTATCACCCGCTGCTGCAGATAGGACACATTTTCTCTGGACGCGGCGCTTTGAGGCAGAAGCGCAATCTTTGCCAGGCTAGTTGTCGTTTTCCTGCGAATATCCAACATATTTTCTTGAGACAGGTTCTTCTCAGCGCTGAAATCCACGATTCCGCGGATCATCGGATAAGCACTTCTCGCTCTCTTGACAAGATCTCCATTGTCCGAGATGACAAAGGCATCCTCCAACCCTTTGCTCTTCAAAGACTCTACTAGCTGGTCAACGGTTTGCTCGTCCTTTACATAAAAAGCGGGAATCATCTTAGTTCCAATCGTTTCAAGCACCGAATCCAGACTGCCGATATCCTTATTACCTTTCGAATCGGTTACCTTCAATTCCCCATTCACATGTACAATGACCGTTGCAGGCATAGTCGACCCGATTAAACCCGCTAAAGCCTCAGCGCTGTTAATTTCGGTCACCACGGAAGGGGCCATAGAGATTTTGCTTTCCGGCTCGGTTACTTTGACAAATAAGTCCTCCGGCTTCGGGGGCATTGGCGGCAACGGATCCTGCTGCAGCGTAATCCGGATATTGTCTACCTTCATCTTGCTGCCATTGGACTGCAGCCCGATTCTCCCCTTCGCATACGCCGCGGCCATATCCGTATTAACGACCAGTTTGTCACCGATCCATTGCTGGACCCGGTTCCCCATCGTCTTGATCGTATAATGATACATCTTCCCTGCATCGATCACTTCGGTGTAAGAGCCCTTTTCTATCACGTTCCATCCGTTAGCCGGGGTTCTCTCCGCGAATTCGACGCCATTGACCGCCGTTGCGTCTTTCCTGACCGCCATCTGGTAGTATGGATAGTCGTTGTTTTGAATCCGGTACATGATGGAATGCCATCTCGCCGCATCGTTTGCTGCCAGATGTGTGACATCCGCTTCAATCTTGTAATTGCCGAACATGCCTAAGTAATCGGGAAGCAGCACTCTGGAAGGATTGTCCGGAGCAGCGCCAGCGTTCAATTCGAACGCCCCGGATTGGACTACGGCCGCACTTGCCGTAGTCCCTTCCTTGCGCATCCAGCCCTGCGGCAGTGCGCCCTCCGCGGCGGTATCGAAGTTTTCTTCATACAGCACATATTCCTGGTCGGCCAAGTTCTTGGCCACTATAAGCATAGGGATGGATTTGCCGTCCTTTTGAACGGTAACTGGGAATACACCTTTTCGTAGAACATGCATCGTTCCATTGCTAAAAGTGACTTCGCTGCTGTTTGAGATCCAAGTTAATTCACCGCCCTTAAGCGTGCCTGATGAAAAATCGCTGAAATCGGCTTTAAAGTCGACTGTATTCAGATCCAACGTTTCACCGGAAACCAGCACATAGCCATCATCGTGTTTCAAAGAAGTCACTTTAGCGCCTGTCGTGGAAGGCGTTACAGTTATTTGTTGCGATGCTTCCGCGTTGTAGAATATCGTCTTCACCGTTGCTTGGCCTGCTTTGATCGGATAAAGTTGATTGTTCATGATCTTGATGATGCTCTCGTCCGAAGAATACAGCTTCATCCGGTCGCCATACACCGCTTCGGTAACACCGTCGGAGTAGTATATGCTGCCTGTTACATTTACCGGCCCGGTCAGGGCTTCTATCGCGCTCGGTATCGCCAGATCCAGCCGATCTGCCGTTATTCGAGTTACTTTCAGGTTATCGAACGACACCTTACTCTGATCGCCTTGGAACCCGATCTTCCCTCTCTCCAGCAGGTCGGCCGTAAAGCTCTTGTCTAGCAGCAGTTTATAGACCGGATCGCTTTTAGCTTTGATATACTCCTTTACATTGTTATCGAATACTCTGACTTTCATCGTATAATCCGAATTTATAGTGAGCGGCTGAGACTCACCAGTCGCCATGACCGACCAGCTGTTATCCGGCTTGCGGTAGGCAACCTCATAGGTACCCCTTTGTCGGATTGCCATTTGATTGTAAGGATTCTTGCCGCTTGAGGCTCCTCTGAACATGAGGGAAGCCCATCTTCCAGAGTCCAGCACGCTTTCGAATTTCACATCCGCTTCAATTACGTAGTTGTCCCCTTGCACAGGCGCCGTAATTCTGGCCTGCTTACCGGAAGCTTTCCCGTCGAACAGCATTCTTCCATTGCCGTATGTATCCTGCACAACGGTGAACGGATTGCTGCCGGTGTTGACATCCGATATCCAGCCGTAAGGAATTTGTCCTGTTGCGTAGCTATCGAAATTTTCTTCCAGCAGCACCGGATTCACATTGCCTGTAACCGGATGGCTGTCCGTAAGGGTAAGGTTCCCATAACCCGAAGTATCGTTCCAGAAAGAGGATGAGTTGAATGCGCTCCAATAGCTCGATCTTTGCTTGGTAGGATCCGCATCATATCGATCCGTAACTCCGATTTCAATACCGAGCTCTTTTATCAACACAGGATCAAAGTTCAACATATCCCATGGAACCGCCACTTCCAACGTCCAACCCGTATTCGTGGTTTGGAGCGCTCGCAGAATCTTCTTCTCGTCTTTGCCGCTGTGATTGTTGAGCGCCGCACCGAAGTGGAATTCCGGCGTTGTCGTTCCCGGCTTATAAACGAATCCCAACTGCATATCGTTATTAGCGAATGGAGTAGACCTGTGTTTCGTTGGATCCAGAAAAATGTTGATATTGTCCTGCTCGAACCAATATCCGGAACCGTTGTGAATGAGCGTATCATCATCCGACTTCACGCCGATAAACAGGTACTTGTTATCATAGAGCAATCCGAACTTGGAGTCCTTAAAGGTTCCTTCCCCCATTCGAGCATTTAATGGCTGATCAATCGTCCAGATGGAGTCATCCAGTTTTCCGTCAATAATGGGCGCTGTTAACGTCTTATTCACTTCCAATGCCTTTCTTATTGCATCCTCGGCATGAGCTTGAGGCAGAACCGCAGTAAATGGAATCAGTCCGCTTACGAGTGTTACTATGACCATGACAGCAAATAAAGCCTTTGAACGTTTTTTCACAGTCTTCATTCCCTCCAAGTTATTGGTTTTAGGTTACTTCCGTGCATCCTGCAAAACGCGGGCCCGCTCCCTTCCTGAGAAAAACACAAAAAACCCTAATCCAATCAAACGGAAGCGACACGCCCATAAATAGGCTCTTCCATTTGTTGCATACAGGGTTTTCTCCTGGTCTCGTACCCTTGAGTATTCGGTTGTATCTCACAGTCCTACTTTATCAGCCCTTTGTTAGCGGGATGTCAACTATGAGTGAAGAATTTGTAAATCGTACTACTGCTTCCCTTATGTCCATAGCCGCTTGTTACCCATCGATACAGCACTCGCCCCCGCGAGTAACGCCGTTTCAATCTCGGCATGCTCCTGAATTAATCCGCCTGCAATAATAGGCATAGAAATGCTGTCCCGAAGCTGCGTAATAACACGCGGAATCAGTCCGGGCATAATCTCCACTGCATCGGGCTCGCTCTGCTCCATGTTGTGTATCCCATGCTCCAATGCTGAACTATCAATCAGAAAGAGTCGCTGGATCGCCAATAGCCCATTCTTCTTAGCGTGTTTGATGAAGTGACTTTTGGTAGATATAATGCCAGTCGGGCGCAATCGCTCTGCAATAAACTTCATCACAATCGGATCGCCGCTCAAACCGGCAATGAAATCAACATGCAGGAAAACCTTCTTCCCCGCCCGAATCACCTGGCTGATGTAGTCCTCTACAGTAAACAAGTCGCCAATCAATAAAAAAACAACGGGCCATTCGCTGCGGCATGCTGCTTGTAAGTCCTCAGCCTTGCGCACCGCAGGAATGATTCTCCTGGGTCCCCAATAATCATGCAGATCTTGTTTCAACTTCGTTCCCCCATTTCCATGTATGCTCTATTCAAGGTTAGCAGAGTATTGTTTTTGGAATGTTAAGCGGGCGAAAGAAAAAAGAAGCTGCCGTCCACAAGACGGCAACCCTCTGTACGTTACACCTAGACTCCGACATCGAAAGCATAAACTAATGACTCCGTGCAAGCCGCTTCCAAACATTCCCTCCAAGCTGCAATATCCTCCTCCACTAGCGAGGCAATCACATAACAGGACGGAGCCAACTGGCTCACATTCACTACCAACAACTCACTCAACCGCTCCCGTGATTGCACGAAGTGTTTCACTGTAATCTGGTGCAGTCCAGCCCGCTCCATCACCCTCGCGGCCAATCCTCCAGATCCAAGCACGTTAATTTCACGAATTCCCTGCTCCACGACTGATAGAATGAGCTCGAACAGCATACTCTCGATTCCAAAGGAATCGGCTGTCTTTATGTATTGCTTGTACAAGTAGTAAGGACTTCTACGGGTTAAGTCGCCTTGCGGCCAGTAAGCATTCAGAGTGGTCGGTCCGAAGTTGCAGGCTCTTAAGAAAGCTTCCTCACCCTTGGCGAACCAATGATCAGACATGGGCGGACATATGGCGCTCGGCTCCCGCAGATAATGATCCTGGTGCTTCAGATTGCCGAGTACCTCAGCCTCTTCCGGCGTGGGCATCGTGATGATCCGATGAAGCGGCTTGTACCATTCTCTTGGTGCAACACGGTCATTCAGGCTCCTCGACTTCAACTGTCGCAACTCATAATAACTTCGTTGAAAAGCCATCACCCCGGCTTGGCTCGCTTGCTTATACCTCAGCTCGGTCAACTCCTGTTGCAATGGGGCAAGTACCGGATTCACCTTTCCGTGATCGTCCCGCTTATACCCCAATGTCGTTCCGAAGTCACTCATCAGCAGCTCTTCCAGAAACGACGGGCTACGAACGATCGCTCTGGCCAGATCTTCATTCCGGCCTACTCCCCCAAGGTGAGTGCGAATATCCATCCCCTTCAACTGCAATCGAGCTAACCCATCCCCACCTATTGCCAACAGATGAATGCTCTGCGCTTCACTCTCGTCACCTTGCAACATAAGCTCTATGTTCTTTTGCATCGTCCCATGGTAACCCACATCAACCGTAACCATCCGAGCTGCATCCGTGCACGTATGCTGCAGATAATCGCGGAGAAGAAGGCGATGGCGGGCGATGGAACTATTTATTTTATTCATTATCGGTTCATCGAGAAGAAACCTTCTAAGCTTGTCGCTAATTAATTCGCCTGAAGCATCCAGAAGCTCACTAGCTTGTGTAATCGTTCGATCCAGAAAGCTTGCGAATGCCCCCGACTCTTGAACAATGTCCAATGTCTGGAACAACTCCACGACCTTGCAGTCTGTATTCAAAAGCCCGTCAAGCTCCCGCTCCCCAAATTTCTCTAATGCCGCTAAATAAGTCGCTTGTCTGGAAATATAAATCGGACGAACAGCTATAGCAAGCCCACGTTGGACTATGATCTGCTCTAATAATGGAGCAATAAGCACAGCTTCCCGCATCAATGGGTGTATCTCGGTACGGCCCTCCGCCACACATACATCCACCACCCACTCGCAGAAGGAGGATAAGAACGGTCCTAATGTGCGAACTCCGATTCCGTAAAAAAACAGCTCATGCTCATCTCTGCTGATAGCCTCACCTAATGTATGTTCGGTCAACTTGCTGATAGCTCGGAGCTGGGGTAATACGCTGCCATGTCGAACCTGGTCCCAGTGATAGGAGCGCTCGAACGTGTCCGGGATAACCGCATAATGAATAGATGGAATCCCGCGCAAGGCTGCGCCGTCAACATCCGCTCTTCTCGAATCTCCTATATGTAGAATTGTGTTTAAGGGAACATCTGGGTACTTAGCCAACAAGCAATCGAAAAGCCCGCCGTTCACCTTGCTGCAGAACTGTTCACAGGACATGAGCAGCAGGTCCACATGATCGTCCTTCAACCCTGATGATTGCAATAAGGCTCTCACCTGGTCGCAGGACAAGTACATATCGGATAATAGGACCACCTGGATACCATGCTCTCTGCACGATTCCATTAAGGAGGCTATGTTCGGATTCAGGAAACAAACCTTCCGCTCTTCCTCCAGCTCCTGCTCAAGCAATCGTCCTCGGTCACCGACATGATCAGGCATTTCTCCATAAATCATTTCTAACGTGATTTCGTCATGTCCTGTTAATCGTATTTGCCGCTCCCTTGCACTGGCCTCAGCCTGGATGCGAAGTAATCTGTAATCCTGCGGAGTCACACCGCTTCTTAAGAACCCTGACTCTAATGCTGCTTCAGCAGCTTGAATAAATACATCCGTAGGATGGCCGACCGTTCTGAATAATACAGTATCGAATATATCGAGCGATAACAGCTTAATGTCCTTAAGCTTATGTATCAAGGGACGCAAGTAATAATCCAATTTCCATCTAGGCACAGCGGATTGCGGTAACGAGGTTGTCATCCTTCATCCTCCAAAATTTTCATGTGGACGGGTATGGTACATCCTCATTTTGACATAAAATCTCTGCTTGCAGCAATCCCTCAAAATATTAAAGAAAACACATATACGATTACTGCGTCTGCGACTGGTACGAACGTTCTAAGGACGAACACAAATAATAATTTCGCCAATACAATATCAAGGTTAAAGATACAACAGTGCTTATATAGAAAAAGAAGCCTTTCGGCTTCTTTTTTTAACTTACTTCATATGTTCATACAGACTAAAGGAGATGTAAATGGTCCCAAGTACTTACTCGCGATTAACGCAAGCAGCGTAGTAATTAGCCACGACCTGCTAGAGTTTGCTCAGCGATTTGAACTAGAGATTTAGTGATTTGTCCTCCAACGGAACCATTTTGACGGGAAGAAGTATCAGCACCTAAGGTTACACCAAGTGTGCTAGCAGCTTCCATTTTCAATTGATCGATTGCACGGGAAGCTTGTGGAACTACATAGTTGCTTCTGCCAGTGTTGTTGTTAGCCATGTTTGTCTCACCTCCTTTCGTTACTGTTTTTATAGTTTGTTTTATCGAGCCGTTTTCTATTCATCGATTTTTAACTTTTTTTAAAAGCTTTTGAAGCGGTTATTCTTCTTGCTGTCCAGACGTTTTTCGCAGTACATTGGCCAATCGGTAGAACTCATCTCCTGCTTGCTTAACCGTTGTAGCTTCATAGGCGGCTGCCAGAAAAGCAATCACTTTGTTTGCATCAGCGGCTTGCATCATATATTCTGCTTCCTCCTCTGAATTTCTATTCCAAAAATCTTCATTTTCATAAGATTCATTTAAATCAACGCAATTCCGTTCACCATGATGTCATTCGGGTATCCATACACACCTGTCTCAAATGCAGATGGGGCTTCACTTTCTGCTCTAAGATATTCGATAACAATAGGGAGCTGAGCAGCCGTCCCTTGAGCAATAGCCTGGTTTCCAATGTGAGTGTGCGGTGGCTACAGAAGCTGTGATACAATATGTGCAGTAGCCCGCAAGGAGGCCGACATGGAAATTACCAGAATTGCACCTCGCAAAATATATGAAGAAATTGCAGAGCAAATCAAACAACAAATCGTAAGTGGCGGTCTGCAGCCGGGGCAAAAGCTCCCTTCCACTCGCGAGCTGACGGAGAGCTATCAAGTGGGACGTTCGACGATGCGCGAGGCTTTAAGTATGCTAAAAGCAATGGGACTCATTGAGATTCGCCAAGGTGAAGGCTGCTTTGTGCGCGCAATGGATGATCGTGAGCTGGAAGTACCGCAGTTCGAACATCTTTTCACAAGCATGCAAGCTGTCTTTGATCTCTTGGAAGCTCGCAAATCATTGGAAATGGCGAATGCAGGCTTGGCTGCCTTGAAGAGAAATGATCAAGATCTGCAGAAGTTGGAGCTTATATTAGCTGATATGGATAGCGAGTTGGGAACGGAAGCCGTTGGGGAGAAGCAGGATTTACGATTTCATTTGACACTAGCGGAAGCTACACATAATCCAATTATGATCAAGCTGCTTGAGACCATATCCGCACAAGTGGAGATTACCATACGAGAAAGTAGACGCCTGCAATTATACCGGAACAAGTCGATGACGCAGCGTTTCTGGCTGGAGCACAAAGCAATCTACGAGGCAATCCGAGATCGCGATGCGGCACGGGCTCAGACGGAGATGGAAAACCATCTTCTTTACGTGGAGAAGCAGATTCGCGATTATATGAAGAGCAAGTCGAAGGTTGTGGAGTAAAAGACGAGGAAAAGATATCCGAATCGTTCGGATGTCTTTCTTTTTTGTTCCGAAATTGCTAAAAACCCCTTTTCATTTCGTCACTTGTCTGATAACCTGATAATATAAAGGAAAATGTGAAAAATTGAAATCAAGGTGGCGTATCCTATGAAGGTCTCCTTATTCATTACATGTCTCGCCGATCAAATGTATCCTCAGGTGGGCGAAAGCGTAGTTCGGCTGCTGCATCGGTATGGGTGCGAAGTGGATTTCCCCGAGCTGCAGACATGCTGCGGTCAACCTGCTTTTAACAGCGGGTATCAGAATGAAGCCCGAGCGGTAGCACGGCAGTGGATCAGAGCTTTTGAGAACAGCGATTATATCGTCTCCCCTTCCGGCTCCTGCACAGGTATGGTGCATCACTATTATCCTGGATTGTTCGTCGACGAACCGGAATGGAAACGGAAAGCGGAAGCCTTGATTGAACGTACGTATGAATTCTCGCAGTTTCTTGTTCAGGTGTTAGGTGTAAGCGATCTCGATGCCAGCTTCCAGCACAAAGTTACGTACCACCCTTCCTGCCATGCGATGCGTCTGCTTGGAGTGAAGGAGGAACCGCTTCAGCTGCTAGAGAACGTGCAAGGGATGGAATTGGTTGAGCTGCCTAAGCGCGAAGATTGCTGCGGCTTCGGAGGAACCTTCGCTGTGAAGATGGCCGATATGTCCGAAGCGATGGTCTGCGAGAAAGCCGCCCATGTATGCTCGACAGGAGCGGACGTGCTCGTTGGGACCGACATGGGCTGTCTGATGAACATTCAAGGCCGCTTGAATAAGGAAGGCAAGCCGATTCGGGTCATGCACCTTGCTGAGCTTCTGGAAGAAGGGGTGAAATCGCGATGAGTATGAAGACGGATTCGAATGCAGCTTCATCTGCATCATCAGATTTGGAGCTGATCGGGACGGGGCTGAAGAAACGTACCGAAATCGCTCTGGATGATCCTTTCCTGCGCAAAGCGGTAGCATTCACAACCGACAAGCTAAGAGGCGGAAAGGCTAACGCAACCGATGAATTAGGGAATTGGGAAGTATGGCGGGAGCGCGGCCGCGCGATTCGTGAGCATGTAATCTCCCACCTGGATTTCTACTTGTCGCAGTTCGCCGACAATGTGGCCAAGGTTGGCGGCCACGTGCACTTCTGCCGAACCGGCGAAGACGCGGTTCAGGCGTTCATGGGCATTGCTCATGCCCACAATGCCAAGCTTGTCGCCAAGGGAAAGTCGATGGTCTCCGAGGAAATCCACCTCAACCACCGGTTGGAGGCGGAAGGCATCGAGGCGATCGAGACCGATCTTGGCGAATATATCTTGCAGTTGGCGAAGGAAACGCCATCCCATCTTATTATTCCGGCGATCCATAAGAACAAGCAGCAGATCGCCGATCTGTTCGGCGAGGAAGCCGGCCGGGAATTTCCGGCCGAGACGAAGCCGTTAGCCGCGTATGCTCAGCAGCGGCTGCGCAATTATTTCCTCGAGGCCGACATCGGCCTGACCGGGTGCAACTTCGGCATCGCCGAATCCGGTACGGTCACCCTCGTGTCTAACGAGGGGAACGCACGGATGGTATCGACGCTCCCGAAGGTGCACGTGGTCGTCATGGGGATGGAGCGGCTCGTGCCCACGTTCGCCGACGTGGAAGTCATGCTGAACCTGCTGGCGCGCAGCGCTACAGGGCAGAAGCTGACGACGTACACGTCGTTCGTCACTGGCCCTCGCCGCGAGGGCGACCTCGACGGGCCGGAAGAGCTGCACGTGCTCATTCTGGACAACGGGAGATCTGCGCAGCTAGGCGACCCGGTATTCCAGGAGGTGCTGCACTGCATCCGCTGCGCGGCGTGCTTGAACGTATGCCCTGTATACCGCCATGTCGGCGGGCATACGTACGGCTCTGTGTACAGCGGCCCGATCGGGGCCGTCCTGACACCGTTGTTGCAGCAGGACATGAAGGAAGCAGGCCAGCTCTCTTATGCCTCCAGCTTATGCGGAGCCTGTTATGAAGCATGTCCCGTGAAAATTCCGCTTCATGATATGCTCGTTCAATTGCGTAACCGCAAGGTCGAGCTCGGGCTTACTCCAGCGTTGGAACGGCTTGCTTTCAAGATGTATGCTACAACGTTCGGCAATGTGAAGCTGTATCGCACAGCCACCAAAGCCGCTTATTATATGCAAATGCCGCTTGTACGGCAAGGTTCGATCCGTAAGGGGATCGGTCCGCTAACGGGTTGGACGCAGTCCCGCTTCATGCCGATGAAACAGAAGCAATCCTTCCGCGAGCGCTGGAATACGCTGCAGAAGGAGTTACAGGGCAAGCCGTCATCAGTTGTTGTACCAACTCCAAAAAAGAAGGATGAGGTGGATAACCGATGACAGCGAATTCAAGCTCGGTTCGTGACAGCGGTTCTGGTTCGATTAAGGGCAGAGATGCCTTTATCGGGCATTTAGCCAAGCAGCTTGGCCGTCAAGCACCGCTTACGACACAGCCTGCACGAGCGGTGACCGGCGTGCCTGAGCATTACTCAGCGATTCGCCCCGACAAGCAGGAGCAGATCGAGCTCTTCATACGCAGTTGGACCGCTCTAACCGGCAAAGTCTGGGTCGTCTCCGCAGCGGAAGCCGCCGAAGCGATTCCGGCACTCGTGCGCCAAGTGTGTGCCGACCTGCAGATCGACCGTGTGACCCGGTGGGAACACCCGGACCTGCAGGCACTCCCGCTCGACGCGACACTCGCGGATGCCGGCATCGCCGTCGTCCCTTGGCACACAGATGGCGCTGACGCTGCTACCGCAGCGACCGCGACCGGTGCTGCATCTGCTGCTCGTGCCGACGCTGCAGATGCAGCCGCTCCAGCGCCAACACGCTGGAGCACGCGCAGCCCGCTGCTGCAAGCCGCCGAGCAATGCCGTCTCGGCGTCGTGTGGGCGGACTACGCGCTCGCGAACACCGGCACGCTCGTGCTCAAGGCGCACGGCGGCCGAGGCCGTTCGGTCAGCCTGCTGCCCGAGGCATTGTTCGCCGTGTTCCACGCCGACCAGCTCGTCACCCGCATGGGCGAAGCGCTTGAACGGATCAAGACAGAGCATCCCGAATGTGCACATTTGCCTTCGTCCATTAACCTTATTACCGGCCCAAGCAGAAGCGCAGATATCGAGAACGATCTTACCATTGGTATCCATGGACCAGGAAAAGTGTATGCCGTTATTGTCCAATCTTGAAGCATGGTCTATACTGAATAACATGTGATCATTTTTAATCAGGCGAAAGGGGATTTGTAATCATGAAATTAGTAACCATCTCAACACCGAATGGCGCTCAATTGGGCGTTAAAACTGACGAGGGTATCCTGAACATCAACACTGCACTGACCGTGTTACCTGATTCGTCTGTACCGCAAACCACTCATCAAGTAATTGAGGGCGGCTCCGCTGCGTTGCAGGCTCTTCAAGCCTACGTCGACCAAGCTCTCTCCTCAGCTGAGAAAGGGAAATTCCTCGTACAGGAATCCGACATCGCCTACGGGCCATCCGTTCCTCATCCGAGCAAAATCATCTGCGTCGGCCTCAACTACCGCAGACATGCGGAAGAGACGAATGCCAAGATTCCTACATCGCCTATCTTGTTCAACAAATTCGATAACACTTTGACGGGTCACCAATGTGATGTTCCGATCCCAAGAACTTCCTCGAAAGTAGACTATGAGGTAGAATTGTGCATAGTTATTGGGAAGAACACTAAGTATGTTACAAAAGAGAATGCTCTGGATCACGTGTTTGGCTACACCATTGTGAATGACATCTCCGCTCGCGATCTTCAACTGCGCACATCCCAGTGGCTGCTAGGCAAAAGCTGCGACGGCTTCAGCCCGCTCGGCCCTTACCTTGTTAGTGCAGATGAAGTAGGCAACCCGAATGACCTCAATTTGAAGCTTAGTGTGAACGGTGAAGTTCGCCAAAACTCCAACACATCGGATATGATCTTCCGCTGTGACGAGATCGTCAGCTATATCTCGGATCACATGACCCTTTACCCGGGAGACATCATCCTTACTGGTACTCCAGAAGGTGTTGTGCTTGGCTATCCGGAGGAGAAGCAAGTATACCTGAAGCATGGCGACGTCATGACTGTCGAGATTGAGAAGCTGGGTTCACTAACTAACCGTATGGTAAACGAGCAATAATTTTCACTTTAGCAGCCTGGCCGGTCGGTCAGGTTGTTTTTTGTCATTGCAGTAAGGGACATCCCCTGGACTTAGTTAAGCAACCTGTTACTACTTAGGACCGTGGAGAGCAGTTAGACAGTGCTAGTATAGGTTATTTGTGTGGAGAAGCCAGTTTTTTTGGGATAGCAAGTTTTACTATTGGTTATTGGCCAGATTCTGAGAAAAATCGGGTAACAATGAGAAAATAAGGGATAGTCAGGTTGGCTAATTAGTGCCTGAGCGATGAAATAGCCCATATAGCAAGTAGTAACATGGCTTATCTGTAAACAACTTACCACTATAATCCAAAATGGCCACAATAAGCAGAAGTGGATGAGGAAAAACAGCTATATTTTGCTTGAGTAAGGTGGGAATCCCACAACGAATTCGGGCAATCGAGACCTAACTAGTAACAGCAATCTTAAACCAATTCGATTCCGAATCCTATCAAAAAAAGCCACCCAGCAAACGGATTGGATCAACAGTCCAGTTTGCCAGGCAGCTATTACTAACAATCCCAATTAACGGTTATGTTCATGAACAAGAATCGAATAGAGCCGGGAGTCCTGCCACTTCCCCTTCGTATACATATGCTCTCGAAGCGTGCCCTCGTAATGCATCCCGATCTTCTCCATGACCTTGTAGGATCCGGTGTTGTCGGGACGGCATTTGGCATAGATCCGATGAAGCCCAAGCTCTGCAAAGCCTAAGCGGACCACAGCCGCAGCAGCTTCCGACGCATAGCCCTGCCCCCAAGAGGCACGGTTGAAACAATAGCCAAGCTCGGCTGCGCTTCCCTCGACATGCAGGCCGCACCCGCCGATCAACAACCCGTCTTC
Source organism: Paenibacillus sp. J2R1T-4 (assembly GCF_059692235.1). NCBI lineage: Bacteria > Bacillati > Bacillota > Bacilli > Caryophanales > Paenibacillaceae > Paenibacillus > Paenibacillus sp. J2R1T-4. Next base: position 21,136 of record NZ_JCAUBA010000025.1, on the reverse strand, counting down.
CTTGCGGGTGACGGCTATCTCGTAGACAGTCCGCGGCTCCTCCCGCTGCAACTTCAGCATCCGCCCCATGAAATCATGGGTATCCCGCTCCGAGTTAGGACCCCAGATCATGAACTTAGTGACATCAGGATCAGATGCATACAAATGGACCCGAAGCGTATCCTCCAGAACGAAATCGCGGAGCAACAAGCGGTTTGTTTCCAGACGTAGACTCATTCACCCGCAACTCCTCTCCAGCTATCGACCTCTGCTCTTCCTCACACCGCTTACTCTTATAGCTCGAAGGAACTCTTTAGCGACACAATCCGATTGAAAGCTATATTCCCGTCTTTTGTATATCTCGAATCTACATTGAAATACCCATGACGGAAAAACTGGAACTTCTCCTGGATTTGAACACCCTTCATTCCAGGCTCCACGAATCCTTGGACCACTTCGAGGGAATTCGGATTCAGACGTTCCTCAAGCTCGGTATCGTCATCCGCATCTTCCTTCACAAGCGAATCGAACAAATAGAATGAAGCCGGCACAGCCTGACTTGCTTCTACCCAATGTATGGTGCCCTTGACCTTGCGTCCAGTAAAGCCGGAACCGCTCTTCGTCTCGGGATCGTATGTGCAGCGCAGTTCCACCACTTGTCCGTTGTCATCCTTGACGAATTCCTCGCATTTGATGAAATACGCGTTCTTCAAGCGCACTTCGTTGCCGGGAAAAAGACGGAAGTATTTGTTCGGCGGATTCTCCATGAAATCATCCTGCTCGATATAGATCTCACGCGAGAATGGGATCGAACGGTTGCCCATCTCCGGATTCTCCGGATTGTTCTCAGCCTCCAGCATTTCGACTTGCCCTTCGGGATAGTTCGTAATGACTACCTTAAGCGGTCGCAGTACTGCCATCGTGCGCAGCGCCTTCAGCTTCAGATCCTCACGGATGAAATGATCCAGCATGCGAGAATCGACAACACCGTTGTTGTTCTTCGCCACTCCGGTTTCACTGCATAGATTACGAATCGCTTCAGGCGTTACCCCTCTGCGGCGCAAGCCTGATATTGTGGGCAATCTTGGATCATCCCAGCCATCGACAAGCCCATCTTCTACTAATTTACGTAAGTAACGCTTCCCCATGATCGTATTCGACAAGATCATTTTGCCGAATTCATACTGGCGAGGCTGTGCTTCCATCTCACATTCTTGAACAACCCAGTCGTACAGGGGACGATGGTCTTCGAACTCAAGTGTACAGATCGAATGCGTAATCCCTTCAATAGCATCCTCAATCGGATGGGCATAATCGTACATCGGATAGATGCACCATTTGTCACCTGTATTGTGGTGGGTGCTGTGAGCAATACGGTATAACACCGGATCCCTTAGATTAATGTTCGGTGATGACATATCAATCTTGGCGCGCAGCACCATTTGCCCGTCCTTGAATTCTCCTGCGCGCATACGCTCGAATAAATCCAGATTGTCTTCCACCGATCGGTTCCGATAGGGGCTTTCCGTCCCCGGCTCTGTCAAAGTACCGCGCATCTCCCGCATTTTCTCGGCCGTCAGCTCACATACGAACGCTTTGCCGCGTTGGATCAACAGAACCGCGCGATTGTACATCTCATCGAAGAAATCCGAGGCGAAGAACAGCTTGTCCCATTCGAAGCCGAGCCAGGTCACATCTCTTTTGATTGCTTCCACGTACTCGACGTCTTCCTTGACTGGATTCGTATCATCGAACCGTAAATGAGTCTTACCCCCAAACTCATCAGCCAACGTAAAATTCAGCCAAATGGACTTCGCATGACCAATATGCAAGTAACCGTTCGGCTCCGGAGGGAAACGAGTGACGATCTGGTTCACTTTACCTGCATTCAGGTCGTCGATTACTATATTTTTTATGAAATTTGACGTTGTCGGTTTGTTTTCCATCTTTCCCAACCTTCTCCTCTTGAAAAATGAATATACCCCCTATCATACACTAAACCATGCCCAAATAAAAAGAGAAAAGCAAAACGAAGAAGAGCGGTGCTCAAGACATCTCCAGCCGCTCCAAATCGATGCAAATTTCGTGCTGCCATTCAGTATCGTTAGTCATAGAAGCTAGCAGCGACATGTTGGCATAAGACGCTGCTTTCCACACATAGGCTGCGTTGGCCGCCAAACAATGCTGCAGCTCCAGTAACTCCGCAGCCGTAAGCGGGCGGCTCCGTTCGATCATCCATAACTCTGCCATTTTTTGATGGATCGCTTTAACCTTCACCCAGTTCTCCCCCTCTACTCTAGCTTCTTGCTCGTATTACCATCATCGCCAGTAAGAGGAGTGTATAAACAAGAACATGCTTAACATCCAGCTATAAAGCCAAAGATGCAGGCGAGAGCTTGAGCATTGGACAAATCTAAATTTTCTTATAGGCTAACACCCGACGGAACATCGTTTTGTCCTTCAGTTTATTGAACAAATACACCGACGGGGCGAAATTCGCTTCGATGATCCAGATCTTCCCTTCCGCATCAACCCCGAAATCAATGCCAACTGCCGTAATATAACCATAGGATAGCTGAAGCTTTTTTACCGTTTGATAGGCAACTCTTCTGAGCTCTTGCAATAGCTCCTCTTGTTTCTCTAAAGGAATATTCGAACGGCCAATTGCGGTCTCAGCCGTCAGAACATATCCCCCGCTTAGCTTCGTGTTCGTAATAATAAATCCTTTGCCCCCTACTTTTGCGAGCATCCCTGTGACCTTCCACTTTGACTGCTTGGTTCGCCTCTGCACCATCACTCTGAGATCGAACAATCTGTCGTTAATTGTCGCCAGGTCAATCCTTTTTTGAATAATATAATCCCGCCCGATCCGCTTGCTCAATATTCCTTCAAGCTCAGTATAATCGGCTGCTTCGACTATTTCCTTGCCTGCCTGAAGACGGAATGTGCCAACCTCCTGCTTGCTGATCATCATAACGCCGTTACCGCCGTATGCTCCGCTAGGTTTTACTATGAGTTCATTATGCTGTTCCGTTACTTGCTGCAGATTTTCAGGGGTATACCAAGTCGTTTCCGGTAAAAAAGGGACAAGCGTCTCCTCTTCACGCAACACTTTATATTTGTTCCATTTGGTATAGGACAATCCCATAGTAACCTCCGAATCTCGCTCCTTACAAGCGGTTATCATCGTTAGCATTATATGAATAGGGGCTTGTTCTCGAAACAATGGCAAACAACCACATCGCTTAAGTATTGCAATTTGGGTTGGCTGTGCTCGTGAAACGGCATACTATAACCCCATCCTAAAAATAGGACAGGGTTAACATAAAGTTGTTTAATTTTTTGATAAAAAACACTTCACCGAACTTTAAACTTGCCAATAAAGTCGTTTAGCGCTAAGATACTTCGTCATGAAGTTACTTCTGCACAATCTGAATAAGGTTGCCGCATGTATCGTCGAAGACAGCTATTGTGATTTCGCCCATTTTTGTCGGCTCCATGGTAAACTTCACGCCGTTTTCCAATAATCGTTTATACTCTTTATTAATATCTGCAACGCCAAACATTGTTGCTGGGATGCCATCGGCAGATATCTTCTTTTGATACTCTTTGGCGGCAGGATGGTCATTCGGTTCGAGTAAAAGCTCGGTACCGTCTTGCTCATCGGAAGAAACAACCGTTATCCACCTAAATTTTCCGACGGGAACGTCATGCTTTTTTACAAAGCCCAGCGTTTCTGTATAAAACTCCAATGCCTTGTCTTGGTCTTGAACGAATATACTGGTAACAATGATTTTCATAGTGTTTTTGCCTCCTTGATATTTTGCGACGTTGGTGCTCTGCTAACAATCTGGCTCTAGTCAGAAAAACCCATAATACATTCGTCAGAAGTTTTAATTAAAATTATTCTACCCACCCTTTCAGCAAATTTTTAAGTGGTTCGTTGTTGAATATAACTACTCGATATTTTCCCTTTTTTTCTGATTTTACGAGCCCTGCATCTTCCAATGCAGAAATATGTTTTGCTATCGCCTGCCGCGTAATAGAAAGGTCGTGCTTCGTAATGAGACGCACCGTAAGTTCATACAACGTCTGCTCGTTGCGTTCGGATAGTTCGTCTAATATAAGCCGCCTAGTCGAGTCGCCAAGTGCTTTGAATATAGCGTCTTTGTCCCTATTCATATATCGAGTATAAGCAACTCTGAGGTTGCATGTCAAGTATAAGCAACTGTATGATTGCATGATAAAGAAACCGTCTCATGCGATCTTAACAAGTTAAAGTCACATAAATTGTAGTTTGAACCCCATGTTTATACCGCAAACTTACGTGAACGGATACCCACAACAAGCCTTATATTTGTATCGCTGACGACCTTTGTACTTACCGTATCGAACGACATGATGGCTGGTGCAGTGGGGACATTTGAATCCTTCCGAAAAACGAGTTTCGCGCAATTCATTAATAAATCGACCACCGACTGATGAGCCAGGGTCAACCATATCTTTTCAACCAATGATATGCGCGTTCCTGTTCAGTTGGACTCAACTTCACCAGGTGTTTCAGTAAATTGCTGCTGAATAAACTGTGCGTGAAAGGTTGGCTCACCCCTACTTATTCTGGGAACTCACTGCGGGCTGTTCGTTACGAATTAGCCAGAGACGTCCTCGACTACTTCTACTAGCTGCAAAACCTACATCTAATTCCCCCAAAAACGGGCATATTGCCGATCTAACTGCATAACCTACATCTAATGTCGTCAACTTTTCGTATAATTGCCTTATTGGAAGGAATTAGATGTAGGTTTTACATCTACTCTTTCTAATCAACTAAATTACATAAAATTAACTGCACCTTTTACAGTAATTTTAAATTAGTAACGATTGCACAACCTCTTACCTTCTTGCTCACATGTTGATCTACTACCTACCTACGTGCTTGCCTTCTTTTCTTGCCTACTTACCTTATTACCCGCTGACCTTCTTGCCTTCTCCTGCTCCATCCTGCCCCAGTACCTTGCCTCCCGGCAAACACTGCCGGACAGCCATACACTCCCGCCACCATGTGGGGCGCTCAGGTCATCCACCCAAGAGACTGGCGCATCCTGGCGCAAACAAAAAGAACCCGACGCCTAAGCGCCGGGTTCTTCATATAGTCTTACAGTTTTACTACGTTCTCAGCTTGTGGACCACGGTTGCCTTGAACTACGTTGAACTGTACGCGTTGACCTTCGTCAAGAGTTTTGAAGCCGTCTCCTTGAATAGCGGAGAAGTGAACGAATACGTCGCTTCCACCTTCAACTTCGATAAATCCAAAACCTTTTTCTGCGTTAAACCATTTAACTGTACCTGTTTGCATTTGTAAAACCTCCAATAATTTGTTTTAACATGTAACTCTTATTTACGCGGAGCAAATAAAAAATTCACACATTGGAAAAGGTTCCATTCTTGCTCGTTGATAACCCTTTACATCATGTGAATTAGGTCCTCAAATATGAGATTGGTTTCATTGTAGCACATCAACCCAAGAATAGCAAACGAACGTTTTGTGGTTATTTTCGCTCAGCAGCCGCACGACTTATGACCTTGAGCGCCTCTCGCCGACTTAAAGAAGCAAGTTGATGACCCTCAACAAAGGAGCTTACGAACTGCGGATCGGTCTTGGAGTATTCGCGCAGCGCCCATCCAATTGCCTTTTGTAAAAAGAACTCTTTGGAGGCCGCACACTCTTTGATCATCGCCGATAGCAGCTCGACATCTGTCCTCTGTTTATACTTCAACTGGAACAGAATAGCCGTCCGCTTAAGCCAAATATTCTCATTTAGAATCCATTTGATTGTGTATGGTCCAACAAGGTCAGGGTACTTCGCAAGCAAGGCACCTACCACATTGGAAGCCAAAGCATCCACCGTATCCCACCAAGATTTGGTCACGATCAGTTGTTCAGCTACCTGCAATCTTTCCTGTGGAGCTTGCTTCACACTCTTGACCAACAGATTAATCGCAAAGTATTGATATTCCCGCCGAGGAAGCTGCCATAAACCGCTGACAACACCGTCCAACTGTGCTTGGTCAGGTACCCCATGCTGTTTCAGGAACCGAGCTGTGATCGCTTTAGCCTTAGGGGTGGGAATGCCGAGAAAATCGAATTGATCGCGCATGTACCGTTTCATGGGTAACGCCACCTCCGGATTCACTTCGGCCTCCATCACTTGTCGGAATGCTTCTATATAGGAGTGACTCACTTTTCCACACCTTCCTTCACGATTCACGGCTAATACCTGTTGCTGCCTATACACTCCTATCAAGTGATTCGATCAAGTAAACCCTTATTCCTGCAAAACAACTAGCTCACTATTTCTGGCCCGCTTCCAAAAGAGCCTGCACCTTACGATTGATCGATTGTGGATCTACACTCTGAGACTCGCTATCCTGCACACCATATTTCATCTTCAAGCTGGCAATCCGATACACGCTCTCATCGAGTCTCTTCATAGTAATAGTTCCGTCTGCTGCAGCCTTTTTTAAGGATTCGATTACACTAAGCTGCTTGGCATACTCATGCCCGACTAGCACAATATCTGTTCCTGCCAGAACGGCTTTGACCGCTGCTTCGCCGACATCGTTATGATTTGTAATACCGCCCATTGTCATATCATCAGTAATAACAACTCCGCCAAACTTCATGTCTTTTCGGAGTAACCCGTTAATCACCTTGTCCGAGAGCGATGCTGGATTCTTCTCGTCGATTTGCGGCAGCAGAAGATGTCCCACCATCACGACTTCCGCGTGCTCTTTAATCGCCTCAACGAACGGAAGCAGCTCTAAAGAACGTAGCTCCTGTAAGCTTTTTGGCACAACAGGCAAATCGAGATGTGAATCAACAGAAGTATCTCCATGACCCGGAAAATGCTTCACTACCGGAACCACCTTCGTCGATTGAATGCCTTTCATCACCTGAATCCCGTGCTGTATGACTGTCTCTGGCTCAGAGCCGAAGGAGCGATTCCCGATTACAGGATTGTTCGGATTGCTATTCACGTCCAACACCGGTGCAAAGTTCATATTGAACCCTAACGCACGCACTTCTTCTCCTAATGCTTGCCCAATCGCATAAGAATACGCCGGTTTATTCGCTCGCCCTACATCTAGCGCGCTAGGAAGCTTGATCAGCGGTTCAGGCATACGGTCGACTTTGCCGCCTTCTTGATCCACACTTAACCATAAGGGCCAAGCGTCCTTCCGATTGGTCGCCTTCAATTGATTGAGCAATTGCAGCGTTTGTGAAGAGCTCGTAATATTGTTCTTGTATAAAATAAACCCGGTCACCCGGTGTTTCTCGATCATTTCTTTGGTTTGCGCCTGCATCTCCGTACCTTCTAGCCCCACAAGCACCAATTGACCAATTTTCTCATCTAATGTCATTTTATCTACACGCTGTTGGATCAGATCAGCAGTTGGAGTTGGAGTTGAAGAAGCCGCAGTTCCACCAGACGGAGATCCAGTTGGCGCAGCGCTTGGAGTATTCGTTGCAGATTTCCCCCCGCAGCTGGCGATAATCCCACTCAACGCTACTAATGCGACTAATACACCAAGCTTAGTAAAAAATCGACGTCTTCTCAACATGATGAATTCCTCCTTAACAGCAAGTCTTCTAGTTGCAAATATCCCCACATTCGTTTTCCCTCATACTAGACTTATCTGATCTGAATCGCAAATATCCACTTCGCAGCACTGGCCGGAAACCCTTTATTTCTGCTGCCAAAGCCCCGGCCAAACGGTAAGCGAATTGTAGAGCTGTATAGCCATAATAGCCCTGCTCTGCTAATATATAATAATGAATAAATTTATCTGGATGGGATGTTTGTCCTATTTCATTATAGGACTGGCGCATGTTGTTGTCGGCCCGCTTATGGAGCCCATGATCCACCACTACGCGGTGGATTACAAAGACGGCGGTCAATTAATTATGAATCAATTCTTCGGTTTCTTAATCGGAGTTTTGGCAACGCCTTCTATACTACGTGTCTTAGGCCGGCGCTGGACGATCATTATTGCGTTCAGCTGCTTGACACTGGCCGAATCGGTATACAGCTTCCTGCCCGCGTGGGGGTGGATGCTTACAATCGGGCCGCTCGCTGGTCTCGGCTTCGGGATGATTGAATCTGTCATCGGGGCGATGATTCTTGCTGTAATGAAGGAGAAAAAAGCATCGGCGATGAGTCGGCTGGAGGTTTTCTTCGGACTCGGTGCGCTTGTTATGCCAGGAGTAGCGGCGTGGTTAATTCTGCAAGACAAGTGGCAGATCTCATTTCCCTTCGTCGCGATCTTATCGGGTATAACGCTATTGGTATGGTTCCTCATTTCATTCGATCAACAATCGGATCAGATCCAGACCGATCAATCGACAGAATGGAAGCCGAATCCATCAGATTCATCCATGTCAAATGAATCAGGAGGAGCCCTGGCGCCTGAACGGCGTTCGCGTAAGGTAAGGTTCGGTTATACTTTAGGTATGCTGCCTATCCTGGCGGCAGGTTCGATATTTTTCTTCTTATATGTAGGGACGGAGATGAGCTTCGCTAACTACCTTCCCTCGATTATGCACAAGGCTTCTGGTCTCAGTGAGTCGACCGCGGCTATAGGGGTTAGCATCTTCTGGGCTGCCGTGACGATTGGGCGGTTTGCGATTGCAACCATTGCTGACCAAATACGAGTAAGTCGCTTCTTGCTTCTTGCTTGCTTGGGATCAACGTTAGGGCTGATTCTGATAGCCGTAACTACATCCCTTTCCGCTTCTCTTGTTATAAGCTTCGGACTTATTGTAATCCTCGGACTCATCATGGCGGGGATGTTCACCATGGGATTGCTCCTTTTCAATGATGCGCTCCCGGGAACTACTGAACGCACGATCAGCATCCTTGTTGCCAGCGGCGGCCTCGGCGGAGCCTTATTGCCTAAGCTGACCGGGTTCATTATGGACAAGTTCACCCCTATTTACTCTCTATGGCTTTTTGCTGGGTGCGCATTCCTCATGTTAGTGATCGTAGGTGTGGCAGTCTGGATGTCCCGCCAATTGGAGCGAGCTCCTATTCGGGTCGACACCATTTGACATATTGCTGAAACAGGGCTTACATGGTAAAATTAAAATTATTGGTATAAATCGCTAATTATCTCGTATACTAAGACATGTCCTTATAGAGCTGCCCGGATTGGGCAGTTCTTTTCCATTAAGTCTACGCCGGAATGGCAGGCCAAAGGAGGAAGTTGACTTGTACTACTCTAAGAAGAATGTTGAAGAGGTTCAACAAGAGGAAACGACAGTCTGGTTATGCAGCACCCCGGGATGTTCCTGTTGGATGCGGGAGAACTTCTCTTTTGTCGAGACTCCGCTCTGCCCGATCTGCAAATCTGCGATGGTCAAAGATATGAAGATGCTTCCCGCCCTGCTGAACAACAACAAACGTCATTAGCTGCTCCTTCGTTATCGGTCTTGCCAGTATCACCCAAGCTATTCGCCTAGAATCACTTGGCGGATCACACTTCCTTTGCGCACCGCACATCGGTCCAGGATGCGAAATCCTGCATGCTCCACCTCTGTATCGATAGGTTGAGTAGCGATGATGACCGCTCGAGATGCCAACCTGCGGGTACATCCCAGCATCTCACGCTGCTCAGCCTCGGACAGGACGGAGCATAGATTATAGGGCAGATCAAGAACAGCTACGTCATATCGATCCGTTATCTCTCTCATATCCTGTAAGAGGACGACGTTCGGATATCCGAAATGTGCCAGGTTCATTCGAGCTCCTGCAACAGCTAACGGATTCACATCGCTTCCTATCATGTCCATCCCCATGGAAAGTGCCTCCAGGACAATCGTTCCGATTCCGCAACAGGGATCGATTGCCTTGACTCCCATGGGCCCAGGAATAGCAATATTCGCAACGGCTCTAGCCATCCTGGTGGTTAGGGCCGTTGAATATTGTCTAGGCTTCTCTTTGTGCAGCAGCCATACGGCCTCATTTTCCTGAATTTCTCCGAATAACCATACCCCATCGACTGTCCGAAGCACCCCGAATCTAATATCCGGCTTCCTCATCTCTGCTTTTCCACGTATTCTAGCTCCAATTAGACGTTCTACCGCTCGCTCTTCTTCATAAGGAATCGAAACCAATTGACGGATTGGCACGTATTGCACCTTGAACGTATCGGCCTGAAGCTCAAGCGCGGAAGCTTGATCGGCAATTTCCTGAATGCTGGCGCCTTGATAGAGCACCTCTATACGCTGTTTGATAAAGGGACTGCGGCTTGGATCTATTAAGATCGGCGTAACTATACACCCGCTGTCCGCCTCCACTCCGAATAAAGTTCTAAGCTCCAACCTGCATAACGCAGCTTCTTCCTCATGCGAAACGTAAGTGTATGCATAACACGAAGTAAGCACGCGAGAATATCCCATGATCACTGTTCCCTTCTGCCTCGTCATTCTACAAGCGTTTGTACAAACGGATTCATCTATGCGACAATATTAAAGTTATTTATTCATCCCAAAGAGGAGCACTTCAGTTTATGAAACCTCGTTACCTTGCCATAATAGCAGCCATTCTTCTTGTATATATCGGGATTCATCTCTACGTAGGATGGAATGTGTTGATTTACTTGAGCAGCATCATGGAAATGCCAAGCACCAGGCTCTACTGGGTCTGCTTCTGGTTCATCTCATTCTCCTATATAGCAGCACGATTAGGTGAACGTTTCCTGCCTCATGCGGTTGTCACTGTGTTAAAAGGGTTGGGCATGTATTGGATGGCGATCCTGTTCTATACATTCCTGCTAATGCCTATTGCCAATCTTGCTGCCTTGGTCTTGTCTTTCTCTTCTGTCGATTCATCCGATTATGTCCCGGTACTGGGTACTGTTATGAGTGTCATCATCCTGCTGCTGTTCCTTCGCGGCTTCTGGAATGCCTGGACTCCGATCGTCAGAACGTATGAGATTACACTCCCAAAAGCAGCCGGAGATCTGAAAGAGCTTCAAGTAGCAGTAGCATCCGACTTGCATCTTGGCACACTTGTGCGGCGAAGATACTTAAACGTGCTTGTGAATCGAATCAATGCCATGCAGCCCGATCTCATCCTGTTCCCTGGGGATGTCTTGGACGACTCCCTCGAACCCTTCATCCGCCAAGGCATGTCGGAGCCAATGAGTCGACTTAAGGCTCGCTTCGGGACTTTTGCCGTCCTCGGCAATCATGAGTACTTCGGCGGGCATATCGATGATTATATACGCAGGATGAAGGAAATCGGGATCGAAGTTCTGACGGATCGAACGCTCCAGATCGCGAACAGCTTCTATATAGCCGGTCGAAAAGACAAAACAGCCGAGCGTGCAACACCAACAGGCAGATTGACACATGCCGATCTGCTCGCGGGTGTTGACCACACCATGCCTATCCTCATGATGGACCATCAGCCCTTTGAGTATGACCGCGCTGCCGCGAGCGGAGTAGATGTGTTATTGTCCGGCCACACCCACCGCGGGCAAATGATGCCCAATCACCTGATCACGAAACGCCTCTTCGAGTTGGATTGGGGCTACAAACAGAAGGGCAGCCTGCATGCTATCGTATCCTCCGGATACGGAACATGGGGGCCGCCCATCCGAATAGGAAGCCGCTCCGAGATCATCCGGCTTCATATTCGCTTCCAAGCACCCGAGTAATCGGGTGCTTCTCGGTTTATACGGAGGCGTTGGCCTTCTCCTCCGTGTGCTCCGCTTTCTTACTCCGAGGCGAGAAACCAACGGCCGTTACAATTAACGCTATTCCGTTAAGGATGAACACCACAGGGATCGAGATCCAGCTCCCAATCGCCCCTCCCGCCATCGGGCCCGCCATCGTCCCTAACTGGTTCGCCGATTGATTCAAGCTGAAGGCGCGTCCCCTGAACTCCGACGCTGTTGACTTCACGATCAATGCTTGAATCGATGGATAGACCGCTGCGAAGAAGAAACCGTAGACGAACCGGAGAATCCCGAAGCCGACCAAGCTATGAAAGAAGAATTGCAGTAAATTGCCTACACCGCCGCCAATCAATCCCAGGAACAAAGTCCTTTGGTAGCCAATCTTAGCGCCGATCTTTCCCCATAATGGGGCCGCAATAACGGTAGAGATCCCTACCGCGGAGAAAATAATGCCTGCACTTAGGGATGCAGTATCATGCGAGGCGCCTATCTCCAATACATAAATAGTCAGCAGGGGCTCCAGCACCATCACGGAGGTTGCGATAACCATACTGATCCCGATTAATCGCATGAATTTGCGGTTAGCTCCTGCTACCTTCAAGTCTTCCCGTACACTTGAACGCGCTGCGCTTCGATTGAAATTCGCCTCTTTGGCACCAATCCATGCGATAATGACAGCTAATAACACGACCAGTCCAGATAATAAATAAGATTCACGATAGCCGAAGAAGCGACTGGAGATTCCGCCGATCAAAGGCCCCATAATACTGCCCGCCGCGCCGGCAGTAGAGATTACCCCTAACGAGTACCCGACATGCTTCTCAGGTGTATTCGTTGCAATAAGGGCTATGGAGGATGGAACGAATCCGGCCAGGAGCCCTTGAAGAACCCGGACAGCTAACAACTCGTACGGGTTGCGTACAAAATAGGTCAACCCGTATAAGATGGCCAGGCTGAAGCCCGACCTCAGAATCATTGGTTTTCTTCCATATTTATCTGCAAGTGATCCCCAATAGGGCGATATGAGCGCACTGGCCAGGAAGCTGATCCCGAACGCCAACCCAGACCAAGTCTCCAGGTGATTCTCCACCCCTAAATCGCGATTCAAGAAAAGCGGCATGAACGGGACTGACATGGAATAGGACATGCTGCAGAAAAATATGCCCACCCACAATACGTATAAGTTTCTCTTCCAGTATGTTTCCATTCATCCTCCTACTTTTCCAGATTTGTTCGATGTTCACTATGCTCTGATGATCTCTTCTACTCTCACCACCACACCATCTGTCCATTATAGCACCTTCCGGCAAACGCAAAAACTCTACGATTCCATTAATCGGAATCATAGAGCTCGAATCTGTAGTATTTCAATGGGCGTCCTTTCGTATGGTACGCAGGTAACTTCAGTAAGTAGATCATTAACAAACATGAGAGTTAGGAATCAGGTTAACAATACTTTCCCCACAATTTCCAACAGCTTAGGTCCGTCAAAAGGTTTCACTATGTAAGATTTCGCTCCGACCTTAATCGCCTCAAGCACTTGCTGCTTATGTCCAATCGCCGAGATCATTACAACCTTAGCCGCCGGGAACGATTTCAAGAGTCCTTGCAGCGCTTCTATCCCGTTTACACTGGTCATACTAATATCCATCGTTACGAGATCCGGCTTGTTATTAATGTATATAGCGAGAACCTCGCGTCCATCCGCTGCTTCCGCAACGATATCATGTCCACCGCGTTCCAAAGAAGTACGGATATTTTTACGCATGACTGCTGAATCATCCACGATCATAATTTTTGCCATAGCAAGCTCCTCCAAACGTTTAGTCCAATCGCACGGCCAGTATGCTCGCTAACTCTGCCCTGTGCTCCATTGGAATATAGATTAGCCGAAACGAGCCATCTAACGACCCATACGCTTGCAAATAAGATCTTCTGCATTTGGCGTGAATTTCCGCTTTTTTAGTTAATATCATTAATGGATTTCCTAACAAAATATCATGTAGCTCCCGGTCTGTCAAAGCATTTCCTGAGATTATATTAGCCATTTCCGCCACAACCTCAACTGCATATCGGTCTGCTTCTTCATCGGTTATCTCTTCCGACATATAGAGCTTGGCGAATAACATAGAGAGCTTTTTGTCCACCGTGAACAGAAATCCGCCTTCTTGCGCTCCGCTCACTTGGATGAATGCCGTCACATCTTCCAGCTTATATTGACCCTCTTGCTCAGATAGGTCTAGTCGCTTCAAAGACGGAGTACCCAGCCGACCCATATAATTCTCCGCAGACGAGACCAGCATCTGGAACCATTCGATCTCCTTCTCCTCTTGTTCCATACTACCCACTCGTAACCTCCCCTTTAATACCTTCATCTGGCAGATGGAACAGGAATTTCGTCCCCATGCCCGGCACAGTAGTAACTATAATCTCCCCGCCCAATCGATCCACTTCTTCTTTCACGGCTGCCAATCCGATTCCCCGTCCTGCCCATTCCGTTACCTCCCGGGCTGTCGAGAATTGCTCGCGGAATATAAGCTGCAGCAACTCTTGATCCGGCATGCCCATACTTGCACCGCTCTCATTCGCCCAGAGCTTGGCTGCCTTCTGACGAAGCATATCCAGATTGATCCCCCTCCCATCGTCTTCAATCGACAATCGAAGAATCCCTTCCCTATGCTCTACATCGAACCTAACGGTCCCTCTGCTGTCTTTGCCGCATGCTAGTCGCTCGGTGCCCGGCTCCAATCCATGTACGACAATGTTACGTACTACATGCACGAGCGACTTGGCGAAATGATAGTATCGTTCGGAATCCACCGGCACGTCTCCGCCCTGAATAAGGACCGGATGTAATTCCAATCCTCTGCGATCGGTCATTTCCTTCAGATACGGCGGGTAATGCTTCAGCAGCGCTTGAATCGGTCTGTAACGCCAAGCTCTTAGCTTCTCCAACAGCTCCAGATCTTCTTCATGATGCACTCTCGCTTCAATCCAGCGTTCCAGTTCAAAAAGCTGTTCCCGCTCAATTCTCACCGTCTGATTTTGTCCCAACAGATCGTAGGATTCGCCCAACACTTGCTTGAGCAAATTCTCCTCATCCCTAAGCCATGTGTCCAAATGCTGTACTTGGAGGAATTCAGATAATTGCCCAGCCGTGAAGCCATCCGCTCGTCCTAACAGCTCTTGCAGACCCGATTCCAAAGCATGCAGCCGTGTTACGATTCCGTGGAATTGCATAAACCCAAAGCTGCCTTTGAACGTATGTACCGTCTTGTACAAGCTGAGCGCCTTCTCTTCCGGCGTTTCTTCGCCTGCGAGAGTCTCCGCCATCTCTGTGTGCTGGAATCGCTCAAAATCCCTGGCGATATCCGCACAATCATCAGCATGCGTAACGGCTTGAACGACCATCCGAAGCATACCTTGCTCCACCTGCATACGATTCTCCAACAGTCGTTTCTCCGAGATATCCGTTAGCATCACCATGATGGATTCTTCACCGGCTGCCGAGGACAGGTTAACCTCTTGCGAGAGCCCGAGCGCTTTCACTTCAATCCTCAGGATTCTGTCCTCGATCTCCACTTCCTCTGGCATCAGTGAAAGCATGAGCTCTTTTTTGAGCTCCTCGCGCTCCGCGAAGTAATCCAGGAGTATGGACTGCAGCACCGCTCTTTCCGCTTCGTTGTCCGGATACAACAGGTCGGGCAATGCAACGCCCGCAATGTTGCGCGAGAAGATACGGGTGCATTCCACACTGTACTCCTCCTTAACCTTTAAGTCGGATCCGAGCGAGAGGAACCCTTGATTCGCATTGTCCAACAAGCTGCGTATCGAAGAAGTGCGTTGCTGCACGGTTCGTTCAAGCACTTGGTTCCACTGCATGATTTTTTGAATCGCAACAACAATTTGGGCTTCTGCCTGCAGCACATGCTTCGGAATAGCGTCCACTGATCGGCCTGCCGCGACCTCCTCCAGCGAAGCTGTGAAATGCCGAAGAGGTAAAATAATGCGTTGACGGAGTAATGTCGCTACAAGGATGAGCAGAATAGCCATGATGCCTAGAGAGTAGAGCGCCATTTGTCCTAAACCGTCCACCGCTTGCGCAGTAGAAACAGATGGTACCTGTGTACGGATTACACCGATGGTTCGACCTGACATATCCGTTAGCGGTGCATCTACCTTGGCCAAATAATGAGCTTTGGTCCTCTCAAGCGCGAATACTTCTTCTGATCCGGCTTCCATCACAGTCAAATGGGGCTTCAGATCGTCTATGGATAAAGCTTCTGTGGAACTGATAAACTGACCGGTCATGGTCAGAAGAGCCATCTCGGACTGGAGCGTATGCTCCAACGCTTCTAGAATTTCATTATTCAGGAATCGTCCTGTAATGAGGATACCTACGGCGTCCTCCTCACCTTGATCTCCCGTCACTTGTGAGACGGCTACGATTGCAACACCCTTTGAGGTATTAAGAACCCCATAGAAAGTTTCCTCCTGCTTGAACCGCTCCAATAGCTCTGGATACTTCAGCTTCCCCGTGAACTCTTCTAAGTTGCCAGCTTGCACAAGAACTGTTCCTTGAAGATCAGTCTCTGCGACGAAATCAATATTGGGCACCACCCCAGGCATATCCTCGATGTTCTTGTTCAACCATGCCATATCGCGGGTCAGAACCGCTTGTCGATTAGCTTCCCAGTAACCGTTCGTAATCGTAACCCCGGATATCGTCTCGCCCAGAGACTCAATCGATAATTGCACGGCACGATTAGCCAGGATGGACTTCTCTTCCTCCACCTGCTTGAGGCCGGAGAATGTATTCGTATAAAAGTAGACCATTAACAGGATGATCGGTAAGACCACCAGCAAGGAAATCCATAGTAATAGCTCCGCGGTGAAGGAGCGTTGCTTGCGGGTACGTATTCTCATTGATCTCCCCCGTAATTGGAAAAAAGTGATATAAAAAAGTGTGTGAAATTTATCATTCTATACGAGGGTGTGTAAATCCTCTATCCTACGAGGGATCTATGTAAAAAAATGTCGAATTTTTTAGGGTTGGGTGTGCGAAATGAGGGCAGGAACTCACAATAGGTGCTTGGCAGGTACTTAACTCCTCCCAATTGGCGACTGGCGTGCGCGGATTTGGAGCATTAAGTACCTCTGGAGCACCTATTGGGCGCAAGATGAGGGCGGCTACTCACAATAGGTGCTTGGCAGGTACTTAACTTGTTTAGCCGACTCATCCCGGAGACTCTGCCCATGTTGATTGCCGATCAACCTCAGGACGTATGCGGATGAGTCTTCAACCATGCAATTACGTCGTCTATTGTCTTCACCGGTACGATGGTTAGGTGCTGCGAACCGCGCCGCGCCTCGGTTTCTTGTCCATCCGGAACAAAGAATACATCCGCTCCAGACCGTTCAATGGCATATGCCTTTTGTTCAATGCCTCCAATTCGGCCAATGGAACCATCTGCGTTGATCGTACCTGTCCCTGCAATGGTGTTCCCGTTCGTGATCCCTCCAGGTGTTAACTGATCGATCAACGCCAGTGTAAGCATTGCCCCATGGGAAGGGCCGCCTTCATGAGCGAGATAGTCCCGAAATGCAACCGATAAAGGCAGATCCAGCTGGAGCTCATCCTCGATTGAAATGCCAAACGCCGCCTGGTTAGCGTTATCCGGGTGCGGCTTCGTCCCCACCTTCAATGACATTTGCTGATTGTTACGCTTCAGACTGATTAGGACTTCTTCACCAGGGCGAACCCCACGCATAAAGGCGGTCAAATCTTGTGAAGTCCGTATAGCACGGTTGTTCACTTCGAGGATCACGTCCGCCGGCTTCAGCTTTCCGCTTGCAGGTGCGTCTGCCTGTACTTGAACGACCTTGACCCCCTGGGACACGGCACCTTCGCCGAGTCCGACTTGGTGAAACGCTATGGCGCTAGCCAAGGCGTCTGCTTCTGCCTTCATGTTGCGTACCAAGGAGTCGTATGCGCCAAGCGTCATGCCGAGCTCCGCTTTGGGCTCGAACGAGTAATGTGGGAAGATCCGTGCATACAGCCAATCTATCGGGAAGGCCGGGCGTTCGAAGACGAGCACCCCGATCATCGGTTTATGCTCGGTCCCCCCTTCCGCGCTGGCATAGCGATTCATGTTGATCGTTATGCCGGGGTAGGTCACCATGTACGAGGTTGGCCATACGAGCGCCAACAAGA
The DNA here is from genome assembly GCF_059692235.1 of Paenibacillus sp. J2R1T-4. Taxonomy (NCBI): domain Bacteria; kingdom Bacillati; phylum Bacillota; class Bacilli; order Caryophanales; family Paenibacillaceae; genus Paenibacillus; species Paenibacillus sp. J2R1T-4. The sequence continues at coordinate 3,201 of NZ_JCAUBA010000025.1, read as the reverse complement.
GCCCTGCACTTGCAGCCAGCACCGCCAGGCTGCGCTTCGGGATCGTGCGCTTCTGCCGCACGATGAAGCTTCCGTTGCTCTCGGCTATCGCCATATCGAGCAACGAGAGCAGCCAGGCCGCGCCCAGCAGGCACGCGGCCCACACCAGCCGGCGCGGCTCGACCGCGAGCGCGCCGATCATAAGTGCGCAAGCGGCGATGACCGCCGCTTGCACCGCGATCGCTCCCGACGTGGCCACTCGGGAGCGCAGAACTTGCCCCGCGGCGGCTTCAGCGCCTCGGGCACGCCTTACTGCGGCCGCCAGGCCAAGCGCGGCCGCCGCGATCCAGGCCAAAGGCACCAGCAGGATCGTGTAGGCTAACACATCCACAGTGTCGATCCAGAACAAACGATCCCCACTCCCAAGACGAATAGGATCAGGCAGCCAAATTAATTCCCCGAGCATGATCATAATGATCGACCAACACATCCCGAATATGTACAAACGATGCCTGCGCTCCATAGCTGCTGTGCCCCCTAATCCATGACCCCATGATCATATATGAGTTCTAATGCCTCTATTGTATCGAAGTAATCGGCCTTTGACCATTTCCTGACTAGGATACGTTATACTATAAAAGCAGGATGCGAAATTAGAGAAGGAGTGCGGTGAGCCATGACCAATATTCGTCTTCAGACAGGTCAGCACCAACGTCTGCAGCAGTCCCAACAGCATAGGCTTGTCCTTACACAGGAGCTGAAGCAGTCGTTACATATCCTCCGTATGTCCGGCCGCGAGTTGGAGCAATATTTGGAGCAGCAGGCACAGCACAATCCTTTGATCGAGTTAGAGCCTGCAACACCTCTCCCTAGCATGCCTGCAAACCACAATCGTGATATATTGGGAAACGCGCCGTTAAACTTGAATCTGAGCCTAGAGCAGTTCCTGCTTGACCAGCTACGCTTGTATTCCTTACCTAAATCCGTTATGCACGCAGCTCAGTATATTGCAGGTAGCTTGCAGGAGAATGGGTATTTGACCTTGTCGATAGAAGAGATAAGCTCCTCGATCAGTCTCTCTGCAGATACTGTTGCAGCTGGACTGGACGTTATTCAATCACTGGATCCAGCTGGGGTAGGCGCCCGTACGGCAAAAGAGTGTCTGCTCCTGCAGATCAAAAGAGACTCTTCCGCTCCAACAAGAGCTTACGCGGCTGTTGAAGGTCATATCGAACAGATTGCCCAGGGTAAAACAAGGGAGATATCGGAGAGTATGGGGATCTCACTGGAACAGACGGAGGCTATTATCCACTATATTCGCACAGCCTTGAATCCACGTCCCGCTTCCGAGTTCGCCTCAACGCAACACAATACTTACATCATGCCGGATGCCTCCTTTCGGGTTGTGCAGGATCAGCTTCAGGTTTCTGTAAACTCTGACAGACTGCCCAAATTGTCCATTAACCCTGAGCATTCTACTGCAAAATTGATTCAAGCCCATGACAAAGAAACCACCCTTTATTGGCAACAACAGCTAAGAGCAGCCCGCATCCTTATCACCCATCTGGAGCAACGAAACTCCACCCTTGGACGTGTGCTTACTGCCATCGCAGAAGAGCAGCAAGCTTTTATCCAACTTGGCGACATTGCTTTAAAGCCATTAAGTCTCAAGACACTTGCATCCCAATTGGACCTGCACCCTTCGACAATCAGTCGAGCGATCCGCCATAAATATGTGCAAACTCCCCATGGGGTTTATGCACTCAAACAATTGCTGTCCACTGGACTTCCTACCGATAACGAAGCTCAACCCGTGTCAGCCGAACATATCAAACAACGCATACGCCAAATTCTCGCCGCCGAGAACAACAGCAAGCCTTATTCCGACCGTAAACTAGCCGAGCTTCTGCAGCGTGAGGATGGCATTATCCTCTCCCGCCGAACCGTAACCAAATATAGAGAGCAATTACGAATCCTGGCCTCTCCCTATCGCAAGCGTAGGAGTTAAATCCAGAGAGTTGTGTATATGGCTGTTTTCCCGTAAAATAAATCAAATTGAAACATTAACCGTCACAGAACAGTCTAATACGATGTAAATACTTATGAACATCCAGGAGGACAACATAATGAACAAAATGACTACAACTGCCGTGGTGCTGCTGACAGCTACAGCTATATTCACAGGATGTGGCAAAAATCCTGCGAGCCCTACACCAACCCCTTCTCTGCCATCGCCTTCTACAAATACAGCCGCTCCTAGTCCCAGCCCAAGCCCAACCGCATCCGCAACAGCTTCGCCTACGAAATCTGCCTCACCCACTCCTTCTCCGACTCCTACAGCCAATAAGGGGGATGCCGTGCAGGTCGTAGCATCGCCGGAGAGTATTACAGCACTGGTCAACAAACAGTTCAAGCTGCCGGATCAATACGAGCCTAACGACCTCGTTTATCCGGAGGTTGCTTTTATATTCAAGGAGAAAATTGAAAAGAGGATGCTCCGCAAAGAGGCTGCTACCGCACTCGAGCAGCTGTTCGCAGGCGCGAAGAAAGATAATATTGAGCTTGCCGGTGTTTCCGCTTATCGTTCCCATGCTACACAGAAAACCCTATTCGATAACTATGTGAAACGGGATGGCGAAGAGAAAGCCAGGACCTATAGCGCTGTTCCCGGGCATAGTGAGCATGAAACAGGGCTAGCCATCGATGTGTCGGGAAGCACAGGCAAATGCGCCGCACAGGACTGCTTCGCCGGGACTCCTGAAGCCAAATGGCTGGATACGAATGCGGCTACTTACGGCTTCATCATTCGTTACCCTAAGGGGAAGCAGGCGATCACAGGTTACCAATATGAGCCTTGGCACATCCGCTATGTCGGCACCAAAGTGGCTAAGGAGATTGTTTCCAAAGGAATCACCATGGAAGAATACTATAATGCGGTTCCTGTTGTAAAATAAGTTAGCGCTAAGGTCCTTGGCAATTGAGTTCAGTTAAGCGCGTGGAGGGCATGAAGATGGGCTACAATCGCTCTTGAGATCGTATTCCTTGAATTAATTTTTAGTTGTGAGAAAACGATGTTCAAATGCGACCGCTGGCGCTTTTCCGCTCCATCTCCCTGCCCTTCCCTCGGTTTTAAGGGTTTTTCTCACGAATGCTCACTCACTCGCAGGATTTTAACACCCATAGAAATGACGAATACTGCAAATACATGCTCATATAAGCATT